>JBNGEB010000091.1:0-8360 GCA_049975585.1 Anaerolineae bacterium
GGGCGTGATCAGCGTAGCGTCGAGCAACTATGGCGTCAGCGCAACTCGCAGGGTTTGGCCTTCGCCCAGGACGATCTCTGGCGTGAAGACGACGTTGTAGCCCTCTTTGGCTGGCTCACATCTACACGCTACGGTTTCCTTCGAGAGAGTGGATCGAGCCTCGCTACCGGATAGTGTCCCAAGCCCGAGTGTCGCGAGTGTCAGGCTGCCCTGCACCACGGTAAGCTCAGCCCATCCCTCCTGGCTCTGCTGGAAGATGCCCCAGCCGGATCCCGTCGACCAGAAGCTTCGGAAGGGATCGATCTCGATCTTGGGGGCGAAGCGGATGGTGCGATGGGGCATGTTAACTTGGAATCCTGAGAGGGCCAGCAGTACCGACCAGGACGCCAACGAGCGCGCATAGTGGCTGCCGCACTCGAACTCGTTCCACGGATTGCGGCGTCGTCCGTCGTGGCGCGAGCGCACCCCCTTGACAATGGCCAAGCCCTCATCGACGAATCCTTCATAGATGAGGTGGCTGGCCACCTGGTACTCGATGCCGCACCACACCTCGTCCGAGTACACAAAGGGGAAGCGAGGTCGATTCCCGCGCGGCCAGGAGCAGAGCAGCAGCCCCTGCTCATCGTTGAGTGCATAGATCCGCTGGGGATTCGCGTGCTCCCAAAAGTTGGTGCGCCAGTTGTGCTCGAACACGGCTTTGACGGCGCTGCGCACGTGTTCGGGATCCAGCAGATAGCCTAATCCCACGATGTGCGCGAACCACTGCCCGATGAGTTGGTCCGAAAGGCAGCCGTCGCCGTATTGGTACTTGACATCGACGTCGTCCGGACACTGCTGGATATAGTACTCGCCGTTAAACAGATCCTCGCTCGCCGCTTTTCCCTGCTCATAGACCTGACGGTAGAGGGCGGCCCGTTCCTGGTCGCCAAGGTGTTCCGCGAGAAGGGTGGCCGCCCGCAAGGCTCCCAAGTAGAAGGAGCCGATCATCGTGTTCGGGCCAACGAACTCGATGTCGTAGGTGTTGTGCTGGACCCCGGTGATGACGCCATCCCGGTCCGGATCCCACTGCTCCCAAGCGTACTCCAAGGCCTTGGTGACCTTGGGCCATAGGCTCTTGAGCCATTCGTCGTCACCCGAGATGAGCCAGTCGCGGTACACTTTGAGGATCCCGCCGAGCTGGCCATCGGCTGCGGCGTGGAACTCCCACATGGGGCTACCCAGAGGCAACTGCAAGCGGAAGGCCATGTGGCCATCGGGACGCTGATTGTAGGTATAGTCGGCATCGCGCATGGACCGCTCGAGCGACGGGAAGAGAAAGGCCACGGTCTGCGCATAGTTCCATACATGGGTGCATGATCCCTCACAGCATCCGGCGTGGCCGTGACAGCCCTCGAACCCGTAGAAGGTGCCGTCTTCCAGGCGGAGCACCGTTGGGCTGTGGAGAATGGATGCCTGGCTCGAGAGCGCGTCCAGGACGTGGTCGGGGAGTGTGCTTTCCAGCAACGCGTCGGCGAAAGCCTTGGTCCCGCCGTAGAGACGGTTCTTGTTGACGGCATAGTAGCGCGCCACATCGGTGGCGTCCTTCCACTGGGACGCGTAATAGTTGCGCCACTGCGCCTGACCGGGGCCACACCCATCGCAAGGCTGAGCTGATCCCCAGTACTTCTGAAAGTTGGGAAAGTGCCAAGCGAGCAAGATGGGAAGCGTCACCTCGTCGCCGGGCTCGAGGGTTGCCAGGAGACCGAGGGTGCCAACGTCCGATGCCCCGTCCTCCGAAGGGCCCAGGTCGCGGATAGGCAGTCGCCCCTCGCGGGAGAAGGTGTCCCAGAAATCGTGCAGAGCGTCGAACCAGCCGGTGCGCAGCCAGGCCAACTGGTGGAAGGTGTCCGGCCAGGTCGTCATGAGGGCCATGGTGCCATAGGCGGGATCGTCGGGTGTGAGTTTGCCCGACGACATGGCCAACCCACGGATGATGCCGTCATCAACGTAAGCGTTGACGTTCTGGCCAAGGTGTTCCCCCTGTATTGGGCCATCTCCTGAATACCCGATCGGGTTGAACAGGTTGAACGCTAGGGATAAGTGGGCGGGTGACGGGCTGTCGTTACGGATGCAATAGTTCAACACCGCAATGGGCAGGCCCGAGTCGTCCGGATTGAGCGGTATGAAGGGAGAGTAGGCTTCTAGGGAGACCTTCACGGGTACCAACGGATCGGCAAGGTTCACTCTGGCAAATGGAAAGGCGCCGTCGAAGGTCACAGACCGCATCGGCGGCAGGCCTGAACCGTTCAGGCGTTGGTGCCCATGGCCAAAGCCCTGAAAGCCGGCAACTCCCTGCCCAGAGTAGGGCGGCAAGGGAGGGCCTTGTAGGACCCGCGTGATGGGCTCTTGGCCGGCCCGCTTTGCCCAAAGCGTTGCGAACGTGTAGGGCATGATGGAGCCCTTGTTGGGCCGGTTAAAGATCTCCCAGTCGCGCAGGCTTCCCGTGCCGGCGAGCGAGACGCACCCGGTGCCGATGCCTCCTAGCGGGAAAGCGATCTCTTGGAGGTGATCGCCGCTGTAGGTGGGAAGTGGCCCTTGCCGGCGCAGCGTCTCTTGACTCCAAGCACTGTATGGTTTCTCCACAGGGACCTCCCATCGCTACTCGTTGACAAGAGGCATTCAACGTCCTCTCAACCGTGCTGTCAAGGAGCTGCCCGCGCTTTCTGTCAGGACTCGCTTTTGCCCAATCGCTGCGGAATCACTTTCGCTAGTGCGAGGTTATGATATAATGGACACAAAGGGAGCAATTGTGCGCTCGGGGCAAGTGATGGTCCCAAGAGCCGTGAGGGCATCCTATGCTCACAATCGTGCAGAGAGATACCAGAAAGGTGCCTCCTGTGGCCGATCCATCGGCAATGATTCCCGAACTTGAAGAAGCTATTGCCTGTATCACGGGTGTGGATGCTGTGCGCCTTATCGTCGGCGAGACCGGCGGGATCGCCGAGATCCACGTGGTTGGCCCGCTCGGTCGGAGCCCCAAGCGGATTGTCCGTGATACCGAGTCGCTGTTGCGAGCGCGCTATGGCATTTCGGTGGACTATCGCAAGATTAGCGTGGTGCAGTTGCCGCCTACGGCTCGAGCCTACATGCGCCCCAAGCTGGTAGATGTGCGTTTCCAGCCCGATGAGGCTTGCGTCTGCGTCACACTTGCGGGAGTTAACGGGGAGCATCGTTGCGAGGAGGCCATCGCAGAAGACGGCAATTCGGAGGTCGCGCGAGCTGCTGCAGAGGTGACGCTCCGGGCCGCTAGCGAGGTTACCAACGTGCCGGTGGCGCTGCGCCTGGCAGAGTCTAGGATTGTTCATGTCGGCGATCACGACGTGATGTTCGTGATGGTGTCAGCCGATGGGCAGGGAGCCTCCGAAGAGCTTACTGGGACCTGTATCGTTGGGCGTTGCCTGCCTACAGCGGCCGCCAAAGCTACGTTGGATGCCATCAACCGGCGCCTTGAGCTGTGGAGCGCTTTCTCTGATGATAGGGGGCGCGGCAGCCACGGCGCCATGCCCAAGGGGGTGTAACCGCCAGGCGCTCGGCCTCGGCCGTGTGTGAGCACGGCCAGAGCGGAGCGAAGGGGAACTCGGAACGCATTGTTCCTACATTCCTAGACGGAGGAGTTTCCCCATGAAATGGCGCATCAAGTCGGCCTACGTCCGAGCAATGTACGTTGTCATGGTAGTCGCTGGTCTTATCGCCACGGCCGCCGCTGGCTGGAAGTGGCGCTAGGTTCCAGCAGGGCTGTAGGGTAACGTAGAGCCACGCTCTCGTAACCCGCAGAGCTCGCGTCCCGCTGGGGTTGTAGCGAGCGAACAAGCGTCTAGGGCCGAGCGCCGGCGGTTCACCAAGAGCGACCATGCTATGAGATCCCTGCCTCGCATAGCCCAAGCGTATATCCTCTCCATCGTGGCGTTGGCCTTGGTTGCTGTGGGGCTGGCGTGTTTCTACGCGTCGTGGGACGCCCCTCTTGTCGCCCAGATCCTCCTGTTTGCCTTTCTCGTCGCCCTTGCGGACCTGTACCCTATTGTCTTGCCGTTCGAGAACAACGCAGAAATCACCGTCTCATGTGCCGTCAAGACGGCAGCCGCCATCATCTATGGGCCCTCTGCGACCGTTCTCATCACGGTTCTGGGGACCCTCGGTGCTGAGATCGGCCTTCATCGCGATTGGTACAAGAGTGCTTTCAACACGGCCGAGATGACCCTAACGTTCGGTATCGCCGCGCTTGGCTACGAGATCCTCCATGTGGGGTCGCGCATGCCGTTCGAATCCCTACGCAACGCCGGGGCTGTGATGCTCATCATGATCACCTACTTTGTGATCAACACGGGTTTGGTGACTACCGTTGTGGCGCTGACGACGGGCGCGTCCTATGGACGCTTGTGGCGGATCAACTTCCGCGATATCACGTGGGATAGCCTCACCATCATCCCTCTCGGTGCGGTCATGGCCACCATGTGGCAGAACCAGTGGTGGAGCATCGTCACGCTGGCCCTGCCGTTGGTTGTGGTGCGACAGTCGCTTCAGTACATCGGCGAGCTGCAGCAACAGACCCGCGAAGCGCTCATTGGCATGGCGGACTCGATTGACGCGCGCGATCCGAACACGTTCCAGCACTCGCAGCGCGTCGCCGAGATCGCCGCAGCCCTCGCTAAAAAGATGGGGTTAGGAGATGATGACATCGAGACGATCCGGATGGCTGGGCGCCTCCACGACCTTGGCAAGATCGGGATGAGCAACTCGCTCCTGCTCAAGCCCGGCGCCTTTAATACCGAGGAGCGACTTGCTTTCCAAGAGCATCCCCGTATCGGGGCTCGCCTTGTGAATAGCTTTCGGCTCTTTAGCGAGGGCCAGGACCTGATTCTCTACCATCACGAGGACTATGACGGGGGCGGCTATCCCGACGGCCTTCGAGGCGAAGAGATCCCACTTGGCAGTCGTATCCTGCGTGTGGCGGATGCCTTTGACGCCATGACATCGCGTCGGGTGTATCGCGATCCCCTGTCGCTGGAGGTAGCACTCCAGGAATTGCGCGAGAACGCCGGCGGTCAGTTCGACCCGCAAGTTGTGCAGGCAATGGTGGAGCTAGTGGACGAGGTCGACGGTCAGATGGCGTGGCGCGTTGGCGAACCCGAAAAGAGCCGGGTCCCGTGATCTTTTTGCTTGGCGTCTTGGCGGGGCTTGTGGCAGCCATGGTGCTGTGGCGCACCGTCTCGGGGCTGGCGCATGTAGACTTCCAATGGCCATGGCTTGTCCCTCTGGGCCTGGGCTTGCAGGTGTTAATGTTCTCTAGTGCTTGGAGCCTTGTGCCCTATGGAGAGACGCTCTGGCATGGCTCCTACGTGATGAGCATGGTTGCGGTGGGCATCTTTTGCGCGGCCAACTGGCGTGTGCCTGGCATTCCCTTGCTGGGCTTGGGCCTTTTGCTCAACGGCGTAGCCATTTTGGCCAACGGGGGCGCCATGCCGGCCTCTATGCAGGCTTTGCGGATGGCAGGGTTGGCGTCCACTCCCGAGGAAGTGGCAGCGTCTATTGCTAGCAACTCGGTGGTGATTACCTCCGATACGCCCCTCTGGTTTCTAGGCGATATCTGGTGCATCCCTGCCAGCTTGCCCTTCTCGAACGTCTTTAGCCTCGGAGACATTACCCTTGGCTTAGGGGGTGCATGGTTCGTGTTCATGAACGCCGCCCCAACTGCCCGCGCATAGGCGCGTGGCGGTATCCCCCCTCTTTGTTTGGAACGACTCGCTTCGCTGCCTACAATGATCAAGCTATGCATGAGCTTGCTGTCACCGAGAGCATCTTGGATATCGTCTGTCGCCACGCTGCCGAGGCGGGGGCTGACAGAGTATTGCGAATCCATCTTGTTATCGGTGAGCTGTCCAGCATTGTGGACGATAGCGTGCAGTTCTACTTTGACTTCTTGAGCGAAAAGAGCTGTGCACGCGGAGCCGAACTGACTTTTCGTCGGCTCCCTGTAAAGGTAGAGTGTCGGGCCTGTGGCCATTCGTGGGAGCCAGAGACCGCTGATTGGACGTGTCCCAAATGTGGCGCGGCTCAGGCACGTGTCGTGACCGGTAACGAGTTCTATGTTGATAGTATCGAGGTGGAGTGACTCTATGTCCACGAGACGCATTCCTGTAGTAGAGCGGATCTTCCGGGCCAACGAGGGCATTGCCGCAGAGGTACGTGCCTTTTGCCGAGAGCATGACGTGGCCCTCGTGAATATCATGGCGTCCCCCGGCGCTGGCAAGACGACGTTTCTGTTGGCGACGGCGCACGCGCTGGCTGACCGATTCCGCATCGCCGTGATCGAGGGGGACGTGGCCTCGACGGTGGACTCGGATCGCGTGCGGAGCGAGGGCTTTCCGGCGATCCAGATCAATACCGGTGGTGGATGCCACCTGGACGCGCGGCAGGTGCGAGGGGCGCTTGATCAGCTTGACCTGGACCAGTTCGATCTGGTGTTCATCGAGAACGTTGGCAATCTCATTTGCCCTGTGGGCTTTGACCTTGGGGAATCGCTGCGCATCGCCTTGTCCAGTGTGCCAGAGGGCTGGGACAAGCCGCTCAAGTATCCGGCCATCTTTCAGCGTACCGATGCGGTGGTGCTCAACAAGATCGATCTCATGCCGCACTTGGCCTTTGACGAGCCCGAGTTCCGTCGGCTCGTGCAGGGGCTGAACCCAGGCGTGCCCGTGCTATCGGTGTCCTCTACCGAAGGCACGGGAATCCCAGAGTGGACCACATGGTTGGCCGATCAGCTCTCCAGTTGAGCGCGCACGACAGTGCGCTGCGCATCGCCGTCAAGGGCATCGTGCAAGGGGTGGGGTTCCGCCCCACCATCTATCGGCTTGCCCAGGAGCATCATGTCTGCGGCTGGATTCGCAACACCAGTTGGGGCGTGGAAATCCAGGCCGAGGGCGAGAATGGCGAGCTCGATGCCTTTTGCCAGGCGATATCCGCAGAAGCCCCTCCGCTGGCGCAGGTTGAGAGCGTAAGCTGCGAACCCGCGGCGGTCGAGGGACACATGCAGTTCCGGATCCTGCAGAGCGAGGCCCAACAGGGGGCCTACCAACTGGTCTCCCCTGATGTGGCTACCTGCCCCGATTGTTTGCGGGAGCTCTTGGATCCCTCCAATCGACGCTATCGCTACCCGTTCACCAACTGCACCAATTGCGGGCCTCGCTTCACCATCATTGGCGATGTACCGTATGATCGTCCCCGCACGACCATGGCTCCGTTTCAAATGTGTCTGGCCTGTCAGAGCGAGTATGACGATCCTCTGGATCGGCGGTTTCACGCGCAGCCCAACGCCTGCCCCGTGTGTGGGCCCCAGTTGGTGTTGCTGGCTCCTAGCGGCGAGACGATGGCCGAACGAGACGACGCCCTGGTCGCGGCTGCGCAGCATCTGAAGCGGGGAGAGATCGTCGCGATCAAGGGTCTGGGCGGCATGCAGCTTGCCTGCGATGCGACGAACCCCCAGGTGGTAACAAGACTCCGCGAGCGGAAACGGCGTCCGGGCAAGCCGCTGGCCATCATGTGCCGCGATCTGGAGGCATCTCGCGAGGAGGTCAATCTACGCCCTGAGGAAGAGGAGCTGCTGACGTCCATGGCGGCACCCATTGTGTTGGCTGAGCGTGCTCCGAGCAGCTCTGTCGCTCAGAACGTGGCTCCCCATACACGCCTGCTCGGGATCATGCTGCCCTATACGCCGCTGCATCATCTGCTTCTTCGGGAGGTCTCTGTGCCCCTAGTCATGACCAGCGGCAACCTGAGCGAAGAGCCTTTGGCGCGCGACAACGACGAGGCGTTGGAGCGTCTCGGCGACATCGCTGATTGGTTCTTGCTGCATGACAGGGGCATCCAGTCGCGTTGCGATGACAGCGTGTGGTTCGTCTCCGACCACGGTGTGGCTCAGCCGGTGCGACGAGCGCGCGGCTATGCACCCTCTCCCATCAAGCTTGGCTTTGAAACGACGCCTACGCTCGGCTGCGGGGCAGAGCTCAAGAACACGGTCTGCCTGACGCGAGAAGAATACGCCTTCATGAGCCAGCACATTGGCGACATGGAGAACCTGGAGACGCAACGCTACTTCCAAGAGGTGGTCGAGCTCTTCCAGAACCTGTTCCATGTGAAGCCCGAGGTCGTGGCTTGCGACATGCACCCAGACTATGCCGCGTCTCGCTATGCTAGGAGTCTGGTGGGGGTAGAGCGCGTGGAGGTGCAGCATCACCACGCGCACCTCGCGTCTTGCCTAGCCGATGCTGGCGTCGAGGGGACGGCTCTGGGCGTGATTCTCGACGGCACGGGGTACGGGCTGGACG
>JBNGEB010000092.1:0-8349 GCA_049975585.1 Anaerolineae bacterium
CGTTTCAGTATGCCCACAATCGGCCGCCCGACCATTCAGTACCAGATGGCAGCAACCGTGCTCGTAATGTTGCCGCCGCTGCTGCTCTTCTTCTTCTTGCAGAGGTACTTTATTGGTGGCGTTGTCTTCACGGGCATGAAGGAGTAGTATCCAATCGGCGAGCGTTTCTCTTGCCGACTCGGGTTTCAGGCTTGCCTAGAGAGGAGACCAAAGTGAGTGATGACACGGCTCGCGTTGCGCTGATTGGTTTGGGGGGCATCGCACAGCATGGTCACATACCGGACTATATAGGAGACTCCCGCATCGATCTGATTGCCGGAGCTGATCCTGCGGCCGAAGCCAGGCAGAGGGCTCTGGAGGCCGGTGTACCGCGCGTCTATGACGACTATCGCCAGATGCTCGATCGTGAGAGGGTGGACTTTGTCAGCGTTCTTACCCCAATGTGGACCCACGGCGATATATGTTGTGCGTGCGCGGAGCGAGGACTTCATATCCTGTGCGAGAAGCCGTTGGCGACTGACTGGGCGATGGCCCAGCGCATCGCAGATTCTATCCGCAACAACGGTGTCAAGCTTCGAGTAAGCTACAACTATCGCTTCTTTGTCGACGCTATGCGTGCCCGTCAGGACATCGCCTCAGGTGAGATCGGTCCCGTCTTTTACATCGACTTTGCCGAGAATGCCAATTTCTCCTGGAGCAGCTCTGGTCGACGCAAGCAACTTGGGTTGCCTACCGTTAGCGAACCCTTTTGGGGACACCCAGAGGACCATCCGCCGGCAACTAGGCTGATGATCATTGACAAGAACACCCATTACATCGACATGGCTCGCTATCTGGTTGGTGCGGATGTGGAGAGCGTCTACGCCCAGATGGGATACCATGGCAGCCACCCGGAGGTAGGAGAGAACTTCACTAACCTCATGCTAGTCATGTCCAACGGCACGCGGGTGAGCGATCTGCATAACTGGGGATGTCACTTTTGGGACCGTCGCGGCGTGATGCTCAGCGCGGCGACCAAGATCGAGGGCGAAGCCGGAACCATCCGGATAGAACGGACCCCCGGGCAGACAGGGGCCTACCGTTTGTACCGAGAGAATGAGCTGATCTCGTTCGTCGAGTACCCCGAACAGCCAGAAGCGCGATCCTTTGCGGCCTCCTTCCTTGAGCTTGTACATGCTGTGCGCGAGGGGCGAGAGCCGATGAACGGCATCGAAGAGAACATGCATGAGATGAAGGTCGTTGAGGCCTGCTATCAGTCTGCGCGCACAAACCAGGTTGTTCGCATCGATCAGATCCAGTTGTCTGATTAGCAAAAGATCTTTGGCAGGCCCAAGGGAATCGCTGTCATCGACGGAGGAAGCAGCACCTTTCCCCCAGAGGCAGTTCGTCACTTTATGGCGTCGGAGCTGCTCTCAGGTAGCACGCTCCTTCTGATGGACATCGATCCGGAACGCTTAGAGACTATGGAGGTATTGGCCGAGCGATGGGTCGACCGGCGTGATGTGGATCTTCAGATTGAGGTAACGACAAACCAGACAGAAGCTCTCTTGGGTGCTGACTATGTGATCGTAGCGATTTCGGTAGGGGGTTTTGATGCCCGGGAACAAGACATCGAGATTCCGGCCCGTTATGGTATCTGCATGCCCATCGCCGATACGGTCGGGCCAGGTGGTATCATGCGGGGGCTACGACACATCCCTGTTCTGGCTGACGTCGCGCAAGACGTAAGGAGAGTAGCGCCGACAGCTTGGGTGTTCAACTACACCAATCCCCTCGCAGCCACATGCCTCGGCGCAGTACAACAAGGTCTGTCCCACATCGCAGGGTTATGTACTTGCGCCTGCAATCCTCGAGTAGCTCGCTATGTCCCGCACTTGGCAGAAGGGATCATGGATATAGCTCCAACCGACTTGATTCTTCCTGCGCCGGCAGCGGGGCTTAACCATTGCGGGGTTTTTCTGCAGTTGCGGATGAAGGATGGGCGAGATGCTCTGCCCTTGATTGGTGCCAAGGTAGCCGATCCAACAACCAAGTAGGTGTTGGAGACCTTTGGCGTGTTGCCGTACGCTGGAGGTCACTTTGCGGAGCACTATCCTCCTCTGTGCCATCCAGCCGAGCCCTATCGTGGTCGCATGCAGGGCCTCTTGATGGAATCCGGCGTTCGCGCTCACGACATGAACCACGAGCGAAAACGCGCTCAGCAGTGGCAGGATTTGGTGCAACAATCGATACGGGATGAGGAGGAGTTCGCTCTAGAAGGCCTTCCTGAGGACGAAGGGGTGGAGGTCGTCTCGATCATCGAAGCAATGATTTCCAACAGCGGCGCGATCCACATGGCCAACATGCCCAACCGAGGTGCGATTGACAATCTACCAGATGAAGCGATCGTAGAGGTATCCTCGTCGGTCGGCACATACGGAATCATGCCACTGCACGTGGGCGCTCTGCCCGAGACATTAGCGGACATTCTTAGACCTCACATCTTGGTGCAAAGACTCTCGGTAGAGGCTGCGCTCAGTGGCGATCGCAAGGCAGCGCTGCAAGCATTTCTCGCGGATCCGATGGTCAGCTCTGCGCTCTCTGTGACCTCAGATCGAACGGATGCTGGATGAGATGCTGGCGGTGCATGCACCCCATCTACCCCGGTTCGCATAGTTAGGCACGTCGCCCTTATGGGACTGAATCGACCGAGATGACACTCGAAGCACCGCACGCTTACAGACCTCGCCACGCAATGTGGCGCACAACTAGAAGAGGGAACCGCAATGAGCCCAACAAAGAATCCCATCGGTATCTGCTTGGCACCAACTCAGAGCAGTCGCTTAGCGGAAGGCTTCGACTTTGTGGAGTTGCAGGTCGCCCCTAGCTTGCTCCCTCTGGACGATGAGGCCATCTTTCTTTCTCAAGCAGAGAAAACGACTTTCCCAGAATTGCGGGTTGATGGATTCAACTGCTTTGTGCCGGGCATTCTCAAGATCGTCGGCCCTGAGGTGGAATGGAGGGCAGTCGAGAGCTATGTGAGGCGGGCCATAGATCGTGCAGCCTGGCGAGGGGCTCACTTCATCGTGTTTGGGAGTGGAGAAGCACGTAGAGTGCCTGATGGCTTCCCCCGGACCGTGGCCTGGAGTCAGCTAATCCGTTTCCTGACACTGTGTGCGGAGGTGGCAGAACCCCACGGAGTTGTTATCGCGATAGAACCGTTGAACAGAAGTGAATCCAACATACTCAACACCTACACTGAGGCGGTCCTGATGGCTGAGGATGTCGGGTGTCGCGCGCAGGTGAAGGTTCTTGCTGACATCTATCACTTCATGGTCGATAATGAGCCTTTGGAGGACATCCTTCTCGCCCCAGAATGGCTGGCGCACGTCCACGTCGCCGATACCTACAACCGCCATCCCGGCAGTGGCGACTATCCCCTTGCTCAGCTCTTTGCGGTGCTGAAGGATATTGGCTATTCCGGTAGGGTGTCGATCGAGTGCGCTTGGGGTAAGTATCCTGCTGTCGAAGCGAAGCGTTCGCTTGACTTGCTGCGGCAGCTGAGTGGTGACAATAGGCATCAGGCCTGACGACAATATCAACAGCGAACTGAGTTTCAATGTTACCACCCGATCAGAGGCTACTGAAAAGGCTAGGATAACACGATGACTGACACACGTATCGGTCATCTTGGCGATCCACGACATCGAGCCGTCCCCGGCATACCACCCAGAGGCCAGAAACTGCGCGTTGTGATTGACAGCGACGCCAAGAACGAGATCGATGACCAATGGGCCATTGCGCTCGCCATCCTCTCACTGGAGCGCCTCCAAATCGAGGGCTTTGTTGCGGCGAACTACGACAACGCGTGGGGCGGCCCGGGGGGAATCGAGAGGTCCAAACGGGAAATCGAGCTGGTACTCGCCAAGGCAAGCTTTGGGGACAGATGGCCCGTTCTGCGCGGTTCGCATCCCCTGCGCTACCAGTTCGAGCCCTTCGCATCCGAGGGCGTGGACTTCATCCTTGACCGGGCCATGGCGGCCAGCCCAGAAGATCCCCTTTGGGTGGTCGTCCTTGCTGCTGCGACGGACATGGCATCGGCGCCGCTGAAAGAGCCGCGCATCCTGGGCTACGTGGTGGCCTTCTGGCATCTGAAAACGCGTTGGCCCGAAAAATGCTACAACTCTAACGTCTTTGGCGACGTCCGAGCGGCTCGGATGCTACGGTGCCCCATGGAGGAATCGGCGGAGCTCGTGCGACCGTACGGGGAGCTGGGCGCCTATCTACACGAGTATCGCCATCAGAACCCTGCGTATGCCAGCCCCAAGAAGCGTTTCTTTGACTTGGGAGACATAGCCGCCCTGGTGGAACCAAAGCTCGCTGCTTGGGAAACGGTAGACTGCCCCGAGGTAGATTGGGACCTAGACTATCACTTTACCGGGAAGATGGGTCGCACTCTTGGATGCCACCATGTAGATCGCGATCGCGTTTTCCAACTCCTTTTCGACAAGCTGAAAGAACACTACGGCGAGTAGAGCCCTAGTTGCCAATTCGTGGCTGCCTCCTAGAGCGTTGAGACCAACGATGGTTGGTTGACGCGCTAGTCCACTGCCTCTACAATCAGGCCGCTACTGGCAATGCAATATAAGTGCCGGACGCTGCAATTTCGGCTCGGAACACGGATACTTTCGTTTAATAAGGCTGGGATTTCTTTCCTGTCTATTCCTTCCAATTGCGTGCCTGATTAGGTATTTGGGGCATCGGACTTCGAATCCGTAGGTTGCAGGTTCGACTCCTGCTGGGCGCGCTAGAAGGAGTAGGCACAACACCCCCGCCGCGATGGGCCGCCCTCTCCCCAAGACCTGGCAGATATCCCCGCCCGATCAGCGCGGCGTAAGGTGCTCGCACTTGGCTACCTCACCGTTGCTCGCGCTGACTACCACCCCTTGTATTGCCGCTCGCCTGGCCCCACCACCCCTTGTGGTTCCTCAGTACATTGCGCCCTTTTAGCAAGGATTCCTTTTAAGCAGGTTGTCGCGCGTTCGAGTCGCGCACGGCTCATTGCGCAAGCCCTGGTGCGATTGGGCGCCTTCAGCACTAGCCCTTGTGGCGCTGGCCGCCGCAGCGGAAGGTGCGCATACTCCTAGAGACCGCGAGACCCGCGCCCATCGAGGTGCGGATTATTCTATATGCTACTCGATGCGCCCATACCGTGATATGATCCCATGCGAGTCGGTCCAGCCGCAGCGGATTCTGTCTCGGCTCGCCTGGTGGTCCATGGCACATGCCGTCCTCCGATCCTCCTTCTCCGCCTGGAACCAACCTGTCCGAAATCTACACACATTTCTAGTAGGAGGTGGCATGCGTGACCTCATCTTGCTGGTACTGGGTTCCGCGCTCCTTGGATCCATCCCGTGGGCCTATATCCTCGTCAAGGTCGTCACGGGCCTGGACATCAGGCAAGTGGGCGACGGGAACGTGGGCGCGCGAAATGCGTGGCGCGTGGCTGGCGCCCCTGTCGGGCTGGTCGTCCTGGCACTAGATGGGAGCAAAGGCAGCCTCGCCTGCGCCCTCGCCCAGCGTCACGGCACAGACTGGCCATTCCTTTACCTAGCGGGGATCGCAGTCCTCATCGGCCACGCGTTCACGCCGTGGCTCGCCTTCCACGGCGGCAAGGGCCTAGCGGCCATCTCTGGGTTTGCCTTGGTGCTCTGGCCTGTGTCGACGCTAGCTGGAGCATTCGTGCTTCTGGTCCTAGGCCTACGCAAGACCTCCTTTGACCAGCGCTTTGCGGCCGCTGTCGTAACGACCCTGCTCGCTTCCCTGTTGGTTGAGCACAACGACCTCTCCGGAGCTGGCCTCTTGGTGCTGTTGCTATGCCTCGCAGGCCTCAAAAAGCTGCTCGACATCCCCCGCGAGCGCAGTCTCCAAGCTACTGCATCAAACGGGATGGGTCCCGGGGCTACAGAGTAGCATAGACCCGGCCTCGCGGCCAGACGACAGCCGTCGCCAGCTTGCCGCGCTGAGTAGCTATGGTAGAATGTGGCAACGCCCTTGCGAGATGGGGCCCGTCACCCGCCACAACACAGAGGAGACAGGCTTCGCATGACCGACAGTGCCCCCAGAAAGACCAATCGGGTTGCCTTTTACACATCACATCTAGCCTATCGTTTCCTCTGGTGGGTCTTTTACACGTTGATCCGCATAGCCTACCGGTACCGGCCCAGCCCTCACAAGGACTTTCCCGAAAGCGGCCCGACCATCGTCGCCGTGAACCATCTTCACCTGACAGACCCAGCCGCCGTGTCGCCGCTTCTTCCGAGGCAGACGGTCACTCTCGCTGCCGGCAAGTGGCGACGCTCCTTTGTGGTGGATGCTATCCTAAAGATCGCGGGCGTCATCTATGTTCGGCGTGGCGAGATCGACCGCGAAGCCCTGCGCCAATGCTTGCACGTCCTCGGGCAAGGAGGCGTGCTAGCCATCGCGCCCGAGGGCACGCGCAGCCGGACGGGCGCCATGCAGCGCGCCAAGGCGGGCATCGCGTACCTTGCCTTGCGCACCAACGCCGTCATCGTCCCCGTCGCCATCTCGGGCACCGAGCGTCTCCGCGACTGGCTACGTCTCAAGCGTCCAACGCTCCGCGTCGTCATGGGCGCGCCGTTCCGTCTGCCGAAGCCCGAAGGCAAGCCCTCGGCAGCCGAGCTGCAACGTCTAGCCGACCTCATCATGATTCGCCTAGGTCTGGATCTGCCCGAGTCCTACCGCGGCTATTACGCTGATCAGATCGCTGCCGTCGAGTCAGGTGAGAGCGATATCCTTGACGTACTGGAGCCAGTGACAGCATGAGCGATTATGCCGTCACCCTGCAACACGACATAGAGCTCCCGGACTCGGTAACGTCCGCCTGGCTTCGAGGCATCGCGCGGCAGGCGTTACGACACCAGCGCCAACCAACGGGCTCGCAAGTGGCGCTCGTTCTGACCGATGATGCCACGGTCGCCAAGCTCAATGCCGAGTACCGGCACGTCGACGCCCCCACCGATGTGCTCGCCTTTGCCAGCCAAGAAGGTGAACCGTTTGTGCTTCCGGAAGCCGCCCGCCGGCATCTTGGCGACATCGTGATCTCCCTAGAGACCGCTCAGCGACAGGCATCGGAACGGGACCATCCGGTAGGACACGAGCTCGCGCTCTTGATTGTGCACGGATGCCTGCATCTGCTAGGCTATGACCACGGAACCCCGGAGGAAAAGGCACGCATGTGGTCCGTGCAGCGAGACATCATGCAAGAGATCCTAGGAGATGCCTATGCGCCGTGATCGCCCAGCGGACGCCCTTCGACCTACCAGCATCACTCCAGGCTACCTGGACTATGCGGAGGGCTCTGCGCTCATTGCCTGTGGCAACACGCGCGTCCTGTGCGCAGCGACGGTCGAGCCAGGCGTGCCTGACCGGCTTGCGGGCAAGGGCTCGGGCTGGATCACGGCCGAGTACGCCATGCTGCCTCGAAGCACCGCTCGCCGCACGCCACGAGAGACGCATGGCCTGGGCGGACGCACGCAAGAGATCCGACGGCTGATAGGACGTTCGTTGCGGGCTGCGGTAGCCCCTGAGGCCCTGGGTGAGCACACGATCATCATCGATTGTGACGTCATCCAGGCGGACGGAGGCACACGCACGGCTGCCATCACGGGCGGCTATGTGGCCCTAGCCCTCGCCACTCGCAAGATGGCCGCGCTTGGCATGGTGGGGCACTCTATCGCGTTGACGCCCATTGCGGCTGTCAGCGCCGGCATCGTCAAAGGCGAGCTCCTGCTCGATCTATGCTACGAGGAGGACAGCCGGGCCGATGTCGACCTGAACGTGGTCATGAACGCCAAAGGGGCCTACGTCGAGGTCCAAGGCACCGGAGAGGGTAGCACGTTCACGCGTGAGGAGCTCGATCGCCTGCTGGATCTCGCGGCAAGTGGCATCGATCATCTGCTGAGGCTGCAGCAGGACGCGCTGCAGCCCTGAACATGCCAAAGGGAGGCAATCAATGATTCCTACGCGCGAGGATGCCTGGACGTTGCTCAACGAGCACACCAAGAACCCAAACCTTATCAAGCACGCGCTAGCCGTTGAGGCCGCCATGGCCGCCTACGCCGAGCGCTTTGGCGGCGACGTCGAGCAGTGGCGCGTCACCGGGTTGATTCATGACTTTGACTATGAGGAACACCCCACCGCCGAGGAGCATCCAGCCGTCGGCTGTGGCATCCTAGAGTCGCTGGGCTGGCCGGATGAGATCATCGAGGCCATAAAGGGGCACGTGCCCTACCTCGGCGTACCTCGCGAGACGCCCATGGCCAAAGCCCTGTTTGCGGTGGACGAGCT
>JBNGEB010000093.1:0-8324 GCA_049975585.1 Anaerolineae bacterium
GGCTGGCAGTGCCAGCCGATGGCGATCGACCAGATGATCGCCAGGTCTCCAGAAGGGCGTCGGCAGCGCGCCAGCAAGAGGCTGACTGTCTCCCTGCGCGATCAGGTTCCCGTCCTCGTCCACCAGGTGGACAAAAACGTTCCAATCATCTACGACGATGTGCTCCACATGCCAGTATAGCGCAACCTCCCAGAACCTGCTAGGTGTAGGCTGGGAGGGATGCACATCATACCCCTCCAGGATGACCATGTCACCAAAGCTCATGTCCATCACGTGCTCGGGCTGGTAGGAGATCGGAGTGACCGGCGGAACGCGGACGTGCCCGATAGCTGCGTTGCTCCCGAGTTCATTGCCGCGACTGTCAACCGGGCTGACCGCGGTGCCATCCGAAAGGCGACGAACGACCATGCGTAGCGAAGCTGAAACGGGCTGGTTCGTAGGCTGATCCAGTTCCAGGCGATAGCGTTCCACGATCACCTCTGCAGGCTGCCAGAGAGTAGTGGGGTACGTGCCGTTGGCCGGAAGCGTCTCGATGCGGCCCAGAAGTGCGCCGTCCGGCCCAATGATTGAGAGGCTGTGGACATAGTCGTGATCCGGCTGATCGGTGCATAGCCAGTAGAGCGTGATGTCGAACGCGCCGCTCTTGGCATCCGCCTCAAGGGGGGCTTGGTAGCCCAGCAGATAGAGGCTATCGTCAAAGGAGAGGGCCACATCACGAATGTCTAGAGGCACGTCCTCCAGGGTGAAGCGCTCAGGAGGATAGTAGGATGGCGTGATGTACGCCTGGGGCGCGATCCAGGCGGTGACCAAAAGTGGGATCACCGTCATGATGGCTGCGACGCGCTGCCACGGTTTCGGCAACTGCGCATCTACGGCGGCGATTCCCAGGATGACTAGTGGCGGGAAGGCTGGGAGCCATGCAAAGGGCGCTCGCGCTGTTCCGGTGGCTGCCACAAGCAGAGCAGCGGCGGCTGATGCGGCTCCCCAGCAGGCTGGCAGGCACCACCTCCGCCATAGCACCCGACCGCGTTGTTGCCAGAGGGCATTGCCATAGGCTACCAGCGTTAGCACCACGATACCCACGCTCAAAAGCCCCATCCAGGCAAGATAGGATGGTTCCGCGCGCAAGCCTAGCCAGCCAAAGCTTCCCCAGGCGGACAGATACGATCCGAGCATGTTGGAGAAACCGAGCTTGGAGGCGAGCCCCACCTGTGGGGCTATCTCCCAGCCCAGATACCACCATCCGGTACCCGCTACAAACGTCGCGAAGGAGATGGCGAGATGGATCGGCCAGCGATCGTCGCGCCTTGTGGCGTGAGCATCGGGCGCGAGCCACGCGCATGGTACGAGGATCGCGGTAACGAGGCCCAGGGGTGACGTGAGCGCGGGCAACGCCGTCACTAGCCCCAGAGCAACGGCTGCCGTTGGCGAGCGCCAGCCACGAGCCACGAGAAGCCCGACCAGAAACGCTAGGGTAACCAACGCCGTGCTGAATGCATAGGGGTTCGCCTGCGTGGATGTGGCGAGGAAGAAGGGATTCCATGCCAGCATCGCTGCCACCATCAGGGGGCGCCACCGCGCACCCTGAAACATCAGGTGGGCTATTGCATAGCCGAGGAGGATCGTCGCCAAGCCTGCTGCCCAGGAGAAGCAACGCAAGCGAGTGAGAGCATGGGCCACGTCCTCCGGTGGCGCATAGGCAGGCGAGCCGTGAAGTACGGCATTCAGGCTGGCAGGTTGCTCCGACCACGGCGCCGCAAAGGGGTTAGGAACATACCAGCTACCCTTTGGGACCAGCCCGCTGACGAGCAAACGGCTGATGGCGTCGTACAATGGCGGCCTCTTGTTCAGGTGCCATGCCGAGGCGATGTCCACGCGCGTCTCGTAGGCATCAAAGCGGTGGACCGCGTCCGTGATGCCCATGGCGTAAGCAAGCTGCCAAGGCTCCTCCGCTCCTTCAAAGGCCGGGGTGGCCCCAGCAAAGCGCGCCCCGAGGAACCCATACGATGCCACAATGAGCGCAAGAAGCAGCAGATCGACGCGATGACGCCACGCCGCGGCCAGCGCCGACTCGAGCCAGGTTCGGGCCTGGCCCACCCGCCGCGCGGTGATCTCAACGAGACTCATGGGCAGGTTCTCCGATGCGGACGTTGCCCAACAGAATGCGGTTGTCCTGAGCGAACCCGCCTGGACCTAGGAGGTTCAGCCGTTGGACATCGCTGTCGTACATGCCTACTTGAAGCTGATAGACGCCGGCCGGGGCGTCTTCCTTGACGCGCAGTGCGTAAGAGTCCTCGATCAACTGGCCCTTGCGCCAGGTCGATGTAGGCGAGGCCCCGCTTTGCGGCCAGCTATCCACTTGCGCCCAGATGCTGTGGTCTGGCCCAATGACTTGGGTGAACACGGTATAGTTCTCCGCCACATCGCGCAAGGCGCGCCAGTAGAGCGTCAGATGGAAAGCTTCGCCCGGGGCGGCGGCGCTGTTCTCCAGGCTGTACCCAACCAGCATGACCTGGTCTCCTAGGTTCAGACTCAAGGGATTGGGGATGCCGTCCCGTTGGTATTCCGGCAGGACGGTCTCGCCAAATCGCACGGCATCGCCCGATCCGTCCGCGAGTGGGAGGCGCTGGCCCGTCTCGAGCCGATAGAGGCCCACGCGCACCTCTAGGGAGTTGGGCGTCATGAGCGTGGGCGCGATATGGGGCACGTAGGTGTCAGAGATGGTATCGCCGGGCTGCATGAGCGAGGTCGGAAAGGTGCCCTGTCCCGGGTACATGTCGCGCTGCCCCACGATCAGCTCGTTCTCGCCTACGAGATGGACGAACACAGAATAATCCTCTTCCATGAGCGACAGCGCGCGCCAGTAGAGGGTGATCGGGATAGCATCACCGGGCGACGCTGTTTCCTTCTCAAGGTGATAGCCCAGCAGCATCATCTTGCCGCCAAAGTTGGCGTCAAGCTTGGTCATGGGCGGGAGATCCTGCTCGTCGAGCAGGGGGGGCTTGGCATACGCCGGTGCGATGATGGCAAAGGGCGTCACGACAGCGATTACCAGCATGGTGGCCGACAAGACGGCTGGCCCAACCGCACGCAGCTTGCGCGGCCATATCGCAGACAAGCCCAGGGCCATCAGTACGCTGAGAGCCGCAAGCGCCGAGAACATGAGGCGCCCCTGGCTGGCGATGGTCATCATGCTCCAGCGGGCGAGGGACGCCAGCACGATCAGCGGCCACAAGGCTATCAAGCCAAACTGCACAAGTTTGCCCACGTCCAAGCGTACTTGGGTTCTCAACCGATAGAGGTGCAATGGGCTCGCCAGGAGGCCTAGGGCTCCTATGGGGGTCAGGACCGCGTACACCCAGTCGGGGGCGGGGACGTTGACCCCGCCAAAGAGGCCCCAGAACGACATCACAAAGCCTTGCCACTCTCCCGCTAGCTGCCGCAGCGTTGGCTGGGGATGGCGCGCACCCACGATGGCCACGAATGCGTTCAGGCCCGTCGGATCGCCATAGAGCTGCCAGTTGCGCCAGAACCACCAACCCGTGAGCACGCTGAACGGGACGGCGATGCCGCAGGCGGCGATCAGAAGCGTGCGCCACGACCGTTGCCATCTCGCCACGATGATGCCCGTGATCGCAGCGAGAGCCAACATGCCCAGAGCGCTTGTCTTTGAGAGCGTGGCCAGGCCGAGCACGATACCCAAGAGTACCCACTGGTACCACCGAGGTTGCTCCACGAGGTAGCGAGCCATCATCCACAGGGCCAGCGCACACAGCATGGTGACGAGCGCGTCATTGTTAACCGAGGAAGTGATAAAGAGGTACATGGGGTTGAACGCGGTAATGGCGGCGGCTCCCCATGCCATGATACGGTCGCCGGGCGCGATCGTTTGGGCCAGGAGATAGGCGAGCAGCACCGTGAGGCCACCCATGAGCACCGATAGCCAGCGCACGACGTGGACGGCCAGAACCGTTCCGCTGTAGGGAAAGCGTTCCGCCTCGGTGTGGATGACCATGTTGACGTTGCGATCGGCGGTGGGCACGCCGATGTCCGCATGGGGATTCAGCCAGCGGACCTGATCCATGTCGCTCGTATCGATGGGCCAGATCGCGAGGGCCCCAAGAGCATAGTAGAGCGGAGGCTGGCTACCTTCCTGACGCCATGGCCCTAACTGATCGGGGTGCTGAATGGGCAGGCCTCCTCCATTCGCTAGGTGCTCAGCAAAGGGAAAGTGCCACAGCTCATCGGAGGTCTCAAAGATGGGCGTGACCACGCTGTAGGTGATGCCCAACAGCACAAAAAGGACGAGGATGATGGCGAGGGGCCAGCCTCCTCGCCTGAGGGAAGCCCATGGCCCCGGGCCGGATACCTGCCTAGTCGGACTGGGCCGCGGCATGGAGTACCTCCAACGTGCGTTTGGCGATTTCGTGCCAGTCAAAGCGAGCAGAGAGCTCCTTGGCTCCCGCAGCAAGTCTTTCGAGCGCCTTCGGATCCTGCCACAGGTTCCAGGCTGCTTCTGCGAGAGCTGTGGGACTGTGTCTCGCTACCAGACGGATGTTCTCGCCGTCGACGAGCTCACGAACTGGGGATTCTGGCTCGGTACTGAGGACAGGCATGCCGTGCGCCAGCGCGGCCATCAGGCTGCCGCGTCTCAACGAGGCGCCATCGCGATAGGGGAGTACGCAGAGATCCGAGAGCCCAAAGGCAGCACTCACCTCGGTGTCTGGCAAATAGTCCGTCCAATGCACGCGGGCCTGCAATCCGAGGTTGGCCACAAGGGCCAAGACCGATGCCAGGTAGGCTTCGTTGGCGGGATCGCTTGCGCCGATGGTGCCGCCGATCATTACCAAGTGCGCGTCGACGCCTCGCCGCACAAGCGACGCCAGGCAGCGCATCAGCTCCTCGCCTCCCTTGGTGGGGTTGAGAAAGCCAAAGTAGCACAGCACCATGGCAGAGCGGGGCAGGCCCCACATAGCGCGCCATTGAGCGCGATCGAATGCCTCTGGCAGGCGCTTGGTCACGTTGCTCCCAATGGGGATCTCGTGGACAGGAGGCATGCCGCGCTGAGCAACCAGTGCGACGCGGTCTGCCGCATTGGTGGCAATGACCGCTCTGCTGTGACGCGCGAGAATCCAGACGGCCTCCTTGCGTAGGGGGCCGGCCTTTGGGAAGAGGTAGGGCACGCGCAGATCGTGAAACGTGGTGACGATGGGCGCGTTTCGGAAACGCAGCGGCAGCAGGTTGATGGCCGGGTGTAGCCTGTAGGCGGCCGCCTGGTACTGGATGCTGATGACATCCGGCTCGAGCTGACGGAGCAGTTCCCTCACGGCCCCAAAGAGCTCTCGCCAGCTCCAGGACTCGATGATGGGGTGCACGTGCGTGTCCCCTCGGCGCGGCAACGCCGCATCGAGGGACGTAAGCACGTGCACGTCAACGCCGAGGTCTGCCAGATGCTGGCCCAGGATGTGGCTATAGTCGGCCACGCCTCCCCTCATAGGCGGGTACTCACCGCTGATGGTCAGACACCTTAGGTTGCCCATCACGTCTCCTCCATCGCAGCCGAGGCCGGCGTCAACCGTGATCGGAGCACGGCCGCGTAGGTACGCATGCGTTGTCGTCGGAGGGGGCGCTTGTGACCGAGCGCGTATTTGGTGGCCTCAACCAGCCACCGCATGGCATAGTCGCCCAGCAGATACGCTCTCAGCATCCGTGCGGCGAGTGGGCCGTGATGCTTGGCAAAGTAGCGAATCTTGCTGACGCTAAAGCGGATATGCTTGAGGACTCTCACCTGATCACTGCTACGCGCTTCCTGATGGATGACGATGGCGTGCGGCTGATACCAAATCTCCCAGCCGGCCTCTTTGACGCGTCGGCACCAGTCGAGTTCCTCGCTGTACATGAAAAAGCCTTCATCGAACAAGCCTACTCGGGAGAGGATCTCGCCTCGTACCAGCATGCAGGCGCCATTGACCCAGTCCACGCGTTGGGGCTCGTCGTTAGGCGTATCGGTCATATGATAGCGACGCAGCCACGGGTTGCGAGGGAACCACTCCCCGAGAAGCGTGCTCTCCCACATGGCGGTCAGAAACGTGGGGAATCGTCGGCGTGATGACTGGTAGGTGCCATCTCCGTATCGGAGCTGAGGGCCGACGATGCCGGCGGTGGCGTGCTGCTGGAGATGCTGTACGAGCGCCAGGATAGCGTCGTCCACGACCTCGGTATCGGGATTCAGCAAAAGCACGTAGGAACTCTTGCAATTGCGCAGCGCCAGGTTGTTCCCCGCCGAGAAGCCCAGGTTGATGGGGCTCTCGATGACGGTCACGTTGGGGTATTCCTGGCGGATCCTGGCGACGCTGTCATCCTCCGACGCATTGTCCACGACGACGATGGAGGTGGAGAGGTCCTTGAGCATCAGACGGTCATCAACCTGGCGAGCCGACGGACTCTTGTAGATCGAGGCCAGCGTCTGGCAGACGAGCTGGCCCACGTTCCAGTTGACGATGACGATCGTCAGGTCAGCTACCATGGCGAGGAGGCCCAAAGAGGCGAGAGGCATTCTCGAAGGTGCGCCGGGCGATCTTGGACGTCTCACAACGGCGAATCTGCGCGATGCGCTCAGCTACCAGTCCAACGTACGATGGCTCGTTGCGTTTGCCCCGATGAGGATGCGGCGTCATATAGGGCGCATCGGTCTCGATGAGGATACGGTCGAGCGGCGTCTCTGCCACGATAGGCTGGAGATGCTGCGCACTCTTGAAGGTCACGGCACCCCCAATCCCCAGATAGAGGCCTCGCTCAAGGGCCCAGGCTGCCATGGCGCGATCCGAAAGGAAGCAGTGCAACACTCCTCGCAGCGTATCGGGCGCCTGCTCGAAGACGCTTCGCATGTCGGATTCAGCTTCGCGGGTGTGCAGGATTACAGGCAGGTTCATCTCCGCTGCTAGGCCGAGTTGTTGCTGCAGGACGGCTATCTGTGCGGTTCGCGGTGAAAAATCATAGTGGTAGTCGAGGCCGATCTCGCCGATGGCTACCACGTTTGGCGCGTTTGCCAACTGGCGCAGGGCATCCAGAGCCTTGAAGCGTTCGTCAGCGATCTCTGAGGCCAGCCCCGATGCCTGCGCCTCGTGGGGATGGACACCTACGGCGGCGAGTATATCCTCGTGGTCGGCCGCCAGTGCAACGGCCTCTTGGCTGGTGCGCTGGTCGGTGCCGCACGTTAGCATGGCACGAACGCCTGCCGCTCGGGCGCGAGCGATGACGTCGTCACGGTCGCTGGAGAAGCGTGGCGACTCGAGATGGCAGTGCGTGTCGTAGAGGGATACCTGCGTCATGCCTCAAGCCCAGCAAGCGCCAACCCCTTGGCCAAGATCGCCGGGACCTTGTCCTCGTGCGTCGTCTCACAATAGACGCGGATGACCGGCTCGGTGCCGGAGAACCGAATCAGCATCCATCCGCCGTCTTCCAGCCGGTACTGGAAGCCATCTACGGTGACGATCTCGGTGACGGAGAGACCGGCGATCTCCTCGGGCTTGGCGGCGCGGACGCGTTCCTGCACCTCTCCCTTGCGGTCGGGGTCCAGAGGACGGTCGATGCGGTCATAGTAGTGTGCGCCCACCAGCGAGTAAATGTGGTCGATGAGCTCGGTTGGCCTCATGTTCATCTGGACCATGAGGTCCAGAAGGTAGAGCCCAGCGAGAATGCCGTCGCGCTCGGGGATATGGTTCGCAAAGGCAAAGCCCCCACTCTCCTCGCCGCCCATGATAGCGTTCACCCGCATCATCTCTGGCGCCACGTACTTGAAGCCGACGCCCGTCTCATAGACGGGCACGTCATACCTGTCGGCCAGCTTGTTCGCCATCACCGTGGTGCTGAGGGTCTTTACCAGCGGCCCGCGCATGCCGCGCACCTCCAGCAGGTAGAAGGCCAGGAGCGCATAGACCTGAAGCTGGTTGACAAAGCCGCCCTTTTCGTTGGCCATGCCGATGCGATCGGCGTCGCCATCGGTGGCGAGCCCGACGTCCGCGTTCCAGGCAGGGATCTCCTTCAGGAGGGCCTGGAGGTTGTCGTCGATAGGCTCGGGGCGACGCATGTCGGGGAATAACGGATTGCGCTCGGCGTGGATCTCGCGGACGGTGGTGCGACCGCCACCGAGCAGTCGGGTGAACCACCCTTGTCCAACGCCCCACATGGGGTCGACCAGCACGCGAAAGCCCGCTTCGCGAATGGGCTTGGTGTCGATGAGTTTGCCGATGCCTTGGAGGTAGCCCTCGTCGGGATCAAAGAGCTCCACCAGGCCCTGGGTCTCGGCCCGGTCATAGTCCAAC
>JBNGEB010000094.1:0-4464 GCA_049975585.1 Anaerolineae bacterium
CTCCAGGCGGATGCCACGCGCGTGGCAAGCTTCGATGGTGTTGAGCATCACACCGCGGCCGGTAGCCTCGACACGGCCTTCGGAGCCACCGAGTTCGAGGGGCTTGCCCGTGATGACCGCGGGGCAGTGGTTGCCGACACGGCTCTCGTAGGCGTCCATGATCCAAGCCATGGTCTGCGGGTTGGTGTTCACGTCGGGCGCGGGGACGTCTTCCCATGGGCCGATGACGGGCGCGATCTCGCGGCCGAATCGCCGAGACAACCGCTCGAGCTCGTGCTGCGACATGGTCTTGGGGTTGCAGATGACGCCGCCCTTGGCGCCGCCGTACGGGACATCGGCCACGGAGCACTTCCAGGTCATCCACATTGCCAGCGCCTTGACCTCTGGCAGCGACACGTCGGGGTGGTAGCGGATGCCGCCCTTGGAGGGTCCTAGCGCGGTGCTATGCTGGACGCGGTACCCGGTGAACACCTGCGTTGTCCCGTCGTCCATCTGCACGGGGAATCGCACGGTGACTTCGCGGGTGGGGTTGGCCAGGAGCTCCTGGATGCCCGGATCCAGGTCCAGGTGCGCTGCCGCCTGGAAGTACTGCTGCATCGCGACGTCGTAGACTGTTCTCGCTTCGGACATGGTACCCTCACTCCTCTCCTTTGGGCGCTCCCTCGAGCGCCCGCTGCTGATTGGTGCGCGGGCGTCATTGTCCGCCGTGGTGCGACGATGCCCACCTGGTGGCTAGGTATCGAGCTCGCTCTGGAAAAGCTCGCGGACGAGGCTTGCGTTAGCCTTGCCGCGTGTCTCGCGCATGACTTGGCCCATGAGATAGTTGAGCGCCGCTTGCTTGCCTTCTCGGTAGTCTTTCGCTGGCCCCGGGTTCTCTTTGATGATGTGCCGAACCGTTTCTCGCAAGGCATCCCGGTCGCTGATCTGCCTCAAGCCGCGTTCATCCACGATAGAGACAGCGTCGCGACCTGTGGCAAGCATCTCCGCCAGAACCTCCTTGCCAACGTTCTGGTTGACGGTCCCGTCCTCCACGAGGGCGATGCACTCTACCAACGCTGGGGGCGTGACCGGGATATCGTCGATGTTGGCATGCTGCTCGGACAACCAACGGAAGATCTCACCGGTCATCCAGTTGGCGATGGTAGCCGCCTCGATGCCTTGTTTCGCTCCGGCCAAAAGCGCGCTATCGATATAAGACGCTACAGCGCGGTCCTCCGCTAACAGCTCGGCGTCGTCGGGTCGCATGCCTAGCTCCATAAAGCGAGCTGTAACGGACGCCGGCAGCTCGGGGAGGCTATCGCGCAGTTCCCCAATCCAGGATGGGTCGTGGACCATGGGAGGCAGATCGGGCTCGGGGAAGTAGCGATAGTCTTCGGCGTATTCTTTGGAGCGCTGAAAGACAGTGCGATGGGCGTCTTCGTCCCAGCCCATGGTGACTTGGTGCACCTCGCCGCCGGCCTCGAGCACCTCGATCTGCCGCTGGATCTCGTAGGCGATGGCCTGCCGCACAGCCCTGAACGAGTTGAGGTTCTTGATCTCCACCTTGGTGCCAAGTTCGTTTGTGCTCTCTGGCTTGACGGACACGTTGGCCTCGCACCGCATGGCGCCCTCTTCCATGTTGCCAGTGGAGACGCCAAGATAGCGCAGGATGCGGCGGAGGGCCAGCAGGTATCGCCAAGCTTCCTCCGCGGTGCGGATATCCGCCTCGGTGACGATCTCCATGAGCGGCACGCCCGCCCGGTTATAGTCGATGAGCGTCGCATTGGCCTGGTGGATCAGCTTGGCCGTATCCTCCTCCAGGTGAACGCGGCGGATGCGCACGATGCGCTCGCCAGCGTCTGTGTGGATGGCCAGGTGTCCATCTCGACACAGAGGCAGATCGTATTGGGAGATCTGGTATCCCTTGGGGAGGTCGGGGTAGGGGTAGTTCTTGCGATCGAACTTGGCATACGGCGGGATCTGGCAGGACAGGGCAAGTCCCGTCCGAATCGTCGCCTCGATGGCGGCCTTGTTGGCCGTGGGAAGCGCGCCCGGCATGCCCAGGCAGGTGGGGCAGGTGTGCGAGTTGGGCGGGGCCCCGGCATAGTCGGCAGAGCAGGCGCAGAACATCTTGCTGCGCGTGAGGATCTGTGCGTGTACCTCCATGCCGATGACGGCTTTGTAGCCCATGCGTTTCCCTTCCCTGGCGACTCTGCTTGGCCCATTATAGGCAACAAGGCGCGACGTCAAAACACGAGCCGGCAGAGCCCCTTCGTGGCAGGGTTTCCTAGTAGTTCTGACAA
This sequence comes from Anaerolineae bacterium, assembly GCA_049975585.1. GTDB lineage: Bacteria > Chloroflexota > Anaerolineae > UBA1429 > UBA1429 > DAIRUQ01. The sequence continues at coordinate 2,283 of JBNGEB010000094.1, forward strand.
GCGTCACTGCTCTGGAACCCAGACACCGATGTTGATGGCCATCTCCACAGCCACATCTGGTCGTCGCTGAACCGTGCGTTGTTCACGCCGGACTGGCTCTCGCAAGCTACCGAACTCTTTGGCCAAGCCGAGCGGGATGCGGGCAAAGAGGTCTTCCTGAAGCGGGTGTGTGGCAAGGTTGCCGCTGGAGTGCGTCAAGATCGTCACGCGCGCCTATCCGGAGGATCGCGTCCGGGAGATAGTCACCGATTTCCTGCGTACTGTGGAGGGAGCGGGCATTCGCGAGATACGCGAGGGGACGCCGCTGCGCGAGTTTGGCAAGGATGTCGCTACGCTGCATGCCACGCGCGACCGATACGAGGCGAGGCAGGCCAGCCAGTAGCGGGCGTCTGTCCCTGGCAGAGCAAGCAGAGCCGGGGGGACACACGATCCCCCGGCTTTGCGGTCGCAGCAGCCTATGCGGCCATTGCTTATGGCAATGCCTGGACTGCCTGCTTGACGAGATCCACGCACTGGCCGACACTTAGTTTTCCTGTGTTCAGGACCATGTGGTACAGTGTGGCGTCATCTACGTCGATGTGGTGGAACATGCGGAGGTACTCTCGCGTCGCGTCATCTCGTTCCTCGATGAGGCGACGCGCCTGAGCTGCCGTGAGATTCTCGCTGGCCTGGAGCTGCAGCACGCGTTCCTCAAAAGGAGCCACCACGCGGAGATGGAGCACGCCGGGGCGGTTCTCCAAGATGGCCTGGCCTCCGCGCCCCACAATGAGCACCTCTCCACGCTTGTAGGCAGCGTTCATCGTGCTGCGGATCAGCCCGATGGCGTCCTGCTCATCCAGTTGGCGGACGGTACGGGTCTGCGAGTCCACCCACATCGAGACCTCTCCCAGTTCGCGCCGGCGACGGAACAGCGCCTCAAAAAAGCCGCGCTTTTCGTACTCGTCCTCGGAATAGTCGATGATCTCCTGCTGGCCTAGCCCGACATTGCTGGCAACCTGCGCCATCAGGTTCTTGTCGAATGCGACAAGTCCCAGCTCGGCGCAGAGCCGATTGGCAAGCTCTGACGCTCGCGATCCGATCTGCCGCGACATGGTGATGATCGCCATGGCACCCTCCTCCTCTTTGAGGCCAGAGCCACACCGTCCGTTGAGCCCGACGAGGGGGCGGCGATGGTGCGTGGTGCGGCGATGAGCGTCGCCCGGCTCCGAGCCGCCCTAATCAGCCAGTGCGCCTCCAGCAGATTCCTTGGGCGACCGGGTTCCCAGTGCCTGATCGCCTATACCTATTATATCATATAGCGACGTTCCTTGCACGGGATTCCGGAGCTGGGCGGCTGGCTTGACCCCGTGCCTTGGGGGCCTCATACTCGGGCTGGTGCAAGCTACTGCAGCTCTCAGGGAGGGGCCGATGGCCCATCGTATCCACATCGTTACGTACCGTCCGAGCTGGCCCAGCCAGGGTCGTCGTGCGGCGGGTAGGCTCCGCAGCGCCTTGTGCGAGCGGGTGGACGATTCCGTCTGCGCGGTCCACCACGTCGGCAGCACCGCGGTTCCTGGTATGGCGGCTCAACCCATCCTCGATCTCATCGTCGAGCTGGGCGATTCAGAGGCGTCACTGGCGGCTAGCCGGTCGTCGCTGCTAGGTGTTGGCTATGAGCGGCGTTGCCCTGTGCCAGCGCCCGAGCGATGGCGCGGCGTGAAGGCCATCTACACGCGAGACGGAGTCGATCGCCCGGCGGGGCAACAGGGGCTGCTCGAGCGCGTCCTGGTGTGCGAGGCCGGCCATCCCAGCATCGCCGAGGCGCTCGCTTTCCGTGACTATCTGCGGGCGCGTCCCGAGGCGCGCTGGGCCTATGCCATGCGCAAGCGAGAGCTGGTGCACGCTCATGACGCGGATTCCGCAGCCTACCAGGCCGGCAAGGTGGCGTTCATCGATCAGGTGCAGCGCCTGGCAGACGCCATGCTGGGCGCTGCTCGGACGGCTGGTCAGGCGGAGATCAGTGTCGTCAGGTTGCCCGGCTGGGTCCACACGGTCGTAGACGCCGGTGCCACCTATCCCACCCCGGATGCCATGATGGCGCTGGCCGTGCGTTTGGCGCGAGAGAATGTTGAGCGGGGCACGGGGGGACCCTTTGGGGCGGCGGTGTTCGATCTGGATGCCGTCCGCCTGGTTGCCGTTGGGG
>JBNGEB010000094.1:4474-8272 GCA_049975585.1 Anaerolineae bacterium
TGGTGGAGCGGCAGAATGCCTCGTGGGCCCACGCCGAGATGGTGGCCCTGGCGCTGGCCCAGCAGACGTTGGGTACCTATGATCTGAGGTCAGAGGGCGCCCCGCGCTGCGCACTCGTCACCAGTGCTGAGCCCTGCGCCATGTGCCTAGGCGCCGTGCCGTGGTCGGGAGTGCAGCAGCTCGTGTGCGGTGCGCGCGATGAGGACGTCCGCGCCATTGGGTTCGACGAGGGTCACAAGCCCGCCGACTGGGTGGCGGCTTTGGAGCATCGGGGCATTGTCGTGTTGCGCGATGTTCTGCGCGATGAGGCGGCGGCTGCGCTGCGTGCGTATGCCGCCCAAGGCGGCGCCATCTATAACCCCGGCAACGATGCGCCGTGAGCCAGTCGAGGGCACGGGCGGTCAGAACGGTCGCCGAGCCCCGACCAGAGGCCTTGTGTGCGTCCGCAGTAGAGAGGGGGGAACTTCATGGGACACTATACGGTGGCTTGCTACTATTTCCCGAACTATCATGTCGATCCCCGCAACGTGGAGGTGCATGGCCCTGGGTGGACTGAGTGGGAGCTTGTCAAGCGCGCCCGTCCTCGTTGGCGCGGACATCGTCAACCTCGCGTGCCGCTCTGGGGCTATGAGGATGAGGCTGACCCAGATGTCATGGCTCGCAAGATCGACGCAGCGGCGGACCATGGCGTCGATGCCTGGATCTTTGATTGGTACTATTACAATGACGGGCCTTTTCTGCAGCGTTGCCTCGATGAAGGCTTTATGAAGGCCCCCAATGCGGAGCGGATGCGCTTTGGCCTCATGTGGGCGAATCACGACTGGATCAACATTCACCCGTGCGGGCTCAAGATCGGCCGCGATCTGATGTACCCCGGAGCCGTCACGGCCGACACATTCGACGCCATCACAGATCTGGTCGTGGGGCGCTACTTTGCCCATCCCAGCTATTGGCTGGTGGAAGGGCGCCCCTACTTTTCTATCTATGACCTGGGCAAGTTCGTGGAGGGTCTGGGTGGCCTCGAGGCGGCCCGCGAGGCGCTGGAGGCTTTTAGCGGCAAGACGATGGCCGCAGGATTCCCCGGTCTGGAACTCAACGTGGTCCTATGGAGCGTGCGTGTGTTGCTGAGCGAGACGTCCGTCACCGATCCCGTCGAGCTGGTGCGCTACCTGGGCTTTGATAGCATTGGCTCCTATGTCTGGATCCACCACGTGGCTTTGAAGGAGTTTCCAGAGACATCGTATGATTGGGTGATGGAGGCCGCGGCCGCTCACTGGGAGGAGACCGTGGCGCGCTACCCGCAGGCGTTCCACCCCAACGTCACCATGGGCTGGGACGCCAGCCCGCGCACCATCCAGTCGGACGTGTACCTGAATGCCGGCTATCCCTTCATGCCGACGATCACCGGGAACACTCCCGCTCGCTTTGAGGAAGCACTGCGGCGCGCCCGAGCCTTTCTCGATCGCCACGCGGAGCTTCCGGGCATCGTGACGTTGAACGCATGGAACGAATGGACCGAGGGCAGCTATCTCGAGCCCGACGCGGATCATGGTATGGCCTATCTCGAGGCCATCGCGCGCGTGTTCGGTCGCGCATAGGGCTCGCGAGTAGCGGCGAATCCGTGCACGGTCCGACGCGGCAGTGTTCGCCCGCCCGATGCTTGGCCCTAGAATGGGAATAGGGTCGCGAGTTCCCGTGCACTCGGCTGGGCGCCATATTCCGAGATCTCGATGGCCTCGGCATTGCGCACGGCCCGTGCGCGTTCCTCGCCATAGCGCGCCACCAGCGCGTCCCGGTGGGTATCCGCTAGGTCACGGCTTCGTGCGCCCCAGAGCTCGTTGACCCAAGCCTTGCGGGCGTCCTCGTCCTCGGGGACCTGGTCCAGCTTGCCCTGGTTGTATGGGAGCCACTCGTAGAATTGTGAGGTGTGGCAGTGTAGCATGTCCAGCTTGGTGGGCATCACGCTGTCGATGTCGATGATGACGTCCGCCTGGAAGGGGTAGGGTCGCTGGAACCGATCGGAAAAGCTAGCGAACACCGGATTCGTCATCAGGTGGGGCGTAAGCGCAGCCACGTTCGGTATCGTGACTGTGTAGGCGGCATCCTGGACGAGCTGGCCCGTGTAGCGATGATCGGGGTGATAGTCGTTGGGTCGATGGGTCACGACGAGATCGGGGTCCACCTCACGGATGATCTCCACCAGACGCCACCGGTTTTCCAGCGTTGGTAGAAGCTGCCCGTTGTGGATGTCCAGTACGCGGTAGGTGATGCCGGCAATCTCCGCGGAGCGCTGAGCCTCCGCCTGACGACGTCGCGCCAAGGGGCCACCGCCCATGGAGTAGTGCCCGGTGTCGCCGTTGGTGGTGGAAATAAAGGTGACCTGGTGGCCAAGCCGCGACCAGAGGATAGCCGTTCCGCCTAGCAGGATATCACAATCGTCCGGATGGGCGCCGAATGCCAGGATGCGCAGCGGTTCGTGAAACATGATGGTGCCTCCTTGTGCGAGAGTCATTGTCACGTGGCACTCTCGATTATAGGTCCGAGCGCAGGGGCGGCAAGCGCCCCCCGTCGCGTGCTATAATGGAAGTGAAATCAGCTGTTCCATGGGGGCAGGCGAGGGAGTAGGAGGTGGCATGGTCTCTTTCGAGACCCGCTTGGTTGTCTTTGGAATCATTCTCTTGACGTTGCTGGCGTCTGCGTGCGGCGCTGCGGAGGAGAGCTCCCAGGAGCCGCCGACGGCCGACACCCGCTGGGACGACGAGCGAGAGCGGATGGTCGCGAACACCATCGAGGCACGCGGCGTGGAGGATGCGACCGTCCTGCGGGCCATGCGGAGCGTGCCACGACACCTGTTCGTGCCTGAAGAGTATCGGGATCTATCCTACGCGGACCGCCCGCTACCCATCGGCTACGGGCAGACGATCTCGCAGCCTTACATCGTCGCTTGGATGACCGAGCTGCTAGAGCTGCGCGAGGGCGAACGCGTACTGGAGATCGGAACAGGATCGGGCTACCAGGCGGCTGTGCTGACAGCGCTGGGCTATGTAGAGGTCTATTCCATCGAGATCGTGCCCGAGCTGGCCGAACGCGCGGCGTCGTTGCTGGACGAGCTCGGGTACGACGTCACCTGCAAGCAGGGCGACGGCTACTATGGCTGGGAGGAGCATGCTCCCTATGATGCGATCATCGTGACCGCGGCGCCGGACCACCTGCCTCAGTCTCTGGTCGAGCAGCTCGTAGAAGGCGGGCGCATCGTGGTCCCCATCGGCCCGCCTGGTGGCTATCAGTCGCTGTGGCGATTCCGCAAGGTCGAGGGTGAGGTCGAGGCTCGCAACCTCGGCGGCGTGCGGTTTGTGCCCCTCACAGGCGAGCACGGTGCACAGGAAAGGTCTTGGGTCCCCTAGCGCCCAGCTTGGTCCCTACAGCGACCAGGTAGCAGGCGGCGCCCAGGAGTGTCACGGCTCTCGCTCCCCACGCGAGCGCCAGGGCGGCAGCCAACACCGATGCGACGACCGAGGCGGCCCCGTTGATCGCCCACGCCCACGGCAGGTCGTGGCGTGTCTGCTCCGCAAGAGGCCCCAATCCCTTGGCAAAGGGGATGCCCATCAGGAGCCCAAGCGGTCCCAACGCGATCAGGACGGCGGTCCCTCGTGCCCAGAGGGGCCAGGTAGGGCTGACCTGCTGTAGCCAGGCGGCTACCGTTGGTTGGAGCGCGGCGACGACGCTCAGCGCCAACAGGGAGGGCCGCAGTGGGGCGCGGGAAGACAGCAACGAGCCCAACCCCGAGAAGACGAGGAT
>JBNGEB010000095.1:0-8225 GCA_049975585.1 Anaerolineae bacterium
GGGTTCACGTTGGACCACATAGTTCAAGTCGGGGCCGAGATGCTGTTGCAAGGGGCTACGGTGCTCGTTCACTACCACATAGATCTCTTCGGGCGGGCAGAACTGGCGGGCCAGGTCAAGGACATAGTCGATGACCGCTCGATCCCCCAACCGCTCCAGAGCAAGATTCGCACCATAGCACGACACAGCCCCCTGCCCCGCGGCCAGAATGGCTGCTTTCATGGGACGATTCAAGAGAGACTTGCCCGAATTCCAGTGGTTTGCCATCCTATGTCCTTCAGTCTCCTCACCGATGCGCTGCCGCAGACGCCACATCTCATGGTAGCCCTCGATGCAGGCATGTCAAACCCACCGCTTGCCGACAGACGGCAACCGGTGCTAGACTCGCGATGCCAGTTTGGCGTGCGTCACGAGCCGCGAAGGGAGACGTCATGACCGCCACAATGCGTGCCGCCCGTTGGCTAGGGGCCGAGTCCGTGAACGTAGAGGTCGTGCCTCGTCCCGAGGCGGGGACAGGCGAAGCCTTAGTGCAAGTCGCTTACGGGGGTATCTGTGGCACGGACCTGATGATCTACCTCGGCAAACACCCACGAGCCCAAGCCCCGCTCACCATGTGCCACGAGTTCTCGGGTATCGTTGTGGACCCCGGCGATTCGGGCCTAGCCAAAGGCACCCCCGTTGCCATCAATCCCTTGCTCACCTGCGGGAAGTGCTATCCTTGCACCCATGGCACACCGCACATTTGCGAGCACCTGGGACTCGTCGGCATCGATCGCGATGGCGGCTTTGCCGAGTATGCACTAGTGCCTACTCACACCCTCTGCCCACTGCCGGACGACCTCGAACTGCGCCCAGCCGCTCTCGTCGAGCCATTGGCCGTCGCAGTCCACGCCGTCCGCGCCTCACACCTACGCGTTGGCGACACGACAGCCGTGCTAGGGGCGGGACCGGTGGGCATCCTGACGGCGCAGGTAGCCCGATACGCCGGCGCGGCACGGGTGCTGGTCTCGGAGGTAAGCCCACGCCGACTCGAGATCGCTCGCGCATTGGGATTCGATGTCACCGACGCACGACAAGGCTCCATCGCCGACGCCGTATTCGATGCCACCGATGGCGTTGGCGCCCCAGTGGTGTTCGAGACCGCCGGCGTGCAAGCCACCATCACGGCCTCCGCCAACTGTGTCCACGCGGGCGGCCAGATCCTCCAAGTGGGCATGCCCAAAACACCTCCCACTGTGGATATCACCCGGTTGCTCTTTGGCGAGATCACCTTGACGCCCATCAGGGTGTACCGCGAGGATGACGTAGCGGCGGCCATCGCCATCGCTGCCTCAGGGGAGATCGACCTCGAGACTCCGGTGACCCACGTGCTGCCCCTTGACGAACTGGCAGAGGGGTTGGAGCTAGCTCACCAAGCGGCCGACGCCTGCAAGATCCTGATCGAGCCTGGCGCCTGAACCTAGCTTTTGCCAAGCACGCGCGCGAGCAAGGGGAGCTTGAGCTCCACAGCTAGCTCTGGACAGAGCTCGTGACAGCAATAGCACCGGATACAACGTTGCAGATCCATCTGGGCTCGACCATCCTCGATGGTGATGGCTTTTACGGGACAGTTGCGCACACAGTAACCGCATCCGGTGCACTTGTCGCCGGCCTCCGGATAGGCCACTAGCTGGTTAGTGAGCCAGCGACTGCTCCACGCGCGTGCGCGTCCGGGGGCCTCTTTATCACCATCCCGCTTTAGGAGCCAATTTCGCAAAAATCCGGGCAGGAGCCCAGGATCAAAGCTGAGATTCGTGCCTTGCTGGAACCCATCTACAAGAAGGGCTTCCAGCGCGTCGCCATAAAGATCGATGTCCTCCAGCCGCCCCGTCGTCCACCCTCGGTGAATGGCTGCAGCAGTGGTAGATACCTTTGCGGGGTCCAGGCCAACCAGCGCTGCGGCGACAATATCCACAGCCAGAGCGTCCGCGCCAAGGATCAGCGCATCCATCTCTCGCGGGTCGCCGCCAGAGGGACCATTGCCCTCCATGCCAATCACGGCATCCATGATGTTCAGCACGGGCCGGGTACAGCTCAGAATGTCTAGCATCCCCTGTGAGAAGTGCTCCGTCTCTGGCATCTTGCCGTGGTAGGCGATCTTTAGGGTGCCTGGCACCACGCCGAACAGGTTCTTCACCGCCAGGGTTAGCCCCGTGAGGTTGTGCGTCTTGAGCTTGGGCAAGTTGATGATGGCATCGGCCTCTGCCACGACCTTGACCATATCGATGCGGTAGAGAACCTGGGCATCCTCCACGGGCACCTGCGTCGTTTCCACATCCAGGTTCAACGTGCCGCCGGCCTCGCGCACCGCCCAATCCATGCCCGTCTTGCGATACAGCGATTTGAGCAATCCTGGCGTAAAGGAGCCACCAGGCGAATCCACCACAATCGCCTCTGCGCCAACGGCACGCACGGCGCGGATCACAGCAGCGACCAGAGCCGGGTGCGTGGTGGCCGCCTGGTCGGGATCCATAGCCCGCACGAGGTTCGGCTTGAGCACCACGCGCTGGCCCGCCGATACGAACGCTTCCATCCCACCAAGCTGCTGGAGACCTCGCGCGAGCGCAGCCTCCACCACGTCCATGTCGTACGAATCGCACCGCACCAAGGCCACGGCCTGACGCTCGCCCATCTTTGACGCTGCTCCTATCGGAAAGCCTGTATCTCTGCATAGTTGCCAAACTCGGTAAACGCGCGGCAGGCCACATCCTGCCAATACGGATCCAGCCCAATGGAAGCATTGTCGCCATAGTATCCCGCGATAAAGCCGCCCTCAGGACCGCCCAGTTTCTCGATCATCCTACGGGCATCCGCGACAATCTGCGCCTCATCCCGTGTCTGCAGCGTCTTTTGGATATCGACGGGGCACCAGAAGCTCACCTCGCCATGCCACCGCGCCAGGACATCGATGCCATGCAGGCAAGGCTGGTCGAACTGGAACGCATCGATGCCCGCGCCAATCAGATCGGGGATGATGTCGGTGATCTTGCCGCAGCTATGCATGATAACCTTGAGGTTGTGCTCACGGGCCACGGCGCACAGCCGCTCAAAACCCGGGCAAAAGATCCGTCGCCAAACATTGGGCCGAATCATCAGACCCGTCTGCGTCCCCCAGTCCTCGCAAAACATGATCCCGTCCACGCCGGCCTTGCCGTACGCCGTGATCATATCCGCCAGCAAGTCCTCGATGCGTTGCAGGAGCTCGGCCACGCGCTCTGGTTCCAGAAGCAGGTCCATCAGGAATTGGTCCAGACGCCTCATCTTGCGCGCGATATTGAATGGGAAACCTGGCAGTCCGCCCAACCGGAAGCGTGTCTCGCTGCGGTCTTGGCAGAGAAGACGGGCCTCGACATAGTTGGCAGGATTCGCGAGATCGGGGAGCTCCAGACGATCCAGGTCATCCCAACGCTGCAACACGCCCCGCGCCACCTCACCCTTGCTGGTGGCATCCACGCGGGCCCACGTATTGCCCCACTCGTCCACATACTCCTGACGCGTGCCCTCCACCGTATGCCAGCCCGGCCGTCCCCTATCATAGACGTAGGAGCAATGGACAAAGTCATGCCAGTAGGGCGCAGGCATGGCACCAGCCAGACGCGCTGGGCCAGTAAAGTCTAGGGTACGTTGGACGATCTCGCGCGACGCCATGCTCATGCCATCCTCCCCAGGCACAAGTGACCGTGCATCCATCTCTCGCATCCCCCTGACGATGATACGTTATCCCGCCGGCCGTGGCAAACCGAGCTTGCCCCCAAGGCTCCGACTGTGCTACACTCGGATACAGACTATAGGAGGCCATTGCATCATGCTAGCAACCATCACGAGCTGCGCTCTGGTAGGTCTCGAAGGCGTTCTGGTAGACGTAGAAGTTGACGTACACGCGGGGCAAGTAGGTCGGATCGACATCGTCGGCCTGCCGGATACTGCCGTCCAGGAATCGCGCCAACGCGTGCGCTCTGCCATCAGCAACAGCCAACTCTCCTTCCCCATGAGGCACGTTACCATCAACCTAGCACCTGCCGACCTGCGCAAAGAAGGGCCATCCTATGACTTGCCCATTGCCGTCGGTATTCTAGGGGGAACGAACCAGATTCCCATCGACTATGACAAGAGCATGTTCATCGGCGAGCTATCGTTGGATGGCTCTCTGCGCCACGTGGACGGGATCGTATCGATGGCGTCCTCAGCGCGAGAGCACGGCATCGAGACGCTCTATGTACCAGCCTGCGACGCTGCCGAAGCTGCCCTGATCCCCGACATCACCGTCATCCCCGTAGAGAGCCTCGGGCGCCTGGCTATGCACTTGAGCAATCTCATGCCTCTCGAGCCCTTTGTGCACGAGTCGCAAGCCGTGGGCGCCGACGAGACGCCATCCTATGCCACCGACCTTGCAGAGATCCGGGGCCAAGAGCACGCCAAGCGCGCTCTGGAGGTCGCCGCCGCCGGCGGGCACTGCGTCCTCATGATGGGGCCACCAGGCACCGGCAAGACGCTGCTCGCCCGGGCACTGCCATCCATCCTGCCACACTTGACCATCGAAGAGGCCCTCGAGGTTACCAAGATCTACTCTGTCGCAGGTCTGCTGCCATCGGACCAACCGCTCATCCGTCACCGGCCTTTCCGCGCGCCGCACCATACCATTTCGCAAGCGGGCCTTGTGGGAGGCGGCCATTGGCCTCGTCCTGGAGAGATCTCACTGGCGCATCGCGGCGTCCTGTTCCTCGACGAGCTCCCCGAGTTCGGCTCACGCACGCTGGAGGTGCTTCGGCAGCCCTTGGAGGATCACAAGGTCACCATCTCAAGAGCCGCTGGCTCGTTGAGCTTCCCCGCCAACTTTATGCTGGTAGGAGCCATGAACCCCTGTCCCTGTGGCTATTATGGAGATCCGACGCACGAGTGCACCTGCTCGCTTGGCGCTATCGAGCGGTACCGAAAACGCATCTCTGGACCATTGATGGACCGACTCGACATCCACATACAGGTGCCGCGTGTCGCGTATGAGAAGCTGACCAACACCCAGTTGGGCGAGCCATCGAGCACCATCCGCGAGCGCGTGGAGGCCGCCCGCGAGCGTCAGCGTCAACGGTTCGTTGGCACAAAGCTCTCGTGCAACGCCGACATGGGGCCCAAGGAGATCCATCAGTTCTGCACATTGGACGCTGAGGGGAATGCCCTCGCCAAGGCCGCCATGAAACAGATGGGTCTAAGCGCTCGCGGGTACCACCGCGTCCTGAAGCTTGCGCGCACCATCGCAGATCTGGCCCATAGCCAACACATTCGTCCATCCCATCTGGCGGAAGCACTGCAATATCGCCAGATTCAGAACGTCTAGGGGAAGCCAAACCCAGAGCACCCCGAAGGAGACGCCTATAACCATGCCCAATCGACCGCACATCCTCATCTTTAACCCAGACCAATGGCGCGGTGATGTGCTCGGGCATATGGGCAATCCCGCCGCGGTAACGCCTAACCTCGATCGGCTGGTCGAGGAAGATGCGGTGTCCTTCCGGCGCGCCTTCTGCCAAAACCCTGTGTGCACTCCCAGCCGCTGTTCTTTTATGAGCGGCTGGTATCCGCACGTGCGCGGACACCGCACCATGCATCACATGATGCGCCCCGACGAGCCGGTACTCTTGCGTACCCTCAAAGAAGAAGGCTACTATGTCTGGTGGGGTGGCAAGAACGATCTGGTGCCCGCACAGCATGGCTACGATGACTATTGCACCGTCAAGTACCAGCCCAAGGGCGAACTTCGCCCAATGTTCGCCAGTGACAGGCAGAGCGAATGGCGTGGAGGGCCAGGCAGCGATACCTACTATTCCTTCTACGTAGGCAAGCTCGACACGCCGGAAGAAGAGCCGTACTGGGATAGCGACTGGGCCTATGTGCAAGGCGCGATCGACCTGATTCTCAATCCTCCCACGGACCAGCCCCTGTGCATCTATCTACCGTTGACTTATCCCCACCCGCCCTATGCGGTAGAGGATCCCTGGTACAGCATCATTGACCGTGACGAGCTGCCCGAGCGTGCGCCGACTCCGCCGGATTGGCGTGGCAAGCCCAGCATTCTGCGAGGCATTCACGCCCGGCAAAAGCTGCAATCATGGACGGAGGACCGTTGGCGCGAGCTGCGCGCCACCTACTATGGCATGTGCGCACGCGTCGATCACCAGTTCGGGCTGATCCTGCGTGCTCTGCGCCAAGCTGGGATCTATGACGATACGGCCGTCTTTGTGTTTTCCGACCACGGCGACTTTACGGGAGACTATGGCCTGGTGGAAAAGACGCAGAACACCTTCGAGGACTGCCTGTCGCGGGTGCCTCTCATCGTCAAGCCGCCCAAAGCGCACGCCGCGCAACCTCGGATCAGCGAAGCCATGGTCGAACTCATCGACGTCCCCGCAACCATTGAGGCGCTCACGGCCATCACTCCGGCGCACACGCACTTTGGGCGATCGTTGCTTCCTGTGATCGCCGGCGAAACGGATGTTCATCGGGACGCCGTCTTTTGCGAGGGCGGCCGGCTCCACGGCGAACGGCATTGCATGGAACTGGAGAGCACGTCCGCTCAGAGGCCTGACGGGCTTTACTGGCCACGCGTGAACCTGCAATCCAGCCCAGGTCCAGAGCACACCAAAGCCGCCATGTGCCGGACCGACCGCTTCAAGTACGTCCGTCGTCTGTACGAGCAAGATGAGCTCTACGATCTTGCGGAGGATCCTCTCGAACTCGAGAACCGCGTCCAAGATCCCGCGCTCCAAGGGCAGTTGCTCACCCTCAAAGACCGCATGTTGACCTGGTACCAAGAGACCGCGGACGTAGTGCCACACGATACCGATCGCAGGTTCTGACACTGACGCGAGGTCTCTGCAGGAGGGATTAGGCATGGCCAAGCTGACCCACGTCATCAAGCGGACGGGCGCTGTCGTGCCGTTCACCCGAGAGCGCATCACCAACGCCATCTACCGAGCCGCGGTCGCCGTGGGCGGACGCGACCGCAGCATCGCGGAGCGTCTCACGGATCGGGTTGTAGCCGATTTGGAGGAACGCACGCCCGAGGGAGAACACCCCACGGTCGAGGAAATCCAGGATGTCGTTGAGCGTGTGCTCATTGAAGCGGGGTATGCCGACACGGCTAAAGCTTATATCCTCTACCGGGACGAACGAGCGCGTCGTCGCAGGCAAGACGCTCGCAGAGCCGCGCGAACCGACGACCATATCCCTTGGCGCAAGGTCTGGCAGAGCCTAGACTGGTCGGTCTCTCACGACCTCCACACCCTGGACCACTTGAACGCTCGCGTGGAAAGGGGCGAGTTTGCGAAGATCGTCCACGAATCCGATCGGCGCTACACCGAAGACATCTCCACGGCTGCCGAGGCCCTGTCGGAGCGCTGCGATGATGTGCGCGTCGTGGTCATCGCTGGGCCGTCATCTTCCGGCAAGACCACGACGACGCTCAAGCTGAGTCACCTCATGACACACTGCGACGTGCGTTTGGTGCCCTTGGCAGTGGACAACTATTTCTATGACCTGGAGCTCCACCCCAAAGACGAGTTCGGTGACTATGACTATGAGACGCCTCAAGCCCTCGACCTGGAGCTGATCAACGATCATCTCGCAAGGTTGGCGGCGGGCGAGCGGGTCGAGGCGCCATTCTATGACTTTCACACGGGCAAGCGTCACTTGAACCACACGCCCATGCAGCTCGATGAACACGACATCATCCTCATTGACAGCCTCCATGGGCTCTACCCAGAGCTGACGGCGAGCATCCCATCGGAGCACAAGTTCCTGCTCTACATCGAACCCTTGCTCCAGACCAAGGGGCCCGATGGCCGCTACATCCGTTGGACGGACTTGCGCCTGATGCGCCGCATGGAGCGGGACGCCGTCCATCGAGCCTACAGTCGGGCGCAGACGCTTGAGCACTGGCACTATGTACGGAGCAGCGAGCTGCGCAACATCATCCCCTACGTGGGCACCGTGGACTATATCGTGAACAGCGGTCTGCCCTACGAGCTGCCGGTGATGGCCCATCGCTTGGGAAAGCAGTTCGCGCAGTGGAAGGAGGATTACCGCAACGATCCTCTACGCACCGACGCTTTTGAACGAGCTGAACGCATCGACCGACTTCTGAGGCACACGATTCCGGTCGAGGACGAGTCACCCATCCCGCCGGACTCACT
>JBNGEB010000096.1:0-8190 GCA_049975585.1 Anaerolineae bacterium
CCGACCTTGCGACAGGCCGCCAGCAGTTCGGGCCCCGCCGCTCGGTGGATAGCGCCATCCACGCCTCCGCCGCCCAGCAGCGAGCTGTTGGCGGCGTTGACGATGGCATCCACGTCAAACCCTGTGATGTCGCCTCGCCGTATCTCGAGCCTATCGATCATCGGCCAGACCTCCTTAACGCCAGCCTACGGTGTAGGTGCCCTCAACCACCCACTCACAGCATGGGCGAGCAATCCCGCCAGGGGAGGGCAAGCCGCCGTGCACACAAAACGAACCCACATCACGCGCGGCCCGACCAGGGCGGCTTCCAATGGGAGGCGCGTCACCGACCAGACGGACCAGGCCGCGAGAAAGCCGACGACCGCCCCCAGCCCAGCCCCCATTCTGTAGAGTGTGCCGACGATGGGAAAGAGCGCATAGGGCGAACCGGGCACCAGCCCGCCCGCGACACAGCCAAGCAGCACGCCCCGGACGCCCGCCTCCCGGCCGAGCCAGCGGCCGACGAGGTCCGCCGGCAGGAGCACCTGCGCCATGCCAGAGACAAAGAACGACAGCAGGAGCAGCAACAGGTTCGTCCACAACAGATCGGCTCCGCGCGAGACGCCCTCCAGAGCAGTGGCCTTCCCACGCCACAGAGCATATCCCCCTAGCCCCACCGCCAACGCGAGCATCACCCATGTGGCCGCATCCATATGGCGCCTCCTCTTGGCTGGGCTTCCACGCTCCTGCGCTTTCACGGGATAGCCTCCGCATTGTCCATCAAGGCCGCTACCACGTCGCGTGCTAGCTCGGTGTCCGCCGATGCCACGATCAGAGGATCGCGCGGCATGTCCGCAGCATACCGAGCCGACTCACCATCGCCATCCAAGACAGCACCACCAAGCGCTTCAAGGATCACGCTGCCGGGACCGGTGTCGTGGCCGTGGAACTGCCGGAACACACCAACCCCGGTATCTCCCTCCGCCAGCCGCCGCACCCTCCAGGCTACCGAGGCAGCGCCGTCGGTCTCCAGTGCTAACCCCATGCGGGTGATCGCCAGGACATCCTCCGGGCGCATCCGCTTGACCTGCGGCACGATCCTTGGCACCGTGGGCGTCGGCAGGCGCCGGTCCGCGCCGCCCACGCCACGAGCCACGAACGCCCCCATCTCTCGCAGACCCCACAGCAACACGCCATCTGTCGGGAAGTAGAGCATGCCAAGGTCAAAGCGGCCCGTCGCCAGGTTCAGCAGGCCTAGCATGTGGCCTAAGGTGGGCTTCCCGGCGAGGTAATCGTCGGTACCATCCACCGGATCCAGCACCAACTCGTACCCATTGCTACCCCGGAAGAGCCTTTGCAGCCCATCGGGGCAAGCGGCCATCTCCTCGCTGTAGACGGCCAGATCCGGCGCCACACTGGCAGCGGCGAGCATCAGGATCTCCTGGCAGATCCGATCCACCGCCGAGACGGCCGTGCTCCGCTGATGAGACGAGTCCGGTGCCTTGTGCTCAGGCTCCACGCGTCCCTGCAGAGCCAGCGACACAGAGCCACATTGATAGAGCGCAACGCGCATGTGCGAGGAAAAACCGAGCAGATCCATAGGCGAGTCGTCCTCCCAATCGGCAACGGCGCGTACCAGTGGAGATTATAAGCCAGGGAGTCGTGCAAAGCTAGCGATGCCGGCCGCGCCTTCACACGGGACATCACCCGGACCTCACTCCCCTTTTTTGCTCACCCTCGTCAGCGTGCTAGACTCCAGCACACATAATAACCCAGCAAGGAGTTGCTTCGCTATGAGCTCAGCCACCTACCCCCTGGCGGATGCTGTCCGCCGCGCTTATCGATCCGCCGAGGATGACGAGACCATGGAGCCCTTGGTACGAGTGGATGCCCAAGGTCAGCCTCTGGGACGCATCCGGGACGGCGATTATGTCATCTTCTATGACCTGCGCGGCGAGCGCGAGATAGAATTGACGCAGGCCTTCACCCAAAAACCCTTCCCTCACTTTCGCGTCGAGCCCATAGAGACACACTGGGTCACGCTCATCCAATACCACCCAGACCTGGACGTGCGGGTTGCGTTCCCCCCAGAGGGGCCCTACCCCGATACACTCTGCGAGGCGGTCAGCCGAGCGGGGTTGAGCCAAGTCAAGATCGTCGAGTCAGAAAAGGCCGTGCACCTAGGCTTCTTTCTAAACGGCAAGCGCGAGGAGCCTTTCCCAGGCGAACGGAGACGGTTCCTTCCCTCGCGCGAGTTCGAAGGATACCTGCCGCCGCCCGAGATGCGCGCGGCTGACGTCGCCGACGCCACCATCGAGGAGATCCGCGGCGATGCCGATCTCATCGTCGTCAACTGGGCCAACGTGGACGTCATCGGTCACAGCGAGGATCGTGAGGCCATCCTGCGCGCCGTCGAGACGGTCGACACGCAACTAGGACGCGTCCTGGAAGCCGCCAGGGATGAGGGCATCACGGTCATCGTCACCGCGGATCACGGCACCGTCGAAAAGTGGCTCTACGAGGACGGCACCATCGACACAGGGCATACCGACAGCCCCGTTCCGTTCGCCGTCATTGGACCGGACCTCGAGGGCGGCCAGCTTCGCGGGGGCGGCTCCCTCATCGACGTCGCACCGACGGCGCTCACGCTGCTGGATGTGCCCGTACCTGCTACCATGGAGGGGCGTTCGCTGCTCCATGGTGTCGACACTGGTAGGAGACGTCGCGTCGCGCTGCTCATCCTGGATGGCTGGGGCGCGCGTGACGACACCCACGGCAACCTCATCGCGGAGGCGCATACGCCCCAGATGGACGCTCTCGCGGGCGAGCCGCTCTACACCCGTTTGCAGGCCGCTGGCGAGGCCGTGGGGTTGCCCGATACAGTCCCCGGCCGCCCGGGCAAGACGGTCGGCAACTCGGAGGTCGGCCACCTACACCTAGGAGCCGGCCGCGTTCTCCCTTCGGATCGGCTGCGCGTGGAGCGTGCCATTGCGGACGGATCCCTGCAGGACAATCCTGCGCTGCGCTGGGCCATGGAGGGCGCCATCCGTGACGGCACGGCGCTCCATCTGCTAGGCATCATCTCTTTCTACAGCTCGCACGGTTCCGTGGAGCATTTGCTGGCGATCCTGCGCATGGCGCACGATCTAGGCGTGCCGGAGGTGTACATCCACGGCATGCTAGGTCGCCGCGGCGAAAAGCCCGAAAGCGGCGCGATCTACACCCAGCAAGTCGAGGAGACTTGCCAAGAGCTGGGCACCGGAGCCTTTGTGTCGCTCATCGGCCGGTTCTGGTCGCTGGACCGCGAGCACAACTGGGATCGCATCGAGAAATCGTACCGCTGGCTGGTACACGGAGAGGGACGACCGGTACCACCCGCCTAGCTCACAACGCCGAGCGCCTGCGCCATTCTTATCTTGCGTGTCTTGGCTCTTGGTGTCGGTTTTTTGCATAGCGCCACCCTTGTCCGCCATGAATCCCTTTCTCGGTGTAATATGTAGCTTGATTTGCTTCTTTGTCTCCGTGGTAGGTATCGTCCCAAGCTCCTGGTTGAACAATGCGCTCTAGGTCAACAAGCTTTGTCCTCTTTCCCCCCACCGCTCAGCCACAATCCATCGCTAGTATGGCAAAAAAGAACGCCCTCCCCCGTCAATCCTTCGTCAAACTCTTGTGAGCCTCGCATAGTAGCTCAGCCCCCTTGACCCCTATCCGCACGGCTTGTATGATCGCAGCAGCGGTTCGGGGGCTGTCCATAGCCCCAATGCAAGGAGCACTCTAACGATGACTACCAGAATCTCTCTCGATGGCACCTGGCAGTTCCGCGAGGAAGGCGGCGGCCCGTGGCAGCAAGGCCACGTGCCGGGCTGCGTCCAACTCGACCTCATGGCTCTCGGCGAGCTTCCCGATCCCTTTTACCGCACCAACGAGGTCGAGTGCCACAAGCTCGAGCACAAGAACTGGACCTATCGTCGCACGTTCAGTCTAAGCAAAGAGGCCGCGGCATCCGCCCTCGTCGAACTGGTGCTCGAGGGGGTGGATACGCTGGCAGAGGTGTACCTCAACGGCACCTTTGTGGCGCAGCTTGAGAACATGTTCATGCCCTACCACTTGGATGTGCACGATCTCGTGCTGGTAGGCGAGAACACACTCGAGGTACGATTGCTCTCGCCGGTGGATCTGCCCCGTACGCTCCAACAGAACAGCGGCCTGGATCTCACTGCGACCAGCGATCCCGCACGCAACTTTATCCGCAAAGCCCAGTACAGCTATGGATGGGATTGGGGCCCACGCATCACCCAGGTGGGCATCTGGCGATCGGTCTATCTCGATATCGCCAACGACGCCAGGCTGCGCGATCCCTATGTGCGCACCGAGCAGATCGGCGATGGAGAGGCGTTGGTGCGCGCATCGGCCCATGTGGATCTGCTGGATAGGCCCTCGGCCGACCTCGAGTTCGTCGTGCGCCAAGACGGAAAGGAAACGGCGCGAGGCATCGCCGAGAGCGCTCCCAGCCCTACCGGCGACCAAGGTGGCGTCCTCCTGGCCATTCCGGACCCCGCCCTCTGGTGGCCCAACGGCATGGGAGATCAGCCACTCTACGAGCTGACCGTCAAGGCCCTCATCGACGGCCGCGTCGTGGATGAGATGACCACGCGCTTTGGCATCCGCACGGTACAGCTCATCCAAGAGGCCGATGCCGAGGGCCGCAGCTTTGTGCTGGCCATCAACGGTGTCCGCGTGTTTGCCAAGGGCGCCAACTGGATCCCAGCCGACAACCTCCTTCCCCGGCTCACGGCCGAGGACTATCGTGATCTGGTACAGCTCGCGGCCGATGCCAACATGAACATGCTCCGCATCTGGGGCGGCGGCATCTATGAGGACCCCGCTTTCTACGAGGCCTGCGATGAGCTTGGCATCATGGTGTGGCAGGATTTCATGTACGCCTGCGCCCAGTACCCCGATGAGCTCGACTGGTTCGCGGCCTTGGCCACCGACGAGGCGCGTCTGGTGGTGACGGCGCTGCGCAACCATCCCAGCATCGTGCTCTGGTGCGGCAACAACGAGAACAATTGGGGATTCGTGGATTGGTGGCACACTGGCGTGCCCAAATACGAAGGCAACTGGATCTACCGCGAAATGCTCCCCCAGGTCTGTGCCGAGCTCGATCCCTCTCGGCCCTACTGGGTCTCTAGTCCCTACGGCGGCGATAGCCCCAACTGCATGGAAGAGGGCGACCGCCACTCTTGGGATGTGTGGAGTGGCTGGCACGACTATGCCGGGTATCTCCAAGATAGCGGCCGTTTCATCAGCGAGTTTGGCTTCCAAGCCATGCCTTGCTGGAAGACGGTGCTCTCCTACACCGAACCAGAGGATCGCACCCTCTTTAGCCCTGTGATGATGAGCCACCAGAAGATGGTCGATGGCACCGAGCGCCTGGTGCGCTTTCTCGCGGGACGTATCGGGTTGCCCAAGGACCTCAAGAGTTTCGTGTACCTCACGCAGTTCAATCAGGCCGAGGCGATCCGCACGGGCGTCGAGCATTGGCGCGAGCGCAAGTTCATGACCAGCGGCGCGCTCTACTGGCAGTTCAACGACTGCTGGCCCGTCGCGAGCTGGAGCTGTCTGGATTACTACCGACGCAAGAAAGCGCTTTGGTACGCTAGCCGGCGCTTCTACGACGATATCCTCCCCATCCTGCGCCTTGAGGGCGACGCCGTTACCCTCTCCGCCGATAGCGACTTGCTCGATGAGCAGTACGCCAAGGCGACGGTGATCGCCTACGATCTTGCAGGACGCGTCAAGGCCCAACACACCTTTGATGTCATGCTGCAAGCCAATGCCGTAACCCCGCTCAAGACTCTCGCGCTTGACGAGCTCGGCATCGGCTACCGCGCTCGCGTCCTGCCCGAGGACCGGGGCTCGACGACCGTGCCCGTGGAACGCAACGGCGATCTGCTCGACACGGTGGTGTTCGTACATCTCAAGGTGGGCGACCGCGCCTACACCAATCACCTGGTCTCTGAGCGGTTCCGCTGGCTGGAGCTGCACACACCAACCATCCAAGTCAGTGTCGATGGAGAGAGCATCACGCTCACCAGCGATGTGCCTGCCTTTGGCGTGTTCGTCGAGACGGAGCAGGACGTCGACCTCTCTGACAATGCGCTGACGCTGCAACCCGGCGTGCCGGTGACCATCACCTGCGATGGTGATCCGGGCCAGGTCACTGTGCTTGATCTGACACGTCTCGTGGCGCGCATCTGAATGCTTCTCTCGGCGAGAGACGGATCGCCGTCTCTCGCCACCAAGCAGGAGGACACCGATGCCCAAGCTAGAGATCCCGAACCTGTTCGCAAGGCGTAGCATCCGCCAGTTCACGACAGAGCCCGTGGACGATGAGCAGATCGAAACGCTCCTTCAAGCCGCGATGGCGGCTCCCTCGGCGGGGAACCGCAAGCCGTGGCATTTCCTCGTCGTCACGGACGCCGAGATACGGGCGCGGCTCGCCGAGGATCACCCATACGCCAAGATGGTGTCGCAGGCCCCCGTGTGCATCGTGCCGTGCGGGCAGCCCGAAGCCAGCTACCCTGGACGTGAGGCCTTCTGGATCCAAGACTGCGCCGCCGCCACCGAGAACATCCTGCTGGCCGCCACGGCGTTGGGTCTCGGCAGCGTCTGGTGCGGCGTCCACCCGATCCCCGAGCGCGAGTCCTCCGCACGGCGCATCCTGGGCATCCCAGAAGACGTCGTGCCGTTCGCCTACATCGCCATCGGGCATCCTGCCGAGATCAAGGAACCGCGCACCCAGTTCGACGCCGCTCGCGTGCACCGCGAGCGTTGGTAAGCAAGGGAGACTATGAAACAGATCCTGCATGAGAATCCGGTCCGGCTGAAGCTAGAGGCCGGCGAGCCCGCCATCGGAGGTTGGGTGACCCTTTGTTCCGCCGCCGCTGCCGAGAACCTCGCCTCCGTCGGGTGGGACTGGGTATCGGTCGACGCCGAACATAGTCCCGTGGGCTTTGAGACGCTGACGGACTGCTTTCGCGCCATCCAACTGGCCGGCAGCATACCCATGGCTCGCGTTCCCTGGAACGACCCGATCTGGATCCAGCGCACGCTGGACGCTGGCGCCATGGGCTTGATCATCCCCATGGTCAACTCGGCCGAGGACGCGGCTCGGGCCGTATCCGACACGCGCTATGCCACGAAAGGTCGCCGTAGCTATGGCGGCAGCCGCCTTCGCATGTACGTCGACCAGGACTATGCCGAGTGGTCGGCTCGCAATACCCTCTGCATCCCCATGATCGAGACCATCCAGGCCGTCGAGCGCGCGGAGGAGATCCTCTCAGTGGATGGCGTGGCGGCCTGCTTTGTGGGGCCCAGCGATCTTGCGCTCTCCATGGGGACTGAGGGCAAAGAAACAGGCCCCGGCACCGCCCACGAGGCAGCCATGCTCCACGTGCTGGAGGTCGCCAAGAGCCTCGGCGTACCCGCGGGCAAGCATTGCTACGACGCTGCGGAGATCCGCGTGCGCATCAACCAAGGCTGGCAGTTCCTCGCCTTGGCCAGCGACGCACGCTTTATGCTGGCTGCCGCCAAGGCCGAGTTCGAGGCCGTGCACCTTGGAGACGAGGCTAGCGACGACAAGGGCAGCGATCTTTACTAGCGCCAGGCAGTAGTAGCTCGTGCGTTTGGGCGCGATACGCGAGAGAAGCCTACCAATCCTTCACCCTCTCTTCACATCTCTCTCACAGTTGGCAAGTACCATGGGGCTGGAAACGGAAGCCGTCGCATCGCAAAGGTTGTGAAGGGAGCGACATGAGGAATCGGTACGTGCGGATCGCGGCCATTGTAGGCCTAGTAGTCGTCCTTGGGCTCGGAGGCGTAGCCACCGTGGCGGCCCAGGGACCGACCTTCCTGGGCAGCAGAGGGGGCTTTGGTCTCCCCAGAACCGACGAGGCGTTGGAGGCCATCGCCAACCTGCTTGGACTGAGCGTCGAGGACCTGCAGCTCCAGTTCTGGGGCGGTCGAACGTTGGCCGACGTTGCCGAAAAGGCCGGCGTCGATCTCGACGAGGTCCATGATACGGTAGCGGCATCGCGCGAGGATGCCCGCCGCGCCGCCATCGAGCAGGCTGTAGCCGATGGCACCATCACGCAAGACCATGCCGACTGGCTGCTCGAGGGCATGGACAACGGCTATGATGCAGAGGCT
>JBNGEB010000097.1:0-810 GCA_049975585.1 Anaerolineae bacterium
GGCAACGGGCGGTGCAACCTATCCAACGCCAACCTCGATCCAGCGGTCTATGCTACCGACGCCCCCTCTGCCCTGGCCGAGGTGCTGGATCGCTACGGTTATCCGCAGCTCTTGGCCGATCTCGACGCCCTCGGCATCCCCACCTATGCCACGTGGGACGGCTGGACCTATCCCGTATCCAACAGCGGGGCCTCGGTGGCAGAGATTCTGGCCTATGCGCTAGAGCTCGCCGGCGTCCACGTGCATCTCCTCACCAAGGTGACCGCCATCGAGCGACGAAGCGATGGATTCGCGCGCGACAGGTTCGCGCTAGAGCTGGGGAACTCGCCTCAACATGACGTGCACGATCGCCTCATCGTAGCAGCGGGCGGAGAGGCGTGCGGCGCACTGGGATCCCGCGGCGAGTGTTTCCCCATGCTGGAGGCTCTGGGACATACGGTCCTCCCCGTGCGGCCGGCTTTGGTGCCGCTGACGACGGACCTGCGTCCTCCTAGAGACGTCCTCCAGAAGCTGCACGGCGTTCGGCTGGACGTCGGGCTCAAGCTCTACGCGGGGAAACGCCTGTTGGGGCAGACCCTCGGCAACCTGATGTTCACGCGGGACGGCCTCAGCGGGCCCGCCCCGATGGACTTGGCCTATCTAATGAGCAGCCATCCAGACGAGCCCCTCGAGGCGCGCATCGACTTGGTCCCATCTCACGGTGCGGTGTTTGAGGAGCTGCTTGCGCGCGGCCGCGAGCGCGATGCGCCAGCGGCCGTGGTGCTGGAAGCGTTCATGCCGCCAAAGGCGCCGCCGGTCCTGCTGCAGCTC
>JBNGEB010000097.1:820-3872 GCA_049975585.1 Anaerolineae bacterium
AGCAACGCTTGGGAGCGATGGCGGATGCTGACGTGGCCCGACTGCGCCAGCAGGTGCGTGACCTGCGGGTGCCCGTGACAGGGACGCGTCCGTTAAGCCAAAGCCAGTTGTCCACCGGAGGTGTCCCCTTGGCGGAGGTGGACGGGAGGACGATGGCATCACGGCTGGTGCCAGGCCTTCACTTGGCCGGAGAGGTGCTCAACGTGATGGGTCCCTGCGGCGGATACAACCTCCACTGGGCCATGGCCTCCGGCGCGATCGCCGGATCAGCAGCGGCGACGCTGCGGTAGCTGGTAAGAGCACGGCATGCTGTGCCCACTCCCCTAGGGCACCCACAATGTCCGCTTGACGGGAAGCGCAATCGCCATTACCCTCTCTCGGTATGGGAACGGGCGGTCGGAGCCGTAGCCGTGCCTATACCTAGTACCGCTGCGCGAGACGGGCGGAGGGGGCCATGGAACGCCACATCTTGGATGCGGTTCCATACACGGTGGACGTTGACGCCTTGGCAGAGCGCGTGCGCCTACGAGAGCGACATCGTCCGGCGCTGCTGGACGTGGTCGAGCGCGCCGAGGCCATCGCACGGCCCAAGGCGATCTATGGCATGGCTTTCATCGACAAGCGGGATAGTGACGCGCTGGTCATCGATGGGGTCACGTTCAAGAGCCGCGTCCTGCGGGTCAACCTCGACGACGCGGAGCGCGTGTTCCCCTATGCCGTCACCTGCGGCGCCGAGCTCGAGGCTTGGCACGTGGGTATGGACGACATCGTGGAGCGGTATTGGGTTGAAGCCATCATGGAGCAGGCCCTGGCTGCGGCGATCGGCGCCACCATGGAGGCCATCGATGGCATGTTCAGCCCCGGCAAGACAGCGAGCATGGGGCCAGGCAGCCTGCTGGACTGGCCGCTCCGGGAGCAGCGCCCGCTGTTCGAGCTCCTAGGGGACACGGAAGCGAGCATCGGGCTGCGACTGACGTCTAGCTTCCTAATGCTCCCGGCCAAGTCGGTATCCGGCATCCGGTTCCCGACGGAGCACGGCTTTGCAACCTGTATGCTCTGCCCGCGAGAGGGCTGCCCGAACCGACGCGCCCCGCACGACCCCGAGCTGTACCAACGTCGCTACGCCCCCGATGCCATGCTCACCGAGGCCGGAAGGCGAAAGGCCAGTCAGTAGTAGCCCACGGCGCTTAAAAACCAGTCGCTGAGGCATGCGGATGGCCTCGTCTCCAGCGCGCACTGCAGCGTCATGGCCCCTCCCCAAGATACAGGTTACGAGGGTCACCAATCGCGCGAATCCGGCACGGGCAGCCAGCGGCCGTTCTCCAGGATCGACTGCTGGCTCACCAGCCCGGGCAACGTCATGTCCATGGCCCGGTGGATGCCGACCGCGGGCTCTGTACCCTGGCGGATGGCGCCCACGAAATCCGCCACCACGTAATAGTCGCCGCCGCCGTGGCCGGCAGCTTGCGCGGCGGCCTCGTCCTCACGCCAGCCCGTAGGCAGGTAAGGCGAAAGCTCCTTCTCGATGGCCATCAGGTCCAACCAACGATCCCGATCGGGATTGAGGGCCCGCAGCCAGATGCGATGGGACTCGCCCGGCGCACGGGCCGATTCAAAAGCGCCGTCGGTGCCCTGAAGCTGGTAGTTATTCATGGCGTGGGGCCGGTCGGAGAGCATGTCCACGCGGACCTTGGCGAGGCCGCCGCTGGCCATCTTGCACAGCATGACCACCGAGTCTTGGTTCTCGTACAGATCGCCGCGCGGATCCCGGTAGTGATGGCCGCTGCCAGCGCAGCAGACCTCGACCACACGGTCGCCCGGCATCCACTCCAGGATCGGCCCGAGGCTGTGCGTGGGATAGGTGATGCCGTCGATGCCCGTCTGCCATTTTCGGCGCCAGGGCGTGGTCTCGTTGAGCTCCTTGAGCTCGTGGAGGTACTCGCCCTCGGCATAGTAGGTCTCGCCAAAGAGCCCCGCCTGCACCAGCGCCGTCACCAACGCGATGAATCTGGGGTAGATATAGTTCTCCGCCATGGCATAGATGGCCGTGCTGGCCTTGGCCGCGCGCACAAGCTCCCTGCACTCGTCGATAGAGACGCCGGCCGGCACCTCGCTCAAGACGTGGATGCCGCGCTCCAGCGCCGCGATGGACTGCGGCACATGCAACGGCATGGGAGTGCCGATGAGGACCGCGTCCACCCCACCCTTTTCCAGCATCTCTTGATAGTCGGTGTAGGCAGTCTCGGCTCCCAGGCGCACGCGCGCTTTTTCCAGGGCATCCTCGCGGATGTCGCACACCGCGCGGACATGGACGCCGTCAATAGCATCGATCACCCGTTTAAAGCTGCCGCCGCGCCCAGCGGCGCCCACCACCCCAAGGGCTACGCGCTCTGGCCCACCCATCAGCTCTCCTCCTCGCCGCCGGTGGGGCCGCTGCCCACTAGCAGCATCACGTCCCAAGGCGCGACGTTCTGCAGCCAGACGACGATGCCCGTCTCTTCACGCTTCCAACCGACAGGCTCATAGCCCGACGGCTTGAGCTGGCGCACCCACGAGGGCAACGCCTTGATGCGCACCGTCACCGGACCGGTGGGATCGAGGCTGTTGTTGAGAAGGGCCGCCACAAAGCGAGAGCCGTCCTGGCTCATGCGCACAAAGGGGGCCAGCCGCACTGTCTCTTGGATGGAGAGCGGCAGCTTGTCTTTCGCGATCCACTCAGCGAGGCGCTGCATCTGATTGCGCTTCCAGGACCAGCCCAGACGGCTCCACGGCGCATAGGTCATCACGGCGACGCGCCCGCCGAGCTCATTCTCGTAGGCACTCACGCACGGGCCGGCATCACGATCATCAAACCAGAGCGCTCGGGAAAGGATCCGAACGCTGTTGTCGAGAGGCTCCAGCAAGACACACGGGTTGGCCGAGGAGATGAGCGCGTTGCGACCATCGCCCTCATGGCCCTCGTTCCAGGCGTCGTCGGTGGCGCGCTCGTACACGGCGTCATCAACCACGGCTCCGGGGCGCACGCCAGCCAGGTGCCCTAGCCCGCGCTCCC
>JBNGEB010000097.1:3882-8175 GCA_049975585.1 Anaerolineae bacterium
GAGCACGGACAGAGCCTGGCCATCGAGGACGACGCCCTCGGCCAACATGGAGCGTAGTTCGTCATCGGAAAAGGCCTCGGCGATGCGCCCCGCCAACAGCGTGCCGCAGGCGGTAGCGGGCTCGCTGCTGGTAGCGATGCCTAGCTCCTGCCAGCGTCCCGCAGGGCGGAGGTCATAGGGACCGTGCTCCCAGAACCACCCCTCGCCTTCGCGGACGGTTCGCCGAGCCATCAGCCGGTCGTGAAAGGCCGGCCAGAGGCCCACCAGATCCAGGCCCTCGACGCGCCGCGCAAGCTCTTCCCACATCCTGCGATGGGTCGAGATCGCTCGCGCGGCCGGCGCATAATCGTCCAGGCGCCCAGGAAAATGGCTGGTGAAGGCATAAGCGAGATCGTTGCAGCCCTCCATGATGGCCAGAGTGCACTCGGCCACCATGGCGGTGTTCGACTTGTCCAGAGGGACGTGGGGGTAGCTCTCCATCTCGTACGAAACATAGGTAACGTCGGACGGGTAGCCTCTCGCCTGCCGTCCGACCTCCATGGCCTTGAAGAGCATGTCTCGGGGACGTTCGTCGGTGTAATAGCCCCAGCCCGGACGCCCGCGCGTGGCCCCCAAGGCGGTCATCCAGCGCGCGTAGGCCTGCCCCGAATAGGTGCTGTGTCCTGGACCGACGCTCATGTACCCCAGCTGGATATCGGGGTCCACCTCGCGAACGGCCTGGCCGATACGGGCAAATAGCTCCTCCAGCAGCGTCACATTGTGCTCGATCCAGGCCTCCCGAAGCTCGCCGCCCTCGGGCGCGTCCAGCAACGCGACCAGCTCTTCACGGCTCCAGCTCTGGCCTGGAAAGCGCTCGGCAAAGCGCGCCAGGCATCCCTCGCAGAAACAGGGATAGGTGGGCCCGTGGTGACTGGCACGCGTGTCGTCGTCCACGTCAATGAAATCGGGACCGCTGCGGGCCGCCCAGGCGTACTTGGTCGCGACATAGTCGCGGTAGGCCTCGTCGCTGGG
Organism: Anaerolineae bacterium; assembly: GCA_049975585.1. Lineage (GTDB taxonomy): Bacteria > Chloroflexota > Anaerolineae > UBA1429 > UBA1429 > DAIRUQ01. The sequence goes on from JBNGEB010000097.1 coordinate 4,894, forward strand.
ACACGGGCAGCTCGTCGAGACGCAGCCATCATGACCAACGGCGGCACGAAAGCACTCCGGGCGCTTCATGCCCCACGTGCCGTCGCCGTGGCCAAGCGTCCAGCCCATGGTAATCCCCACCGAGGGGACTCCCGCGGCATGGAGGCGCTCGATCCGCTCCGAGAGGAACGCCGAGCGCTCGCGCATGGTGGCCTCGTCCGGATAGGCCCCACCCTTGGTCTCGAAGCCCATATTGATCTCGCGAAAGGCGGGGCCGCCCCCGGGCGCTCGGTGTTCCTCCAGGAAAGCCAGCACGCGCGCGAACTGCTCCTCGGTGCCGTACTGGCCATCCGCAATGCGCCAACTCAGTCGCATGGGTCGTCCTCCTTCTGGTTGCCAGGGGTGATGTCTATTCGTAGCGAACCGTAGCAGCCGCAGCGTCCCAGTCGCGCAAGGCCCCGATGCCCACCGCGGCGGCCATGGCAGCGCCGACGGCGGCCTCTTCCTCCCACGCGGGCACAACCAAGGGCAAGCCAAAGCTGTCGCTCAGGAGCTCCTGCAGCAGCGGGTTGCGGCGGATGGCATTGCCGGCTCCCACAAGGATCTCGCGACGGCCGAGGCTGGCCGCCATATCCTGATAGAGCGCGGCAAAGGCATTGGCCATGCCTTCTAGCAAGGCGCGGGTAAAGTGCCCCGGCGTAAGGTTCTGCGGCGTCAGCCCGACAAAGGCGCCTCGTGCGTTCGGGTCAAGCCGCGTACCGGTGAATGTCGGGTCGCAGCGGAGGCCATCGGCGCCGGGCGGTGTCCGCTGGGCCAGCGCCACCATGGCATCCAGGCTGGGCGGCGAAGGCTGGTCCCAAAAGGCCTCTCCGATGCGGTGGAAAAGGCCCTGGAGGTAGGCAAGGCTCCGGCCGCCGAACAGCCCAGCGCCTACGAACAGATAGCGTCCGCCCAGGTAGGCACGGGTATCCACGCCAGGCAGCCGGCGAAAGCTCGGTGACATCAAGGAGCACTGCGATCCCGTCCCCATGTTCACCAGGACGGTGCGTGCTGGCTCACGGACGCTGCCCAGATAACTTGCTTGGTTGTCACCCATGGCAACGCAGACGGGCGTGCCAGCGACAAGTCCTGAGGCCCGCGCTGCATCCTCGGAGAGACCGCCCACCTGCGTCCCTGTCTCCACCACAGGCGGCAGGAGATCCCGAGGCAACCCCAGGCGTTCTGCCAAGCCATCGTCCCACGCTCCCCTGACGATATCATACAGAGCCGAGCTACCAGCGTCGGTGGGATCGCAGGGAGGTGCCTGCCCGATCAGCGCAGCCACGGCGGCATCGGGCACAAAGCAAGCGCGCACGTCGTTCTCGGACGGGAGTTGGTCCATCTCAAGGAGCCAGAGGAGTGTCGGGCCAAGGTAGCCCGTAGCGGGTCGGCAGCCGAGCTGGTCCAAGGCCTCGATGCCGCCTGCCAGCCGGAGATAGCGCTGCAGCGCCGTCTCGCCAGAGGAAAGGGGCTCGTGGGCCGCACGCTGGTCCTGCCAGGTGATGGCCCTTGCGACAGGGCGCCCGTCACCATCGAGAAAGCCGACGCCGTGCTGCTGGCCCGTGACGCCGACCGCAGCGATCGACTCGGACGGCAGCGCAGCCCCTACCAAGGCAAGGAGCTCGATGACCTGCGCCTGGACGACGTGGAGATCCAACTCTGCTCTGCCGGGTGCGTCATCACGACGCCCGTCGTTGGGCAACGACCACCGACCACGCAAATGGCCGCCGTCGCTATCCCACGCGACCGCGGCCAGATTCGTCGTGCCAACATCGATCCCTACGTGCATGGCCATTCCACGACTCTCCCGGCTGCCAGATGCCAACGCGCCCCAGCGTAAGCGCGGGAGAGGTGGACGTCAAGCGGTTCAAGGGCGCCTAGCGCCAGCCCTTGGAGACTTGGCCCTCGGCACTCACGGATACCCACACACGCCCAGCCAACAGCGGATCGGCAAAGGCGCTAGCCGCGTCTGACCTTGACCTCCGACACAAAGCCATCCACGTCCAAACGTATGCGGCGATCAGCCAGGAGATAGTCGGGCGACTGTTCCGAGACGGACCCGAAAAAGGCTTCGTACTTTTGGCCAAGCAGGTCCACTTCGCCAAAGACGCCGGTCGCTTCGACCGCAAGCCCTACGCCTTCTGGGATGCGCACCGTCACATCCTGCACGAATCCCACGGTGCGGATGCGCGTGTCTCCCATGGGGATGCTGGCTTGGGAGAAATCCAGATCCACGTCGCCGATCAGCGACATGATCTCCTCGTCAACGACGTTCCACGGGCCTGAGCGCTCGATCTCACCTAACAACCGCTGAGTGACGGCATGGTCGCGCCCCAGATCGCGGGGACGCGTCAGCACCCAGACCCCCAACCCGACCAGGATGAGCGGGAACAGCAAGCGCCACGCGCTGACATCAAACAGCTCGCCCACCAGCAAGAGCGCGCCCACCGCTACCAGCACGAGCCCGGCCACCAACTGGTTCCTGCGTACCATGTCTCACCCCTCCCGGCATGCCCCTCGCGTCCATGCTCTTTACGCAAGACCACGCCTCACGTTGCGCCCAGACGCCAAGCGGGGCAAGCCCGGTCGGACTCGCCCCGCTCTGCGAAACAGGATCTATTCCTCTAGCGTGTACGAGATCTCCAACCCTTCGATATAGTTGTAGATCTGGACGATGTAGGTGCCGGTGGGCGCATTGACGATGGTGACGGCGCGCTCGCCATCATACACCGTGGCCTGGCGCGACCAGCCATCGGGGCCATAGACCGTCATGCCCACGCCAGCGCGAAACGTTGGATCGTCGGGGGCATAGCGCATGACGAGTTCCACGTCCTGGCCGCTCTGAAGGGCCGAACTGCGCCGAAAGTCCACCATGATATGCTCGTGTGGCAACGTCAGTCCCAAGTCCTCTGGGCGCACGCGCCCGCGTACCGTGTAGATCCAGCCCATGGACGCCTTTCCTCCGTCGTCGCGTGTGCCCTTGCAGGCGCTGGGCAGTCCTACCAAGAGCGCGATGCACGCCCCTTTCAGCAGTGATCGACGTGTAACCATGGCCGCCGTCATTTCTTGATAATGTCTATCTATTTATCATTATACCAGGAATATGGAACTATCTCAAGTACCTGCCCATGCCTTGACGATGGCGCCACGCCGGCACACAATGTCGTCATGACCAGAATCACAACGGAGGCCTTTCATGCCACATCCAGAGATCATTCCGCTTTGGCCCGACGAATCCCCCCACAACCCCGCCGACCCGGCCGA
>JBNGEB010000098.1:0-8159 GCA_049975585.1 Anaerolineae bacterium
GCTCTGAGGGCATCACCAGCGACGATACGCTGACTTGCACGGCCACGTGGTCAAGGGACGAGGATAGCGACTTGAGCGCGCTAGCCGTACAGTGGTACATAGACGGCGCGCTGGCCGCCTGGGAGAACAGCGTTGGACAGAGTGCGTCCTTCTCGCTTGATCAGCCCGCGCCGGGAAGCCACACCGTCCAAGTACAACTGGCCGATCCCGACAGCGATGCGCTCGCTTCACGCAACGTTGCTGTCGATGTCGCGCCTGGCGTCAATGCCACGATCCCCGTGACAGCGCGAGCGATAGCCGCGCTAGGCTCGTCGGCTACCATCGGCGGGTGGCTCTGGCTAGAGTGGCGCCGCGCCAGGGAAGCTGCCGCGCTCGCCCGCAAGCGCGCACAGACGGAGGAGGATCAAGAGCGCACCCTGGGAAAAGACCGCCAGGCCTGGTTTGATGCCCAGATGCGACGCAACGATGCCGAACGACAACGCCGCCAAGCGCGCGAAAGGGCGGACGCGCTCCGTGCAGCCGAGGCAGACTATGATCAGGCTGCCTCACGCGCCCACGAGTTGGCCAAGGAAAGCGCCGATCTCACGCGTCAACTCCAGAAGCTACGCGCCGACTATGACTATACTCGGTACACCGCAGTGAGCGATGGCATCATCGACATCGCCGACCTAGTCATCGACATGGGCCTCTCGGCGTCTGGCAAAGCCCCAGGATGGACCCAAGGTCCGGCCGGCGCCGGGGCCAAGTCCTGGGCCAAGGGCCTCGTCAAGGGCGCCGTCCGCCAGAAGATAGGCGGATCCGTCGACGGCCGGCCAGCCGACTATGATGCTCTGGCGGAGGCTCTCTCGGCTGCGGGGATCCCGCCAGACTATGCAACAGCCCCCACCAGCACAGCTTCAGGGCGCAGCTGGGATCGCATCGCCTACGATTTCGTGCCGCGAGGAGCTGTCAAGCAAGCTTACACCCGATACCTGGACCGCATCCCGTCCTCCCCTGTGCAGCGTCTGGCCAAGGGCGTGGGGCCCGCCGAATCGGCCATCACTGGCATCCACGACGCCGCTGCCAAGGCAGACGAAGCAGCGCGCCTTCGTCGTCGCATCGTCGTCGTGGATCAGCAGCTCCGGCGGCGCAATCGGCTCTTTGACGAGGCGCTCGAGGATCTCACGGCCAAGCGTTCCACGCTAGCCCACATACAAAGGGCTGCCCGAACCGCGAAAGGATCTCCGCGATGACGGATCTTCGTCGCTACCGCCCCCATCAGATCACGAGCGCCGCACGAGCCCACGCCGCCTACGCGACGGCCGCTGAGACCTCGCCTCAGAAGGCTGTTGCCTTGCTCAAGCAACATATCTTTCGCGACGCCTCTGGGAGATACTGGGCGATGGACTTCGTAGGCCAGCGCTGGTTCCGGTGGGAGAGCGACAACTGGCAAGTCGCTCCGGCGCCTGATGAGATCCTAGAGGGATCGGCTGCCCTAGATCTGCCTGCAGAGCCATCGCCGGAGGCCGCGATCGACGATGAGGATACGCCCGTGGCCGCTAGTGCGGCCGATGCCGTCGCTGCCTTGGTGCAGCGCTTGGGTTCAGCCTACCGCGAGGGACGTCTATCGAGCGCCTATACGCACGAGTTGCTGGGCCGCATCGTCCTCGTCACCGCTAGAGGAACGGCCATGACGCTCGGTGTAGCCTCTGGACAATGGTACGCCTTTGAAGAGGGCGCATGGCGCCCGAGCGAAACCCCTCCGTCGGATCGGGCCCTGCTAACACAGGGCGAGCTCTCCGCATGGATCCAAGGCGATGATAGAGATGGGAACGGCGTCGATGGAGCCCTCAGCGCCGAGGCAACGGAAGCTATCGCCGCTTTTCTCCTACTCGGCGCCGGTACGCTGCCCGAGCCAATCGCCACACCGTGGGATCCTCCCGCCGAGGAACCGCCGATCTGGCCGCGCTGCCCAGCCTGCGAGCGCGCCAACCTGCCTGGCTACCAATACTGCGCCTGGTGTGGCAAAGCGGCCCCGCCCGTGGCCGAGGAATCATCGGGACGGCCCGAGGCACCGTCGGCGAGCAAGCAGCCAGCTCCTGCGGTCGCCTCGACGCTTGCCTGCCCCAAGTGCGGGAACCCCTATCGCCCCAATCAACGATTCTGCGCCAAATGCGGTAGCTCCCTAGCATCGGCAGCGCCTACGGTCTGCCCCCGATGCTCAGCGCCCGTCAAGGCAACGGACCGTTTCTGCCCCAAGTGCGGTGCCCCGATTCACTAGAAAGGGCAGTCAATGCTAGCAACCATCATCACCATCGGCTCTGTTCTCCTGACCCTCCTGGCGCTATGGGGACTCGCACGCCAGCTTCGCAAGGACCTTCCCATCACCGCTGGCGGGCTAGCGTGGGGGCTGGTGGCGAGCATCTTGCTCCTGGCCATCAACCTTGGACTCATGTGGAGGGCCATCCGCGGACTCGCCGTGCCCATTGGATTGGCAGCCGGCCTCGTGTTCGGGCTCGCATGGGGCCAAGCTTCTCGCTTTGCTGCCAAGCAGGGCGCCGTCTACGTGCGCCGTTCGGTGCTGCATCTAGCCTTCTGGGGCGTGTCGTACGCCCTCACGCAAGCGCTAGTGTGGCTGGCGCCCCCCAGCTGGGTCCTGGCGGGCCTCACCGCCACGGCAGTCTCTGCCGGGACCACCATCGGCATGAGCGTCAATCACCTCATACGCTACGGACTGGCAGCCCGGGAACTGCGGCGCGTCGCGAGCTAGCCGTCTCGCGCCCGCGTCGTCAGTTCGTCAGCAGTAGCCGCTCCGTCAGCCACTCACGCAAACCATCCGGCAGCCAGCGGGCGAGAACGGCCAGCAGCTTGGGCTCGCATCCGACGCGGTAGGTTCGCCGCGGCCTCTGCGCCGTCAGGGCCCGCAAGATGATCCGTGCGACCCGATCCGGAGACATCCCTCCCGATGCCCGTCCCTGGCCTACATGCCTCATCCGCGCGACGACAGGCTCATACAGAGCGCGCACATCCGCATTCGCCTGGGCCAGCAGATCCTCCGATACCTCCAGCGATCTGCCAACCACGCCTGTGTCCACCAGACCGGGTTGCACCGACACCACGGCGATCCCCCAAGACCGCAACTCGAGACGCAGAACCTCCGACAGACGGTCGAGGGCCGTCTTGGAGGCCACATAGGGGCCGAGAAATGGGATGGGCACCAAGGCACTGGCCGAACTGACGTTGACGATGCGCCCGTGCCCCCTGCGTAGTAATGGCAAGAATGCACGGGACATCCGCACGGCCCCAAGAACATTGACGTCGAACTGCTCCTGCCACGCCTCGATAGGAAGCACCTCCAGAGGCCCTGCACGCGCAATGCCGGCGTTGTTGACCAGCCCGACCAAGCCTCGCTCGCCCTCACGCTCCCGCACCATCGCGGCTGCATCGGCCACGCTCACTGAATCCGTAACATCGCATAGTAACGGGGTGACCGCCCGGTCCGTCTCCCGCTCAAGCTCACTGGCATCAGCCCGACGCCGCACGCTCCCATACACCGAGAAACCTGCGTCAGCCAGCACATGAGCCGTCGCTCGACCGATGCCCTGCGATGCGCCCGTCACCACGACGCCCCCCCTACCATGTCTATGACCCATCACCGAGCTCGCTCCCTTCTCATTGCACACGCCAACCATGATAGGAGACCACGCCCCGAACGCCAAGAGCCAACCTTGACATGCCCCATGCGCGGACTAGACCGCCGGCACGCCAACGCCCGCCACACCGATGGCCCCCTCTCCAAAGTTATCAACCGGCCGTTGAAATGGGAGCGCGAGGGCCGGATTCTCCAAGGTAGCGTCTTTGCCGTCCAGCCCTGGCTGGACGCTCCCGCCGTCGACGGCGCGGGGGGTTGCCGCGGCAGGCCGGCAAGGACTATAATCGAGACACAATAGTTACCCACATTTGGCGGAGGAAACCCCATGCCGCTCACCATCCGACCCATCGGCGATGCCCAGCCCGTCCAGTTCGCGGCCGAGGAGCTGGCTGATTATATCGCGCGCATTACAGCAAGCCAGCCCTGCACCATAAAGCCGGCCAAAGCCTACGACCCTGGCCAGGCCAACGCACTCTGGCTGGGCACCTTTGACGCGCTGAGGGCTAGTGGGGCTGGGAGCTCTTGGCCCACCGTGGACGACCCTGAGATGGACGATGCCGTCGCCATCGATGTCCAGGCCGGCACTGGGACCATCGCCGGCTCCAACCCTCGCAGCGTCCTGCTGGCAGCCTACCGCTTTCTCACCGCCTGCGGCTGCCGATGGGTGCGCCCTGGCGCCGAGGGCGAGATGATCCCAGAACGCCCTTTGGCAGCGCTATCGGCCAGCCTCATCGAGGTGCCCTCCTACCACCACCGTGGCATCTGCATCGAGGGCGCCGTCAGCTACGAGAACGTCGCCGACATGATCGACTGGGCACCCAAAGTAGGCATGAACGCCTACTTTTTCCAGTTCCGCGAGTCCTACACCTTCTTTGAGCGCTGGTACACCCATCGCGGCAACCCCACCCTCGAGCCCGAGCCCTTTACCGTCGAGCGCGCCCGCGCGTATCTGCGGCGCGCCGAGGACGAGATCGCCAAACGCGGCCTGCTCTACCACGCCGTGGGCCACGGTTGGACTTGCGAGCCCCTAGGAATCCCAGGGCTTTCTTGGGACGCCAAAACCTACGAGCTGTCCGACGAGACGCGCCAGCTCCTGGCCCAGGTAAACGGCGTGCGCGAGATCTGGCAGGGCATCCCCCTCAACACCAACCTCTGCTACGGCAACCCCAAGGTGCGCCGCCTCATCGTCGAGGACATCGCCGACTATCTCGAGGCCCACCCCAACGTGGACTTGCTGCACTTCTGGTTGGCCGACGGATCCAACAACCAGTGCGAATGCCCACTCTGCGAGGGCACGCGGCCCTCCGATTTCTACGTCATGATGCTCAACGAACTCGACCACCTCCTGACCCAGCGCGGCATCGACAGCAAAGTCGTCTTCCTAATCTATGTCGATCTGCTCTGGCCGCCTGAACACGAACAAATTCAGAACCCCGATCGCTTTGTGCTCATGTTCGCGCCTATCACCCGCTCCTACTCGGTCCCCTTTGCGGCCGACCACGTGCCTCACCAGCTCCCGCCCTTCCATCGCAACCAGCTCACGTTCCCCAAGGACGTCGGCGAGAACGTGGCTTTCCTGCGGGCGTGGCAGCGCGCCTTTAGCGGCGATTCCTTCGACTTTGACTATCATTTCATGTGGGACCATTACCTCGACCCCGGCTACCATCACCTCACCCACACCCTCTGGGCCGACATCCGCAACCTGCACGAGATCGGCCTCAACGGTCTCGTGAGCTGCCAGGTGCAACGGGCCTTCTTCCCCAACGGCCTCGGCATGGCCGTCATGGCCCGCACCCTATGGGACGACACCACGCCCCTAGAAGAGATCACCGCCGATTACTTTGCCCACGCCTACGGCGAGGACGGCGCCGCCGCCGAAGCCTACCTCGCTGCCATGTCGGAGCTGTTCGACCCGCCCTACCTGCGAGGCGAGCGGCCTGGTGACGACGAGAAAACCGCAAACCGCCTCGACCGCGTGCCAGACCTGGCCGGCAGCTTTATGCCCACCATCGAACGCAACCGTCAGCATCCCGACCCGGCCGTGCGCGCGAACTGGCGCTACCTCGCCTACCACGCCAACTATGCCAAGCTGCTGGCCCGCGCCCTCGCCAGCCGCGCCCGAGGCCACCACCAAGCCGCCGAGGCCCACTGGAGCGAGTTCGCCGCCTACCTCCAGCAGATCGAGCCCGCCGTCCAGCCCGCCCTGGACGTGTTCGAATGCCTGCAGACCCTGCAAAGACGCCTCTTTCGTAACACCTAGGAGGTCCACAACCATGCTCAGAGGTCCCTTGCTCCATCCCGAGATCCTAGCCGCCCTGGGAGCCGCCGGCCACGGGTCGCGGGTGCTCATCGCCGATGGCAACTATCCGTTTGCCACGGGATCGCACCCCGCCGCACGCCTGGTGTTCCTCAACCTCACGCGAGGTTTTGCGCCCGTTGACGAGGTGCTGGCCGTGCTGGCGGAGGCCATCCCCATCGAGGCGGCGCACGTCATGCAGCCCGCCCAGGGCCCCGAGCCGCCCATCTTCCAGACCTTTCGCGACGTCCTTCCGGACGATATCGCGCTTCAGCCGCTAGAGCGCTTTGCCTTCTATGACGCCGCCCGCGGCCCCGACCTGGCCCTCGTCATCGCCACGGGCGAGGAGCGTATCTATGCCAACATTCTGCTGACCATCGGCGTGGTACCGCCTGACGCCTAGGCGGTATGATACCGAGTCGGCTTGACGCGGTCACGTGGCACCAAGCTACAATCAAACGAGCCGCCAAAGGAGGTGGCCCATGTCCGAGATCATCACCCAGCTCGAGCCCGATCAACATGAGGAGCTGTTGCGCTTTCTCGAACGCGCGTTCGAGCAGGAAAGAGGTTTTTTCCAGCGCGAATTCCCCCATTGGTACACCGACCCAACCACGTGCACCAAAGCCTCCCACGTGATCCTATCTGACGGCAAGATCGCCTCGCACGTCGGGCTCTACCCCATCGAGGTCTCCGCCGACGGGGTATCCCTCACCGTCGGAGGCATCGGCGCGGTGGCTACGGCCCCCGAGGAGCGCGGCAAGGGACACATGTCGAGGTTGCTGCAGTACGTCATCGAGGTGATGCGCCAGCGGGGCTACCCGCTCTCGTGGCTCGGCGGCGATCGCCAACGCTATGGCACCTACGGTTGGGAAGCCGCCGGCCTCACGTACCGCCTCACCTTTTCCAAGCGCTCTCTGGACTGGACCGCCGTAAGGCCCATCGCGACCCAACTCGCCGAGCCAGAGGAGGCCGTGCCCATCGTCGAGGCGCTGCACCGCCACGCGACCTGCTGGACCCGGCGACCTCGCCTGGCTCAGCAACTGCGGGCGCAGAACACGCGCATCTGGACCTGCGAGGACGGGTATGCCATTGTGCGACGTACGAACCATGGGCGCAGCGAGGAGCGCCTGCAGATCCTCGAGATGGTCTCCACATCGCACCGCGAGCCGAGGCTCATTCGCACAATCATCGAGGCAAGCGAGGCGACCGAGGCCGAATGGTCCCTGGCCGCCTGCGACCAAGCCCGGCTGGCGCGCCTCATGCCCTACGCGGCCCATTGGCGCAGCGGTCCCGACGGCATGTACCGCATCGTGGACCCCGTCCGCCTGCTCGAAGCCGCCAAGCCCTATCTCCGCCGCTGGGCTGACGCCCTGGACGGCTGCTCGCTCTGCATCGCCATCCAGGAACATGACCGCACCACCGCGGTGACCCTGGCCTTTGCTGAGGGCGACGTCCAGGTGACCCCCACGCCACCGTTGGCGCCCGCCGAGCAGCGCGTTGACCTGGACATCCTAGAGGCAACCAGGTTGCTCCTGGGAGGCCCGCCCACCAACCACGAAACAGAGTTGCCGGCCGGCCTGCTTGCCGCCCTGCCGCTGCCCATGCACATACCGCCTATGGACCATATCTAGCATCCTATTCGGAACGTGGCCCTAAACTGCCGCGGCATGCACTGCCGCACGAGAGGAGACTCATGAAGACGCGCATCATCGACGCCCACAACCACGCTGACTGGCTCGGGCACGACCTGCAAGCCACCCTGGACAACATGGACGCCGCCAGCATCAGCGTGACCTGGCTGCTCACCTGGGAGGCCCCCGCCGACGAGTGCGATCCCATCTACCACGAGTCCTGCCCCGCCTGGAACGACGCCGGACCTCTCCCCCTCTCCAGCGCCCTATCCTACGTCAGGCAGGCTCCAGAGCGGTTCGTGCTCGGCTATGCCCCCGATCCCAGGCGCCCCGACGCCCTCGATCGCCTCCGTGGCGCCATCGAACTCTATGGCGTGCGAGTGTACGGCGAGCTCAAGCTGCGCATGATGTACGACAACCCCGACGCCATCGAAGTGTACCGCTTTTGCGGGGAGCAGGGCTTGCCCGTCGTCATCCACCTAGACTATGCCTTCCCCCGCAGCACGCGCTACCCCCGCCCCAACTATTGGTATGGCGGCGGCATCCAGGCCTTCGAGCGGGCCGTGGCGTCCTGCCCCGATACCGTGTTCCTGGGACACGG
>JBNGEB010000099.1:0-2566 GCA_049975585.1 Anaerolineae bacterium
CCACGATGCTGAGAGCCATGCCTCTCGCCTTTCCAGAACGCTTCCTATAATGATAACATAGGCAGCGCTCGATAGCAACGTGGCCTTGACGTCCCTAGGCGTCCTCTCTAGCTTGCGGATGTATGGGAAGCTCCTCAACGCGCCCGGCGCAATCCAAAAAGACCAACCGCAGCATCGGCGTCACGCCCAACAGCTCGTGGACGGCCCCCCCGTAGCGCCGCAACTGCTTGTCGTATCCCTGCTCACGCATCGTCGCGCGGGCCTCTTGGCGGGACTCGACGTGATCGGTCTTGATGTCGAGCACATGCCAAGCATCATCCAATTGATAAAGGATGTCGATGGCCCCTCGTTCCATCGTGCCCTCGGCCATGCGAGCATAGGGCACCTCGTGGAAGACCTGCTGCGCGCCCTGAAGCTCTTGCCAGAGCGGGTGTGTCAGGAACCGCGCCATCAGCCTCTTGCAGCGACGCCTCGCAAAAGACTGACTCGCCTTGTCGATCAAGCCCAGGCTGGCCGCACGCGACTCGGCCCAAGCGTCGAATGCCTCGTCCAGCGCCCGGCGATCAGCCAAAGCCTCGTGCACCAGCGTGCCCACCAGCCATGCAGGCGCATAGTCGCTGGGTTCGTCTGGAACCACGCGCCACACCATGCGGGGAGGCTCGGTTTCGCGCTGGGCGGTCTTGTCGTCCACATGGGCACCGAAACCCTCGACCGCCTCCAGCATGGCACGCTGGGGCACATGGCGGGACGTGGCATCGGGAGCCCCGCTGGTGTGCAGCGTTGGCTCCCAATCGGGACCATACACGGCGCAGTACACCGGCTCTTGATCGGCGTGCAGCATCGTGTGCCACTCGTCGGTCTCGGCCGCCTCGCTCAGGTTGCGGCCCGCCAAGCCAAGGTTATCCTCATCGCCAAGCAAGCCCAGCCAGCCATCAAGCTTGGGCTTGCCATTCTTGCTGATGGTCAGCGTGCCGTTCAGCAACAGAAGCTCCTGCGCTCGGGTGGCGGCCACATAGAGCAGCCTCCGATCCTCCGCATCGTCCTGATCGGCTTCGCGCTCCTTGGCCAGCGCATAGACGGACGGCGGATCGTCAAAGCCTCCCACCTTGCACACGGGGCCCAGCTCGTCATCCAGCAAGAGCCCGCTGGTGCCGCGGCCCGCGTGGGCCAGATCGCCCAGCACCACGACGGGGAACTCGAGCCCCTTGGCGGCGTGCACGGTCATGAGCTGGACCACCCCCTCGGCCGTAGGGCGAGCCTCGCCCTCGCGCGCACCCACATCGCGCAGGTTGGCGACATATTCGAGGAACTCGCCCACGCCCACCAGCTCGGACACGCGCGCATCCGTGAGCAGCTTGGTGACGTTTCGTGCCGCGCGTGTCTCCCCAGCAGCGATCAGGGCCGCCTGATAGTGCGCATCGATCAGGATACGCTGGAGCAGATCGGCCACATGCGTGCGCCCGGCGAGCTGCTGCCATTTCTCCAGCAACGCCTTCCCGTGTTCAAGCACCTCTTGCTCCAGAGACAACCGCGGGACATCTCCTGAGCGCAGATACGCCCACCACGACGCTTCCGCATAGTCATCGCGCTTGCCCCGGCTGAGGCGATAGAGCGCCGCATCGCTGAGCCCGATGACGGGCGAGCGCAACGTGCCCATCAGAGCCACGTCGTCATCGGGGTTCCAGCTCGCCCGCAGCATGGTCAGAAGCGAACGCACCTCGGGGCGCTGGTAGAAGCCCTTGCCAGACACCGTCAAAAAGGGCACGCCGGCACGCTCCAGCGCATTCTCATAGCTCTCGAAAGCGCTGCTCGCGCGGCAAAGGATGGCGACGTCGCCGTAGCCAAGCGGGCTGTCCCCTCCCTCCACCAACGCGATCAGCCGCTGCACGATGGCATCAGCGGCCCGGTCCAAGGCGCCGTCGCCCTTGCTGCCCAGCGCCAGATGCATCTCCACATAGGAGTCCCTTCCAGGCAACAGTGGCTCTCGAGCGACGGCCTCGAGCCGTTGGAAAGGCTCCGCCCAAGGGCGCATGGGGTCCTCGGCCTCGCCAAGCACAGGCGTGAGGAGCGCGTTGAGCGCTTCCAGCAGGGGCGGATGGGCGCGATAGGTCGTTGCCAGCACGCGCGCTGTCCCTTCGCGCGCGATGCGCCGTCGCTCCTGGCGAAAGACGACCACATCGGCCCCGCGAAAGCGATAGATGGACTGCTTGGCATCGCCGACCACAAAGAGCTCGCCTGGGGTTCCACACAGATGGCGCACGATGGCACGCTGCCGATGGTTGGTGTCCTGGAACTCGTCCACTAGCACGGCATCCACCCGACCTTGCCAGGCGCTGCGGACGTCCTCATGTTCCAAGAGCTCCAGCGCGCCCTGCTCCAAGTCGTCATAGTCCAGCGTCAGCTCGGCAGCTTTGGCTTGTCGATAGACCGCGGCCGCTCGACGGTAGCCAGCCACCAAAGCCGGCACCGTCTCGGCTAACGCCCTATCGGCATCGCTTGGCTGGCGCGAAATGGCGCCGCCCCGGGCCTTCCAGGCCGACTATTACACGAAAGCATTCGCCTTCAT
>JBNGEB010000099.1:2576-8110 GCA_049975585.1 Anaerolineae bacterium
GCCCCGGGCCTTCCAAAGGTCCTGAAACACCTTCAGCGCATCCTTGACGGCGCGCAGTTCCTGCTTGCCGCCAGGCCAAGCAGCCTGACGCCCCCCTCTTCGATCAATTCGCCCCAGCGCGGCCAAGGGCGCCGGATCCCAGACCTCATCGCCGCCTCCCATGCGGTCCAGTGCAGTCAAGACGAGCTCCCGCTGGATGGCCATGAGATCGGAGGGATCCAGGGGGCGACTATCGACCAAGGTGCGGTGCGAGCGACGCCAATCGGGATCCTGTTGCAGTCGCTCCCAGGCCCGCTGCCCCTCCTTTGCAAGGGCGTCGCCCCAATGCCTCAGGAGGTCCTCGGGCAGCCCCTCGATGATCTCATCGGCCGTGAGTCGATCATCCAACATGGTCCGCAACGCTCTTTGCAGGACGCGTTCGCCCAGCTTTGGAAAAGCGATGGCAGCCTGAGCGTCGTCGGCCGCCCAAGCGAGAGCTTCCTCCACGGCCCTCTGTTTGAGCAGGGCCATGGCCCCCTCGGTAAGCACGGCAAAGCCGGGATCGATGCCCAGCCGCTCAGGATGCCTGCGTAGGATCTCGCTGCAGAGGGAGTGGATGGTGCTGATGCGGGCGCTGTCCAGAGCAACATAGCGTTCCTGCCAGAAGGAGCGCTCGTCAGCATCCAAGTCCTCTCGCGCCAGGTAGGTGCGCAGCTCGTCGCGCACGCGGTTGCGCATCTCGCGGGCCTTTTGCGTGAAGGTGATCGCCACCAAACGGCGCACGGGCACGCCCTCGGCGAGCAAATCGAGGTAGCGCGCGACGAGGGTACGTGTCTTGCCGGTGCCGGCGCCGGCCGTCAAGACCACGTCGCGCCCGCGGGCGGTCACCGCGGGACACTGTTCGGAGCTAGGATCCACCTGCCGAACCAGAGGATGCAGCTCTGCCATCAGCCTCTCCACCCTTTGCGATACCACCAGCAGTAGCTGGCTGCGGGACAGTAGCTGGGACAGCCCCCTCGTGGCGGGCGCGGGGCAAAAGCTCCAGCGCGGATACCGTCCACGATGCGCCAAGCGTGCTCGGTTGCGACGTCGAGGGCATCCTGGGGCCCCGAGCCATACTTGGCGAGTTGGAGGCCACTGGGCTCGGCCTGACGGACATGCCAGTAGAACCCATCCACTGGCTCTCCCAAGCCCATGGCATCGCGCACAGCCAACGCATAGAGCGCGACCTGGAGCTTTTCCCCTTGCTCGAGAGCGCGTTTGCCATAGTCGCCCTTGCCAGCCGTCTTGTAGTCGATGACGCGGACGCCCCCATCGGGCCCCACATCGATGCGATCCACGATGCCAGTGATGGCCAGTTGGTCCTCGCCGCGGTATAGCACCAAGGGCGGGAACTCGTCTCGGCCTAAGCGCTGCTCGAACCAGCGGGGCTGGTAGGGTCCCATCTCGGCCAACGCGCGAATGCTCTCCTCCACGTGCTGGGCGATCTCCTCCCGGGTATAGCGCCACCAGGCCGTGGGGCGAAAGCCTTCCGCGTCGGGCGCCTCGTCCAGCACCGAGGCGAGCACCTCGGGCAACACGGCCAGCACCTGTTCGGCGTCAGCGGGGTCGGCGACGTCAGGATGCGCATAGGCCTCCGCCAGGATGCGATGGTAGATGTTCCCAAGCTGAGCCGCGTCCAGCCCTTCGCGGACCGGCTCGATGGCCTCCAGATGCAGGACATGCTGCGCGAAAAAGCGGTACGGACACGAAGCATACGTCTCGAGGCGGGTGGCGCTGATGCGCTTACGGGCACCAAACTGGTGCGCGACGATGGTTGCGACCGGCGCCAGATCGCCATCCTGAGAGGTCCAGCGGTGGCGCTGGGCGTGTAGGCGCGCGATGGCGTCTCGCACCAGCGAAACGTCCTTGGCATGGTCCTGCATGAGCCAGGCCGACACCTCATCACCCGCCTCGGCACGCAGCCACGCCAGGGCCTCGGACAGCGAAGCAGCCTCGCTGGGCGACGGCAGGCGGTCCCCGCCGATCCGGGCCGGCTCGGCAACCACATGCTGTCGTATTTCCTCCCAATAGGGCGAGGGCTGCCACGGCGTTCCATTGTCGGCCAAACGCGGCCGCGTTAGCAGCAACTTGCTGGCCGCACGCGACAATGCTACCAGAAAGAGTTCGGCCTCGTAACTCTCGGTAGAAGGCTGGAACCTCAGCCCACGGTCGCGCAGCGCCTCGCGATCGGCATCGGATAAAAAGACGTCCTCACGGATCACAACCGGGAACTCGCCCTCCGCCAAGCCTATCACGGCGGCGGCCTCAAAGCTGAGCCCTCGCGCCTGCGCTACATCCAGCACCAGCAGATGCGCTTTGCCCGGAGAGAGAGGCAACCGATACCTGGCTGCAAGCACCGCCTTCTCTAGGCGCGCGACGAACGTGGCATAGTCCGCGGGCGGCAGCCGCAGCGCCTCCTCCACCTGGACCATGGCCCGCAGCACATCCTTGAGAGCCTGCAGCGCGGCGATATCCTCCTGGCCACCATCGGGGGTCTCGCGCACTCGCCGCACGATGCCCAACGAGTCGGCGCTGTCCTCGCGCTCCCTGCGCCGGCGGGCACGCTCCTCCGGATCAGCTCCGATGCGGTCCTCGAGCCACCCCACCCAGACGCGATAGGATTGGCGACCGCTAGGGGGCCCCATGCGCGCCAAGAACAGGTCCCAGCACCTGCGTAGGTGATCTAGGCGATCCAGCGCCGCGTCATCGGCACGCTCCTGCTCGAGACGACGTTCCTCGCGCCGGAAGGCATCCGCCCATTGCTCGAGACCCTCAATCACCCGATAGCGCTGCGCAAGTTGCTGCAAATAGGCGACGTCGCTCTCGCCGATGGCGGTGGCTCCGGCCGCCTCTTTGGCAGCCCACTCCAAGTAGGGCGACCGCCATGCATCCAGGACCTGACGGCGCTTCAAGCTGGGCTGGCTAGGATCGTCTTCGAGAGGGCGCTGCGTCGCGAGCAAGTCCAGCACCGCACGGATCACGGGGGACTGCCCCAGAGGCAACCCACCCACCAGGCGAATCGGGAGGCCATACTCGCGGGCCACGGCCCTCACAGAGGCGCGATAGCCATCGAGGCTGCGCATGATGAGGGCGGCGCGGTCAACCGAAACCTCGTCGTCGTTGACGATCCGCGCCTTGAGCCAACGCAACGCGGCGCGCACCTCGGAGAGGCGATCGCTGCAAGCCATCAGCTCAACCCCATCGGTCACAGACGGAGCGGGTCCGTTAGCGCCTCGACGCGGTAGCGATAGCGCCTCGACGAGTTGACGTGGCCCCTCTTGGCGCGGACCCGCGTCGTTGTCTCTCTCGCCGGAAGCGATGCGCGGCAGGGGCCTGGCCTCCACGCCCAGAGCTTGCTCCACCTCGGCGCGGGTGCGCTGGTAGCGGCGGTAGCGCTCGGCCGACGCCTGGGGATGGGCGGTCAGCAGCACCGTGAGATCGGTACGCACGGCCAACGCGCGCAGAATCTCCACCTGTACCGGCGTCAGGTCATCAAAGCCATCGAAGATCAGCGTCTCGGGCAACCGTCCATCGGCGCCCAGGGAGCCCCTCTCCAGAGCGTCGCGCGTCAGGACCAGAGCGTCCTCATTGTCAACCCAGTGAAGGCCCTGCAGGAGCTTCTGGTAGGCAGCGTATACGGTAACCAAATCGCGCAGACGGGATGGCGACGGCACGGCATCCACGTGGCGGGCCAGGTACTCAGGGCCAATGGCGGCCGCCTTGGCCTCGGCCATCAGGCGGCGCATGGCATCCCAAAAGCCGGGCTTGTCCGCCAACGGCGCCAACCGATAAAGGCCCTCCTGTCCCGCCGCTGCCTCGATCAGCCGGTCCAGCATCTCCCGCCTAGGGACGACGGGAGGCTCGCCAGCCGCCGTGAGGCACTGCCGACAGAAGCCAGGCAGCGTGACCACATGCACGCCCAGGGCGCCGCCAGCCCGCGCCAGTCTCCGCTGGAACGCGTCCAGTTGGAGCGTCGAAGCGACCACCACATAGGGCTTGGCGCCTCGCTCGCGCGACAGCTTCCGAACGCGCTCGACCGCCCAGCGCGTCTTGCCAGCGGCTAGGGGCGCATAGTAGAGAGTGGCGCTCACGTCAGAATCTTCTCAACATAGACTAGCAACTCCCAGTAAAAGCTCTCGGGCGGCGGACCCAGATGGATCGCCAGCATGGCGTAAAAGCGGCTGAGCATCTCGCCCTTGGCCGCCATGGCGCGGAGCTCGCGCGGGCCACCATCCCGCGCCCAGCCGCCTCCAGATCGCTCACGGATGTCCTTCCTGGATACCTGGTGCAAGCTCGCTCGCGCGGCCGCAGTGCCGCTCGGCAAAGCGCGGTGGCCATGAGGGGTCGGTCTCCCCCTTGCGCCACATGCGAAAGTCGCAATGGGAGCAATCCCACGCCAGCGTTCCCGTCCTGCGAAAGCCCAACCCGAGGGCCCCAAACGTGGCATAGTCCGTCTGGCAAAAGTAGGGCGCGAGCTCACCCGCACCGTGGTCACGGAGCAGCGAGTTGATGGGACACTGGAGATAGTCGATGGCCAGGTCTGCGCCGTGCTCCTCCGCGGCTGGCACACGCCACACAAAAGTGTACGGAAGCCCACGACGCTGCGAACGCCGGCCCAGCGCAGCGATGATCCAGCGCGACGGGGCGCTCATAAACGCCGCGCCCGCCAACCGTCGCAGCCATGCGGGGACGGCCACATAGATGCGATCCAGGCACGTCACCAGCACCCAGCCCACGTCCTCGGCGGTGCCGCCCTCTGGCAACGAACCTTGATAGAGCGCCAATCCCCAGGTCGCGGCCAGGGCCAGAGGCGCCATGAGATCACGCGCCAGCAAGATAGGGTGCAGCGTCGGCAGCAATGCTCGGTGCGCATCCTGCGCGCGACGCGCAATACGCTCCGCGCGCGCGTCCCCATAGCGCTCCGCCAGCACGCCATGGCACCGGCCTAGCATCCGGGCAAACCATCGCTGCCGTCTCTGCGATGCCCTGGGGCGTATGGACGTAGATGCTTGACGCTTCACATGCTGCCCCCCCCCACCTGGCGCCTAAGCTCGGCTCGCCGCGCGTTTGCCGCTCTCGGTCAGGCGCCACCCGCGCGTGCCCAAGCTCCGCCCCTCGGCTCCACAATAGCCACGGTAAGCGCAGTGCGCGCAAGCGGAAGGCTCGCAGCCGATGATCTGCCGCTCCAGGTAGCCCTCGCGTTCGAGCCGCTCTAGCATTCCCTCCACCAGATCTGGGGTGACATCCAGAGCCTGCGCCAAGTTTCGGACGCTCTGCACATCAGATTCCGCGACGATTCGCAGCAGCTGTTGCAACATCGATCGCTCCCTCTCGCTAGGTCCGACAGCAAAGCACGCAACACCATGATACACAAGCGCCCCACGGATACCAAGACACAGCGGCCTACCCATACGACCATGGCGGTTGACCGAGCCGCGCCCCGGTGCTACCATCACATTCGTGTAGAAGCGGCGAACGCGGGAAGGAGCATCGTGACAGGTACGTCCCTTCGG
>JBNGEB010000100.1:0-8095 GCA_049975585.1 Anaerolineae bacterium
CGCCGTGGCCCCGATGGAACGGAGGATTGCTCAGCACGAGGTCATACGGACCTGGCCCCGCCGCCTTGGCCCCATCGCCCAGGACGACACGCGCGTTTTCGATACCATTGGCGTGCAGAGTCTCCCCTGCAGAGCGCACGGCCAGCGCATTCACGTCAACGAGGGTGACGTTTCCCGCGTGCGCCTGGCCAGCAGCGTGCACCCCAATGGCGCCCCACCCGCACCCAAGGTCCAGCACGCGCACATCGGCGGGGATGCTCACCGCCTCCAGCAGCAGGGCCGTCCCTGGATCCAGGTGCTCCCACGAGAACACGCCAGCGGTCGTCTTGGCGCGATGCTGCCTTCCCGCCACTTCCCACTCAAATGCCCTCCAGGTACCAGGCGCGATGCCCGGTTCGGCAAAGGCCCCCTCCAATCCTTGATCCGCGTTACGCTCAAAGACGGCCGCTCGGTGTCCGCCCTTGTATCCCAAGACGCCCAATGGTTGGAACAGCGTCTCGAGTTCGCGGAATGCGCTCTTGGCGCCCGCTGCGTTCGCCCCTGCCACATACAGTCGGCCACCGGGCCGCAGCAGCTCGTGAGCTAGAGCCACGTAGAGCCGCTGGGTGGCGCGCCCCTTCGGAAGGCTCAGCAGGATGACATCGAAGGGGCCGTCGTCCACCTGTGGAGGATCGCAACGCACCCGAACGCCCGGCAGGCCATAGCGAGCCAGGTTCTCTTCGCACACGCGCGCCGCCACCCAGTGGACATCGCAGGCCATGACGCGCTCGGGATCGGACCGACGCGCCGCGAGGATGACCAAACCGCCGTGGCCAGCAGGCCACACCAGCACGCGGTCTCCTTTCTCGATGGCGGCATACCGTGCCAGCAACAGCTCGGAAGCCTCCACTTCGGCCCACGGTCTCATACGCGGGTCCGTCACCAGTTGGAGCGTTAGTTCTCCCCAACGGGCTCTGACTGTCCTGGGCGTTTCCCCGGATTTGTGCATAGAGCAATTCCTCCCTACAGCCGACCATCTAGCGATCCACTCCCTGGACATACGCGGTACTCGCGTCCATAATGATGATAGTAGCATACCTGCCGCTCGGGCGATCCCGAGCATGTCTAGCTAGGAGGCGTTTCATGACCACCTTGGGCGTCATTGTGGGGAACCGCGGCTTTTTCCCATCGCACCTTTGCAAGGAGGGACGCGAGACCGCTCTCCGCGTCCTTGAGGAAGAGGGCATCAAGCCCATCTGCCTCACCCCTGAGGATACCGACTATGGCTCTGTCGAAACTTGGGAGGACTCGAAAAAGTGCGCCGCCCTCTTCAAGAAGCACGCTGACGAGATCGACGGCATCCTCGTCACGCTGCCCAACTTTGGCGAGGAGCGCGGCATCGCCGACGCCATCCGACTGGCCAATCTCGATGTGCCCGTTCTCATGCAAGCCAGCCCTGACAATCCCGATGCCATGAGCATCGCCACACGTCGAGACAGCTTCTGCGGGAAGATGTCCGCCTGCAACAACCTCTGGCAGTATGGGATTCCCTACAGCCTCACGTCTCTACACACCGAACCTCTCGACAGTCCCGAGTTCCGGAAGGACCTGCGTCGCTTTGCAGCCACCTGCCGCGTGGTGCGCGGTCTGAAAGGGGCCCGCTTTGGCCAGGTCGGCGCGCGCCCGGCCGCGTTCATCACCGTCCGCTACAGCGAAAAGCTCCTAGAGAACGCGGGCATCTCGGTCGAAACTGTGGACCTCTCTGAGATCCTTGGCAATGCCTGGAAGCTGGAAGATAACGATGCTCGCGTCCGCCAACAGATCGACGAGATCCGCGCTTACGAAAAGACAGCCAACGTCCCTGAAGAAGCCTTGGTCCGCATGGGCAAGCTGGGCGTTGTGCTGGACGATTTCATCGCCGAGCACGAGCTGAACGGCATAGCTGTCCAGTGCTGGACGGCCATGGAAAAGTTATACGGCGTCGTGCCATGCACCGCCATGAGCATGCTCAGCAACAAGCTCATTCCAGCAGCCTGCGAGACGGACATCACCGGTCTCATCGGAATGTATGCCATGGTGCTGGCCTCTGGCAAGCCCAGCGCGCTCCTGGATTGGAACAACAACTATGGCGACGATCCGGACAAGGCGGTAGTGTTCCACTGCAGCAACCTACCCCAAGCCTTCTTTGGCGACGAGGGCGTCATGGACTACCAGGAGATCCTCGCCGGCTCGGTGGGCAAGGATAGCACCTATGGCACCATCGTGGGCCGCATCAAGCCCACCGATTTGACCTACTGCCGCGTCTCGACCGATGATTTGCAGGGCAAGATCCGCACCTATGTGGGCCAGGGACGCATCACCGACGACGAGGTCAAGACCTTTGGCGGGTATGGGGTCATCGAGGTGCCCCGCTTTCAGAAGCTCCTCAAATACATCTGCGCCAACGGGTTCGAGCATCACGTGGCCGCCAATCCCAGCCTCATCGCCGACGCGCTGGAGGATGCCTTCACGACCTACCTCGGCTGGGATGTGTATCACCACGAGCGCTAGGCAACGCGGTGCCACAAGTAAGGGGCCGTCCTCGATGAGGACGGCCCCTCCCTCGTGCTTGCCAGAGCGAGGGCTTCTAGAAGAACGCGATCTTGACCAGGATGGGCGCGAACACGGTGGCCGAGAGCGCCATCACCGTGATCAGCGTGTTCAGCGAAGGTCCAGCGGTGTCCTTGAAAGGATCGCCAACGGTGTCACCAACGACCGCTGCCTTGTGCGCATCGGAGCCCTTGCCGCCTAGAGCGCCATCCTCAATGAACTTCTTGGCATTGTCCCACAGACCGCCAGCGTTGGACATGAACAACGCAAAGATGATGCCACTGACAATGCTGCCGCCGAGGAATCCACCCAGCGCCTCGACGCCGAGGATGATGCCCACCAGAAGTGGTGCCAGCAGCGCGAGCACCGCCGGCAATACCAGCTCCTTGAGGGCGCCGCGTGTCGCGATATCGATGCACAACGTGCTATCAGGCTTGACAGTCCCGGCCAACACGCCAGGGATTTCGTCGAATTGGCGGCGGATCTCCGCCACCATCAGCTCCGCGTTGTTACCCACAGAGAGCATCAGCAAAGCGGAAAAGTAGGGCGGCATCATGGCCCCCAGAAAGAGGCCCGCCACCACCCTCGGATTGGTCAAGCTAAGAACCGTAAGATCGACGGTCTCGGCATAGGCGGAAAAGAGCGCGAGCACGGTCAGGGCAGCAGCGCCGATGGCAAAGCCCTTGGTGATGGCCTTGGCCGTGTTGCCAGCCGCGTCGAGTCGGTCGCACACCGAGACGGTCTCTTCGTCCTCGTGACCGACCTCGGCACAACCCCGGGCGTTGTCGACGATCGGTCCGTAGGCATCGGCGGAGACGATCATGCCCGTGATGGCCAGCATGCCCACCGCCGCCAGCGAGACACCGTAGGTTCCGGGCACGCCGAATGTCTGCGCCAGGAAGAACGAAGCCACCATGGCAACGACGATGCCGATCATCGAGGGCACAATGCTGATCAAGCCATACGAAAATCCCTCAATAATCACCAACGCCGGCCCCGAAAGGGAAGCCTTGGCCGTGGTCTGCACGGCAGCCTGATCGATATCGGTGTACTTGTCACTGGTAAAGCCCATCAGCACGCCAGCCCCCAAGCCGAACACCGTCGGCAGAATCAGGCCCCAAGGCTGATCAAAGGGCAACAAGAAGCAGATACCCGTCACCATCAAGGCCAGGATCAACGTCGTGACCACGGTGCCGGTGTTGAGCGCGCGGCCCGGGTCGTTGCGGCCACCGGTGCGCACGAACAGCATGCCCAGCACAGAGGCGAACACACCCAGGGCGCTCAGAATCAGCGGGAACACCACATAGAGCTCGCCGATGGCAGACCCCTGGTAGAGCTCAAAACCAAGGATCATTACCGCCACGACGCTAGCCACATACGAGTCAAAGATGTCGGATCCCATGCCGGCTACGTCACCAACATTGTCGCCGACATTGTCCGCCACAACGGCGGGGTTGCGCGGGTCATCCTCAGCAAGGCCAAACTCGACCTTGCCCACGAGGTCCGCGCCGATGTCCGCCGTCTTGGTATAGATGCCGCCGCCCGCCTTGGCCAGCAGCGCCATCGAGCTGGCCCCAAAGCTGAACCCAAGCACCACGCTGGGAGCGCCTCCCTCGAGCGGAGTACCTCGGAAGATCATGTAGATCAACGTCATGCCGATAAGGGCCACGCCTACCACCGACATACCCATGACGCCACCGGCAAAAAAGCCGATGGGAAACGCCTCCTGCAAGCCCTGTCGAGCGGCCCACGCGACCCGCGCGTTCGCGCGCGTGGCGACGTACATGCCTGCATACCCAGCGGCAGCCGAAAAGCCCGCGCCTATCAGATAGGCCAAGGCTGTCTGCCAGTTGACAGTGAACAGCAGGATGATAGCCACGCCTACTGAGAGGAGACCCAACGCCTGATAGAGCCGCTTAAGATAGGCAGCGGCGCCCTCCTGAATGGCCAGTGAGAACTCGGCCATCTCTTTGCTGTCATTGGGCTGACGCATCACCCATGCGTAAAAATAGGCCGCCACGCCCAGCGAAAGGGCGCCGGCGACCAGCGTCACGATCTGCCATCCGACCATACGTGCCTCCTATGTGCTGCTGTTGCCGGATCAAGACAAGGTTGCTTCCCGCAAGGCGACCCGCTGCCTCGTACCGAGCCCCGGCTAATCCTGCAGCGGAACTGGCTCAAAGAGATGCGCGCAACCAGGGTTGCGCGCATCCTTGCCGCTCAGTGATATCCAACTCGCCCGGCGCAGAGGCAATCAACTCGCGATCTTATGCCAGGCAGTATCCGCTGTCAAGCTATCATTGTAGCTGCGCCAAGATGTCCCCGACCAGCCGTACCGGTCCCTGCCCCATCACCAGCACGGTGTCCTCGCCGTTGCAGCGGAGCTTGCGCATGGCAGAATAGCCGGTGCCCGCAATGCATGCGATGAAAGCCCCATCCTCATAGCTCAAGGCATCGGGCAGCAGCAAGCAGTTCCTCTCGTCCACCACGATATAGGCGGCGTCTGGGCCAACAGCATTGGGCTGACCCAAGCCGCGCCGCTGCTCACAAAACTGGTAATAGCCCTGGCAATATCTCAGGCTTGCGCGCCCTCACAGCCTCGTCTAGAATCGCCCTATCATTCGTCACGCAGACAGGGAGAGATTCATGGTCAGGCCGATTCGCGTCATCCAGGTGGGCGTTGGCGGCATGGGAAGCGTGTGGACGCAGACCGTCCAGGATGCCCCAGGAGTCACGCATGCCGCACTCGTGGACGTTAACCCGAAAGTGCTCGAGGCCCAAGCACTCGAGTGTGGGAAAGGCTCGGATCACTGCTACACCGACTTGACCTCAGCCCTCCGCAATGAAGATGCTGACGGCCTCATCAACGTGACGCCTCCACAGTTCCATGAGGAGGTCTGCTGCGCAGCACTGGAAGCCGGCTTGCCCGTATTGACCGAGAAACCCCTCTCGGACAGCATGGCCTCTGCGCGGCGCATGGTGGCCGCCGCCGAAAAAGCTGGCAAGACCCTGATGGTGGCTCAGAACTACCGTTACCAGGCCTTTGCGCCCACGTTGCGTCGGCTCGTGGCGTCTGGCGATCTGGGAGCACCCGGTCAGGTGCACGTCAGCTTTGCCAAAGGGCCACATTTCGGCGGCTTTCGCGAGGAGATGGATCACCCCCTGATCGTGGACATGGCCATCCACCACTTTGACATGCTGCGCTACTTCTTGGGCGCCGATCCGGTAGCCGTGTCGGGTCAGAGCTGGAATCCGTCCTGGAGCTGGTTCAAGGGCGACGCCTCCACAGCGCTTCACTTTGCCTTCGAGAACGGCATTCACGCCAGCTACATTGGGAGCTGGTGCTCCACGGGAGCCGAGACCAGTTGGAACGCTGATTGGCGTATCGAGTGCGAGGATGGCGTCTTTGTCGCGACCAACGACGTCCTCTACCGTGCACCCACAGGCGAGGGCCCTAGGGCCGTCAATCTGGACCCGATGCCGCTTGCACGGCAGGCCTACTTGCTGGATGCGTTCCGCCGAGCTATCACCGAGGACGTCGTCCCCGAGACGACAGGCGTCGACAACCTGAAGAGCCTTGGCATGGTCTTTGGCGCCGTCGAGGCCGTCTCATCCGGCAACGTCGTGCGCCTACCGCTGGAGAACTAGCCACAAGAGGGAGACGCCCATGGACGGCCGCGAACGCTTTCTGACCGCCATCTCCAACCAGAAGCCGGACCGGCTCCCGGTCCAGGTTCACAACTGGATGCGCTACTACCTCGACACCTACCTCGACGGGTGCGGACCCTACGAGGCGTACGCTCGCTTTGGCATGGATCCCGCGCTCTATGTGGGACCAACGCCATCGTACAAAGACGAGGACCTGGCCAAGTGGCAGGTGTCGCGCAAGGACCTGGGCACCAACGCCTCAGGAGAACGCGAATACGTCAAGGTCGTCACGACGCCAGAGGGGGAACTGACCGAGCGAGGCGCCTCCAACGCCTTTACCGAATGGATCACCGAGTACCTGATCAAGGATGAAGCTGACTTGGAGCTCTTTCTAAAGTATGCACTGGTGCCGTCCAGTCTGGATCCCACACCGGTCATCGAGGCTCAGCGCCGTGTTGGCAAGCATGGCATCGTCCGAGGATGGGCCACAGGCTATGGCCAGGGTTCGCCGTGGCAGGACTTTTGCATGCTGGTCGGCACCGAGACGGCCATCTTCTGGGCCATCGACCAGCCCGAGCTGATGCAGCATGCCATGGACGGGCTCCTGGAGAAGCGGCTACGCTTCATCGAACTGCTGGAGGGGACCCCGCTGGATCTCATCGAGACGGGAGGAGGCGCCGGTTCCAACACTGTCATCAGCCCGCGCCTGTTCCGTCGCTTCTGCCTGCCCTACGACCGCACCCAGCATGATGCGCTCCACGCCGTAGGCCTCAAGGCTGTCTACCATCTCTGCGGTGGCTTGATGAAGATGCTAGACATGGTCGTAGAGACACATGCTGACGCGCTGGAGACCATGACTCCGCCAGCTATGGGGGGCGACTGCGACCTCGCGGAGGCCAATCGTCGCGTGGGCGACAAGCTCTGCTTCATTGGCGGATTCGACCAGAACGCCGGCTTTGAGCAAGGCACGCCGGAAGCGGTCCGCGAGCAAGTGCGCATGCTGCACGCCTGTTGCCCCGATGGCGGCTATATCTGTAGCCCTTCGGACCACTTTTTCTTTGGCGACCCCGAGAACGTGCAGGCCTTTGCTGACGTGGCGCAAGAATGTGTATACGAATAGAGCCAGTACCGCTACCCAATGCAGAGCGGCTCCGTCCCTCTGGACAAAGCCGCTTCGTGACTCTACCAGCGATGAGCCTAGGTTGCCGAGAGCGCACGCGCACGACGACGATGCTTCTCTGCCAATAGCCGTATCGCGAGGCTTATGAGGTAGCCCGCCGCTGCCACCAAGATGATCGTTGCGCCAGACGTTAGGTTGAACGCGTAGGAGAGCGCCAGCCCTACCACCGTGAACAGGATGCCGAGCAACGAAGAGGTCAGCATCATCTTGCGCATCCCGATCACAAACTGACCACTGATAGCTGCCGGGATGGTTAGCAGAGCGATCACCATAATCAGGCCGACGATGCGCATCATCATCACCACCGTCAAAGCAGTCAACGCCAACAGGCTATAGTACACGAGCCCCACCGGCACGTTGCGCACCGTCGCGTAGGTCTCGTCGAAAGAGACAGCTAGCAACTCCTTGTAGAGCGCGGCGATCGCCAGAAGCACCCAAAAATCCACCCCTAGCATCAGCCAAAGATCGCGCTGGGGCACTGCCAGAATGCTCCCAAAGAGGTAGCTCATCAGATCAGCCTTGTAGCCCGGCGTCAGATCCACAAAGATCACCCCCAGCGCCATGCCGATGGCCCAGATGACGCCGATGATCGTATCCGATCGCTCGCTCGTCTCGCGATGGACCACACCCATGACCATCGACGACAAGAGGCTGAACCCCACGGCCGTGAGCGTGGGATCGCTGCCCACTAGGTAGGCT
>JBNGEB010000101.1:0-8089 GCA_049975585.1 Anaerolineae bacterium
GGTTGAGGAGATGCCCAGACAGGAGGCGGCAGCCGGCGTCGAGCCGATGCAAGCTCCTGGTGGTCGCGTGATCGCGTCGCCGCGCGCCCGCCGCGTGGCTCGCGAAAAGGGCGTCGAGCTAGCGGGCGTCGCGGGTAGTGGCCCCAACGGCCGCATTGTGGAGCAGGATGTCCTCGACTATCTGGCTAGCCAGCCAGCCGCAACGCCGTTGGCGCGCAAGACGGCAGAGCAGTTGGGCGTCGCTTTGGAAGAGGTCAAGCCCACGGGTGCGCGTATCCGGGCTGAGGATGTTCGGGCCGCAGCGGCGCCTGCTGCACCTGCCCCGGCCGCCGGCGAGTTGGTGCCCATGAAGGGCGTCCGGGCTGTCATCGCGGAGCGCATGGCGCGCTCGCACGACGAGACGGCGCCCATCAGCCTGTTTGCAGAGGCGGATGCAACGGCATTCGTGGAGCTGCGCGAGCAGCTGAAGGATGCCTTTGCCGAGGAGCTGGGCTTTAACATCGGCTATAATGATCTGCTGGCCTATATCGTAGCGCGGTGCCTGCGTGAGTATCCCTACGTGAACGTCCGACTTGAAGAGGGCGGTATTCGCTATCTGCCTGAGGTGAATATCGGCATGGCCGTGGATAGCGAACGCGGGCTTCTGGTGCCCGTGCTGCGGAACGCGGACCAGAAGACGGTGAAAGAGCTGGCGATCGAGTTCCGGGAGCTGGTCACGCGGGCGCGCGAGGGACGGGCGCAGCCTGACGATCTGTCGGGCGGAACCTTCACTATCACCAATCTCGGCATGTTCGGCATCGATTTCTTCACGGCCATGATCAATCTGCCGGAAGCTGCCATCCTGAGCGTGGGCCGGATTCGCCAAGAGCCAGCGGTCGTCGAGGGCGAGATCGCTATTCGTTCGCGGATGGGGTTGGGGCTGACAGCCGATCACCGTATCGTCGATGGCGCGCCAGCGGCTCGGTTCCTGCAGGCCATCGTGCGATACGTCGAGAAGCCCTATCTGCTGTTGGCCTAGCCACATGGCAGAGGTGTAGCAATAGATGCGTAGCGGGCGGCTAGGACGGCTAGGCCGCCCGCTTGGCTTTGGGGGCGCACTAGAGGAGGTATCCATGGTCAAGCTCTATGGGAGAGAATGGTCGCGTGACGCGCTGCAGCGTTACACGGGGTTGGATTCGCAACTGGGAGGCGTCACCCAGAAGGTGCTGGTTGAGGGGCGGAGCGCGGGTGTGCGCGTGGCCGAGTTCGACACCGGGTCTGGGCTACAGTTCACCGTGCTGCTCGATCGCGGCATGGATATCGGCGTGGCCCGCTACAAGGGCGCCTCGCTGGTGTGGGAAGCAGCGCCGGGACCTGCCGGTCCGACCTACTATGAGCCCGAAGGGTTGGGCTGGCTGCGGACGTTCCATGGCGGTCTGCTCGCCACGTGCGGGTTGACCTATGTGGGAGCGCCAACGGTCGATGAGGGCGAGGCGTTGGGGCTGCACGGGCGCATCTCCCACCTGCCGGCCAGCAACGTCTGGAGCGATGGCATGTGGCGCGATGACGCGTACGAGATGTGGGTACGGGGGCGGATGCGCGATGCCGTCGTGTTTGGCGAGAACCTTACGCTGACGCGCCGCATCTCGGCCGCTCTGGGCGAGTCTCGCTTTGAGATTCGGGACACCGTTGCCAACGAAGGCTATCGGAGGACGCCGCATCAGCTCCTGTACCATGTGAACTTTGGCTTCCCCTTGCTGGCCGAAGGTACCGAGTTGGTGGCACCATCGGCCCAGGTCCGTTCCCGTGACGAGGTGGCGGCTCTGGGCTTGGATCGGCACAACGTCTATGAAGCGCCCATCGCTGGCTACGAGGAGCAGGTCTTTTACCACGATATGACGGCTGGCAGTGACGGGTATGTCACCGTCGCGTTGGTGAATCGTGGGTTTGGTGGCGGCCGTGGACTGGGCGTGTATCTGCGCTATCGCCAGGCCGAGCTGCCGCGCTTTACCCAGTGGAAGATGGTCGGCGCGGGCGAGTATGTGACCGGATTGGAGCCGGCCAACTGTGGCGTGGAGGGCCGTGACAAGGATCGGGCCGAGGGCCTCCTAGAGTTCCTCGAACCGGGCGAGGAGCGCGACTACCATTTGGAAGTGGGCGTGCTCGACGGCGCCGAGGAGATCAACGCGGCAGAGGCTGTCATCAGGGGCGGCTGAGGGCCGCAGAAAGCGAGAGCCGGACGGGGATCTTCCCGTCCGGCTCTTTTGGTACCCCCTAGGCGACTCGAACGCCTCCACCCGGCTCCGGAGGCCGGTGCTCTATCCATCTGAGCTAAGGGGGCACGGCTACGGACTATACCACGTGCCGGACCATGCCGCAAATGGGCAAGGACCCGCGCTAGTCGGCGTGCTTGGGCGGCCGGCCCGTGCCGAGCACGCCGCCATTGAAGGTCCCCATGGCGCCCACCAGGCCCAAAATGACGGGCAACAGGCTACGCGACTGCAGCGCGCGGTATAGGAACGGCACCAGGATGCCCGGGATCCCCCACACGGCGTACTTGAACGGTTGATCGGGAGCAAACTTGGCCGTGATAAAGCCGGCAAGGAGGCCCGCTAGGAAGGCGCTCAACGTGATCAGCAACTCATAGTAGTTGAAAAGCTGCTCCTGGGACAAGAGATACAGGCCAAAGATCTCGGTGGTCTTGAAGAGGATATAGTTGAGGCCGAGGGCTCCCAGCACCATGAACCAGTTCGCGCCGCTCGTATCCATGATATCACGCAGCATGATCGCTCCTTAGCCGTGGCTCGCTACGCAAACGCAAAGGCACCACCGGTCTGGTGGTGCCCAAGGCGCGCCCGGGGCGACTCGAACGCCCAACTAACGGTTTCGTAGACCGGCCCTCTATCCACTTGAGGTACGGGCGCGTATGAAGCGACGACTATCATCTTAGCACAGCCAGACCGCTCTGGCAAACGCTGTCCAGGCTTGCAGGCTGAGGCAACGTGAGTCGCCGTCAAGGCGGGGAGGCAGGGATTCGAACCCTGGGTAGAGCTTATGACCCTACAACCGCTTAGCAGGCGGCCCCGATCGTCCACTCCGGCACCTCCCCGGGGCTCGTATCGCGATGCTGAGGCGGAGGGAGAGGGATTCGAACCCCCGGATCTTGCGATCAACGGTTTTCAAGACCGCCGCAATCGACCACTCTGCCATCCCTCCGTGCGACGCGGATGGCGGCTCTCCACCAGCCCGCCGAGTATAACAGTGCGATAGCATCCTGTCAATCTAAAGGCTTGGGCAGCTCTAGTGCGGAATATGCTATGGGATGCGCGCTTGTGCTATAATATTCTCACTATGTCATCAGAAAAACGACCGCTGGGTATCGATCTGACGCGCGGCCAGGCATTCTGGCTGGTGGTGGCCGCTATCTTTGTCGTCTATGGGATCATGCGTCTCGGCGCAGTATCGTTTCTGTCCATCGTGTTGAGCTTGGTCGTGGGCGTGACTATCCACGAGTGTGCTCACGCCTGGGCGGCGGACCAGTTGGGCGATCCTACCGCTCGCTACATGGGGCGCGTGTCGCTGAATCCCCTGGTCCATCTCGATCCAGCCGGCACCATGATGATGGCCGTCACGGCCCTCACGGGCACGGGGATCGGGTGGGGCAAGCCGGTGCCAGTGTCGCCGCACCGGCTTCGCTATGGGTCCAAGCTAGGTGGCGGGATGGTCTCGCTGGCGGGGCCGGCATCCAACCTGGTGCTGGCGACCCTGCTGGGATTGCCCTTCCGGGTGAGCCTTGCGGGCCCGTTCTGGCTGTCGCAGGTGCTGTTTGTCATCATCCAGACCAATGTCGTCCTGGCCCTGTTCAACCTCTTGCCCCTTCCCCCTCTTGACGGATTCGGCGTGTTGGTTGGGATCGTGAGCCTGATTCGAACCCAGTGGGCGTGGAAGATCGAGGAAGCCCTGGCAGGTCTGGAGCGGTACGGCGGGATGATCCTGCTGGTGATTCTCGTAGGGGGCGGACTGCTGGGCATCAACTTTTTGGGATGGATCCTGTTGCCACCGGCGAGATGGCTGATCGGGTTGATCACCGGAATAGGATGACGCGTGCGCGTTGGTTATCGGGTATGGCAGGCATTGAGGCGGGCGACCGCAGGCTTGCGATCGCGTGACCTAAGCGTTGTTGCTGAGGTCCTGCCCCCCGAGGCGTACGCGTTGTTCGAGCGCATGCCCGCTGCTGACCAAGATCATGCGTTATGTGTCCATGCTCGTGTGCGTGATAGTGCGCTCGCGCTGCAGCAGGCGGCCCTCATGCACGACGTGGCCAAGGGGCTAGCTGGTGTGGGCTTGTGGGATCGCACGCTTCATGTGCTGCGCCAACACCTCTCGCCGTCAGTGGGGCGATGGCTTGTCTCGCTGGGGCACAGGGAGCGTCTGGCCAGCCTCGAGCAGCACGCGGCGAAAGGGGCGGTGCTCTGCAGCCAGGTGGGCTTGAGCCGGGAGGTCTGTGAGCTTGTGGCGCATCACGACGGTAGCGTCAAAGACGAGGGCCTTTCGGAGCGACAGCACAAGCTGCTAGAGGCGCTGCGTGCGGCCGATGAGGCCTGCTAGAGAGGGTCGCGTTTAGGCTAGGCTATCGGAGGTCAAGGCAGGGCAGATGGCTGGAGGAGAAGCGATGCTCGAGAGCCTGACGGTCGCGTTGCCCGCATACAATGAGGCCGCCAACATCGAGGCCATGGTCCACGAGGTCTACCGGAAGGCAGGGCCCCTGGTGGACGATCTCGAAGTTATCGTCGTGAACGACGGCAGCCAGGATGAGACCGGTGACATTCTGGCGCGCCTGGCTGCTGAGGATGGTCGTCTGCATGTCATCGAACACCCCGTGAATCTTGGCTATGGCGCGGCCGTTCGGGATGGCATCTGGGCAGCTAGCAAGGCTTTTGTGTTCTTTACTGACTCGGACCTGCAGTTTGATCTGGCAGAGCTCGAGCGGTTTGCTGAGCGAGCGCATCAGGCCGATATGGTCATCGGCTACCGGCGTGCGCGCAGCGATCCCTGGCACCGACGCCTGTTCGGCCATGGGTGGAGCTGGCTGGTGAACCTCCTGTTTGGCTATGTGGCTCGCGATGTGGACTGTGCGTTCAAGCTTTTTTCGCGTAAGGTCATTGAGAGGGTGCAGGTACAATCCACGGGGGCGACCTTCAGCGCCGAGTTCCTGGTGCGCGCCAAGCGGGCTGGGTTCGTCATCGTCGAGGAGCCGGTGAGCCATTACCCGCGTCAGGCGGGCAGTCCTACGGGCGCTCGCCCGGATGTGATCCTGCGAGCCTTCAAAGAGCTGGTCAAACTCCGCTGGCAACTCTGGCGCGAGTAGATAGGACCTCACGTCATCTCGGACGGGCTCCGCTCCTGGGGAGCCCGTTTTGCTTTGCGCGCGGCTCTGCCCTCGACTGGTTATTCGGCCAGCAGCTCGTCGGCGTAGGCGAACAGCGCGGGGGTGCCGCCGGTGTGCCAGAAGAGGACGCGGTCTTTCTTGCCCAGATCGCCCTTGCGTACCAGGTCCATGAGGCCCGCCATGGCGCGACCGGTGTAAACGGGATCCACAAGGAGCCCCTCGGATTCGGCCACGAGCCGGATGGCCTCGCGCTCTGGAGCTCCCATGATGGCATAGCCTGCACCGCGATAGTCCCCGTTGACGTGCACGTGGGCCATTTGCGGCACTTGCTCGATGCCTAGGTAGGTCGCCGTGAGACGGGCCAATTCTAGCACCGATGGCGCCAGGACGTCGGCTGGCTTGTCCACGCTGATGCCCAGCACGGTGCCCTCCCATCCTGTGGCCAACGCTCCCGTCACGAGGCCCGCCTGCGTGCCACCCGAGCTGGTGGCAAACACGACGTGGCTGAACGAGATCCCCATCGCCTCTTGCTGCTGGGCGAGCTCTTGCATGGCTAGGGCGTAGGCGGCTGCGCCGATGGCATTGGACCCCCCATAGGGGATGATGTAGGGGTTGCGCCCGGCTGCTCGCTCTTCGTCTGCGATCTCCTGCATCAGCTCGTAGCGGTCGCGATCGCCCGTCCAGCGGATGCGGGCCCCTACCAGGTGATCCAGGAGTAGGTTGCCCGTGATGGTAGGCGGCGCCATCGGTGCGAGGACCAGGACTGCGCCCAGCCCGGCTCTCGCGGCCGCAGCCGCGGTCTGACGGGCGTGGTTGGACTGAACGGCGCCCGTCGTGATGAGCGTCTCGGCCTCTTGCGCTTGGGCGTCGGCGACCAGGAGCTCCAGCTTGCGGACTTTGTTGCCGCCGCCTCCTAGGCCAGTGAGATCATCGCGCTTGATCCATAGCTGGGGGCCGCCTAGCCGGCGCTCCAGGCCCGGTAGTCGGTGGAGGGGCGTGGGTAGGCAGGCCAAGGGATAACGGGGCGGCTGGTGGAGCATGGTTGATCTCCTGTCGGCACGGGACACTGCCGCATGGTTCGGGCACGGCGAGGCCTTATCGGTAAGCTGTGCTTGCTATTCCTTCGCGGATATTGTACACTCTTGCTATCGGTAGGACTAGGTGAGAGGATAGCGCTGACGCATGGAAGGCAAAGACAAGGCCCTCGAGACTGCTGTAGCGCAAATCAAGAAGCGCTTTGGTGATGGCTCTATCATGCGACTGGGCGATTCGACCAGTCTGGACGTGGAATCCATTCCCACTGGGTGCCTTTCGCTGGACATAGCGCTGGGCATTGGGGGAATTCCGCGCGGACGCATCACTGAGGTCTATGGGCCAGAGTCTTCGGGCAAGACAACCTTGTGTCAGCATATCATTGCCGAATGTCAGAGATTGGGCGGGATCGCGGCCTTTGTGGACGTGGAACATGCGCTGGACCCAGGCTATGCCCAAAAGTGCGGCGTCAACATCGACGACCTTTACATCTCGCAGCCGGATACGGGCGAGCAAGCATTGGAGATCACCGAGGCTCTCGTGCGCAGCGGTGCCGTCGATGTGGTCGTGATCGACTCGGTGGCGGCGCTCGTGCCGCAAGCCGAGATCGAGGGGGATATGGGTGACGCTCATATGGGATTGCAGGCGCGCCTGATGTCGCAGGCGCTACGCAAGCTCACGGGAGCGATCAAGCGGAGCAACACCTCGATTGTCTTCACGAATCAGTTGCGGATGAAGATCGGGGTGCTCTTTGGGAATCCAGAGACGACGAGCGGCGGCAACGCCCTCAAGTTCTATGCTGCCGTGCGGCTGGATATGCGGCGCATGGAGTCCATCAAGCAGGGCGGAGAAGTCATCGGCAATCGCGTGCGCGTGCGCGTGAAAAAGAACAAGGTGGCGCCTCCGTTCCGGACGGCCGAGTTTGATATCATGTTCGACCGTGGCATCGCCAAGGAGGGTTGCCTGCTTGATGTTGGTGTCGATTCAGGCATCATCGAGAAGCGGGGATCGTACTATTCCTACGGTGAGGCACGGCTGGCGCAAGGGCGCGAGAACGCCAAGGAATTCCTGCGGGAGAACCCGGATATCGCGGACGAGATCGAGCAGCGAATCCGTGAGAACAGCGGGCTTGGGGCATCCGAATCGGATACTGACGAGTCCGAGGAGACCCCGCAAGAGGACGAGTAGGCATCACCTATCCTGCCGGTTCAACCAGATAGCGACAGCCTGAAAGCCTTGCTGCTTTCCGACGCGTCCGGTGGACTGGCTAACCGGCTCCATAGGAGCGAAACGCGCAGACGGAGAGAGGCCACCTGGTGTGGCCAGCGTTGTGGCGCACCTAGCCTGGGGGGGTAGGTGCCCACGCCAAGCAGATAGCATCGGCTTTTAGGGCTGCGACGCCTGGTGTCACAGCCTTTTTGTGTTTGTACGGGGGGGCCATGGAAGGCGAGATCACGGCGCTGCGCCAACAGAAGCGGCGCACGGACCGAGCCAACGTGTACATCGACGGCGAGTACGCCTTCAGCCTCCAGAAGGTGATCGCAGCCAAGCTGTGTGTTGGCCAACTGCTCACGCGTGACGAGGTAGAGGCTCTCCAGGCAGAGGACGCCGAGGAGATAGCCTATGAGCGGTGCCTACGCTATTTGAGCTACCGGGCCCGAAGCACCGAAGAGGTGCGCAGGTACCTGC
>JBNGEB010000102.1:0-8063 GCA_049975585.1 Anaerolineae bacterium
ACCGTCTTTGGCTTTATGTTCTACTGGCCCGAATACGTCCCCTTCTTGCACCAAGCCAACGTCCCTATGTTTGACGAGAACTACACCCGGTGCATCTTTGATGACAGCACGCGTGACATCATCCAGTGGGTGGCGGATCTCATCCTGGAGCACCATGTCAGTCCGTTGCCCGATGAGCTGGGCGAGTTCGGCTCATGGCCCGGCTTCCGCGACGGCAAGTACGGCATGTTCATCAGCGGCCCTTGGCAGCAAGCTCGCCTGGCGGATTCCGAGTACCGCTGGGATATCGCCTGGCCGCCCATGACGGCGGATGGACATCCGACCATGTCTGCCGGCCAGGGCGGAAGCGCTGTGTATGCCCTGACCAAGGTCCCGTACGAATCGTGGAAATGGATCTCGTTCGTCGAGAGCAAAGAGGGCCAGGCTATCTGGGCTGGCCTGGGATTCGACCTGCCGGCCCACAAGTCGCTGATCCCCATGTATGAATCGGGCGAGCTCTTTAAGGATCCAGCGGCTATGCCCCCGTCCGTGAGCATCTGGTATCGGGTTGCCGAGGCCGCCAAGCCCATGTGGACCGGCGGCTGGGTGGTGCCACAGACCGAAACGCTGCTCGGTACGGCGTGGGGCCTCGTCAAGACCGGCGAGATGACTGCCTACGAGGCCTTTGACGACTCTCTCATCGAGGACGTGAACGCCACTCTCGCTGGCGTCTAGGCTGGCGCGACGCATTACTCGGGTGCCGAAATCCATCTGGCACCCGAGTAAAGGCAACGTGCCACGTATTGTGCCAGACGCACAAGCCAGGCGCCGAAACAGCGTAGGAGGTGGCGACCATGTTCCTCGCACCAGCCAAAAGGGCCACAGCAGGAAAGCCGAGGCGTGGCAAGCGGGGCAGCCAAGCGCTTCGAGAGGAGCGCGAGTTCTATCTTTTTGTTTTCCCATGGATCATTGGCTTCCTGATCTGGACCGCCGGTCCGATGCTGTTTTCCCTCTATGTGAGTTTCACCGAGTGGGATGTCCTCACTACGCCTCGCTGGGTGGGCCTCGATAACTACCGAACCCTGTGGAACGATCTCTTTGAGCCAAGCCGTCTGGTCCTCTTTCGTCAATCACTGATCGTAACGTCGCTCTATACCGCTATGATGGTGCCTCTGCGGATGATCGTGAACCTGACGGGAGCCCTGTTGCTTAACCAGAAAATCAGGGGTATGCCCTTCTTTCGCACTATCTTTTACTCACCCACTATCATCCCCGCTGTGGCCAGTTCCATGGTGTGGCTATGGATCATGCAATCCAACGGCGGCCTAGTGAGCCTGATCCTCAACCGTTTCGGCCTGCCGAACCAGACCTGGCTGTATCGCAAAGACACGGCTCTGGTCACGCTTGTGGGCCTAGGGCTATGGGGGTTCGGCTCACAGATGTTGTTCTTCTTGGCCGGGCTACAAAGTATCCCCGAGCACCTGTACGATGCGGCCAAGATCGATGGAGCGAACCCCTGGCAACAGTTCCGATACGTCACCATCCCCATGCTCTCGCCGGTGATCTTTTACAACCTGATGATGAGCATGATGGGAACCTTTCAGTCCTTCGATGCCGCCTTTCTCTACACCGGCGGCGGCCCGAACTATGCCACGCACCTGTATGTGCTGAATATCTACCAGTTCGGTTGGCGCTACTTCAAGTTCGGCTTGGCCAGCGCTATGGCTTGGGTGCTCTTGCTCATCATCCTGGCCATGACCTTGCTGGTGGTGAAATCGTCCAGCGCGTGGGTCTACTATGAAGGCGAGGTCAAAAACCGATGACAGAGCTTGCAAAACCACGCACAGGCCCGATCCGGTGGTCCAAGGAACGCACCCGCAAAGCCATCTTCAAGGGCATCATCTATCTGCTCTGCATCCTCGTGGGTGCTTTTCAGATCCTCCCCATGGTATGGATGGTCTCGGGATCCCTAAAAAAGCCGGCGGAGCTGTTTCGTTACCCGCCCATGTGGATCCCCAAGAGTTGGCAGTGGTCCAACTATGCGGAGATGTGGACCAGCTTGCAGCTCGACGGCGGTGGCGCAGCCATGCCACGCTATATGTGGAATACGATCGTCATCACCACCATCGTCCTCATCGGCGTGCTCCTCTCCAACACCTTGGTGGGGTTCGGCTTTGCGCGACTGCGTGCCAGGGGCAAGGACGTGCTGTTCATCATCCTTCTGACCACGATGATGCTCCCGGCCCAGATGACCTGGCTCTCGGTCTATATCATCATGTCGCGGTTGCCCTACCCCACCCCTTTGCATTATATCAGCGAGGAATTCAACCGTGTGGTCGGCGCCATCACCGGCATCGGGTTCATGCCCAGTAGCACGCCGCCCACCAACTGGATCGACACGTATCTGCCTCTAACGGTGCCCTCCTTTTTCGCTAGCCCAGGGACCGTCTTTCTCCTGCGGCAGTTTTTCCTAACGGTACCCATCGAGATGGACGAGGCAGCCCGCATCGATGGGGCCAGCACGCTACGAATCTACTGGTCCATCTTCTTGCCGCAAGCCAAGCCGGTGCTAGCCGCTGTGACTATTCTGACGTTCATCGGCCAGTGGAAAGAATACTTTAGGCCGCTGCTCTATCTGAACACGTCGGACAAGTTCCCCATTGCACTGGGCATTCAATACTTTCGCGGGTTCGCGGACTATGCCACGCAGTGGCACCTGCTGATGGCAGCCGGCACCGTGTTGAGCATCCCGCCGCTCATCATCTTTCTGATCTTTCAGCGCTACTTTGTGCAGGGCATGTCCCTCACCGGGCTCAAAGGATAGCCGGCTACAAGAGCTCCGCCTGCCGCCGGTTCGACCCCAACCGCATCAGCGCCGACCCAGCGTTCGCTGAGCTCGCCGAGGACAAGGGGGTCAGCGCCGCCGAGGCCGCCATCGGCAACCCACCCGATGAGCTCTACGCCCGGGTAGCCGATGAGGCAGTCCGCGAGATCACGCAGGACTTTTGGAGGTCAGACCGAGCCGCGCTGATGGAGAACGTCGGTCCCAACGGCGAGTCGCTGGAAGGGCCACCGGGGCGTTGCGTCAACCCAGGCCACAGCATCGAGGTGGCCTGGTTCCTGCTGCACGAGGCCCAGGCCCGGGACGAGGCCGACCTGCGCGCCACCGCCCTGGCGATTCTCGATGGCGCCCTGGCGCGCGGCTGGGACGCCGAGCACGGCGGCCTGCTCTCCTTTGTGGACATCGAGGGCCGCCCGCCCGCCCAGGTCGAGTGGGACATGAAATACTGGTGGCCCCACACCGAAGCGCTCTATGCCACCCTGCTGGCCCACCAGCTCACCGGCGATAGCCGCTACCTGGCCTGGTTTGAGACCCTCCACGACTGGACGTGGCGCCACTTTCCCGACCCCGCCTATGGCGAGTGGTACGGCTACCTCCACCGCGACGGCACCGTGGCCCTGGATTGCAAAGGCAGCGCCTTCAAGGGCTGTTTTCACGTGCCGCGGGCGCTCTGGCTCTGCGGCAACGTCCTCGAGGAGATGGTGTAGGCGGCGGTCCGTGCCCATCGCGCGGTATAGAAACCGCGCCTACCGTCTCCGGCGCTATCGCCAGATCCACCCCCTCGGTGCCCCCGTCGCCCCCTACACCCGTCCCGCCCCAGCCAACTCATCCAGCGTCCGCAGCACCCGCGTCAGCACCCTAATCGCCGCCAGGTACTCGCCCAGCGGCAAGTGCTCGTTGGGGGTATGATCCAGCGACGAATCCCCAGGACCATACGCCACCAGCGGACA
This sequence comes from Anaerolineae bacterium, assembly GCA_049975585.1. GTDB lineage: Bacteria > Chloroflexota > Anaerolineae > UBA1429 > UBA1429 > DAIRUQ01. The sequence continues at coordinate 3,772 of JBNGEB010000102.1, forward strand.
TCCCCACGCCGGCCCGACCACGTTCATGTCCGAGGTGCCCGTCTTTGCCACGTACGTCCCTCGCGAGCCCTGCTCGCGGATGGCCCCCAGGAACGCGCTGGCCAGCGGCGTGCGCTTGTCGGCGCGGTAGGCCCGCTCCACGCCGTAGATCCGCACCTCGGCGTCGTCGGCCCAAGAGCGCAGCCGCTCGGACAACCCCTTGGGATCGACGTCCAGCGGCAATCGCAGCCCGATCCGCATGGTCACGAGCTCGTGCAGCCCGTCGCTGGAGCTATTCAGCGCCCGCAAGCTGGGATCGAGCGTTTCATAGGCCCGCTCGCGCGACTGGTTGAACGCACGGGCATAGGCCGCGACGGCATTCCAATAGGCCACGGCCTCCTCGGGCGCGTTGGGAGCGCGTCCAGCCGAATGCCCCACCGGCCGCTCCAGCCGATAGTCCACCAGCAAGCGCCCCTTGTAAGCGATGGTGATCCGATCCCATCCGCTGGGCTCGCCGATGATGGCCGCCACGGGCGGATCCTCGCGCGCATACTGGGCCGCGATATGTCGCGCGCCCTTGGACGTCGCCGCTTCTTCCTCCACCGCGCCCACCACGCGCACGCGCAGGTGGCGCAACGGACGCGCGCGCGCCGCGGCGACCATCATCGTGGCCAGGGGACCCTTGGCGTCCACCGAGCCCCGCCCATAGAGCGCCCCGCCCTCGCGACGCACTGGCACGACGCCGGCGACCGTGTCAATATGGCCCAGCAGCACCACATCGCGCGGGGCATCGCCGACGAACCCCGTGGCGTTGCCGACGTCGTCCACATGGGCGCCATCGTAGCCCATGTCGCGCATGGCCTGGACGGCATAGCGGCTGGCCTCGGCCTCCTGCCCAGAGAGGCTGGGGATCCGCACCAGTGCCTCCAGCAGCGCGATGGCCGCCTCGTCCGTGGGATGCATCTGGCTCACGCTGACAGCACCTCTTCGATGGTATCGCAGGCGGTATCGAGCTGCTCCTCGGTGATGACCAGCGGCGGCAGCAGCCGCACCACCGTGCTTCCGGCGGGCAGCGCCATGACGCCGCGATCCATCAACGCCTTCAGGTAGGGCGTCGAACGCTTGCGCAGGTCGATGCCGATCATCAGGCCAAGCCCGCGTACCTCCTTGATCAGGATGTTGTCGATGGCAGCCAAGCGTGCCAGGGCACGCTCCCCCAAACGAGCCGCGCGGGCCGGCAGATCGTGCTCCTGGATGTAGCGCAACGTCGCCAAGGCCGCGGCGGAGCAAAGCGGGTTACCGCCAAAGGTGCTCCCGTGGACGCCCGACTCCAGGCCGGTGACGCGAGGGCCAAGCAGCGTCGCGCCCATGGGAAGGCCGCCGGCCAGCGCCTTGGCCAGGGCCATCAGGTCGGGCTGGACGCCGTACCGCTCGCTAGCGAACATGGCACCCGTGCGCCCCAGGCCCGTCTGGACCTCGTCCACGATGAGCAGCGCGCCGTTGGCGTCGCAGACGCGGCGGGCGGCGTCGGCGAACGCTTGCGTGGCAGGATTGACCCCACCTTCGCCCTGGACCAGCTCGAGGATCACCGCGGCGGTCTTGGAAGTGACGGCAGCCTCTAGCTCGTCCACGTCGTTGTAGGTGACATGCGCAAAGCCAGGCACCAGCGGCTCATAGCCTCGGCGATACTTGGGCTCCCAGGTAGCCGAGAGCGCGCCCAGCGTCCGCCCATGGAATCCCCGCTTGGTCGCCACCACGCCGATGCGCCCGGTGCTGATGCGCGCGAACTTGATGGCCGCCTCGACGGCCTCGGTGCCCGAGCTGCACAGGTAAGCCCGATCCAGATCGCCAGGCGCCACGCGGATCAGCTCTTCCAGCAGCTCGGCGCGGATGTCGTTGTAGAACACCTCGGGGCAGGTGATGAGCCGCTCGGCCTGACGCTGGACAGCCGCTACCACGTCGGGGTTGCTATGGCCCACGATGGCCACGCCGTGACCGCCCACGCAGTCGATATACGCGCGGCCGTCCTGGTCCCACACCAGGGCGCCCTCGCCGCGCACGATGGCCACGTCCCGCTTGTAATAGACCCCACTGGTGTACTGGGCTTCCTTGGCGATAATATCCATGGCGTGTGTCTCCCTCGCGATGCTCTTGGATCAGGCGATGACGGTGCCCTGGCCGGCCAACGCAGCCCGCACGGGCTGGGCGATGCGGCCATCGGCGAACGTGACGGACCCGACGCCATCCTCGATGGCCTCGGCGGCGCCCAGGACCTTGATGCGCATGCGGCCCTCGGCGTGAGCCATAGCTTCTTCCACGCGGGCAGCCTCGATGCGCGGGATGAGCGTGCTCTCGTCGGGGAACTCGCGCAGCAGCCCAGGCACGTTGCTCAGGATGATAAGGCGCTCAGCGTCCAACGCGGCGGCGATGCGCGCGGCAGCTCGGTCGCCGTCCACGTTCATCGCGACGCCCTCGTAGCTGATGGCCGGCGGCGTCACCACGGGCAAGTAGCCGTTATCCAGCAGCAAGCGGAGCAGATCGACGTTCACCTCGTCCACGGTGCCAGTGTAATCGTCGCGGAGCACCATCCGCCGCCCCTTGTGGACGATCTTGATGGCCCCCTTTCGGCGGCCCTGCAGCAGACGTCCGTCCAGCCCCGAAAGCCCCAGCGCGTTGACGCCAGCCGCTTGCAGCCGCTCGACGATGCCCTTGTTCACCTCGCCGCAATAGACCATCTCAAAGATGGTGAGCGTCTCGCGGTCGGTGCGTCTGCTGGTATAGCCCGAAACCGACGTGACGAACTGGGGCGGATGGCCGAGTTGGGTGGCGACCTCGTTGGTGCGGGCGGATCCGCCGTGCACCAGGATCAGCCGCTCGCCCTCGTGCCAGAGGCTGGCGACGTCGGCGCAGACGGCGTCCAGGTCGATGCCCTCACTCCCCCCTACCTTGACGACCAACATGGCGGCTCCTCTCGGCGCTAGATGGGATGCAGGCCCGGGAATTCGAGGCCGGCAGTCTCAGGCAGGCCACACATCAGGTTGAGGCATTGGACGGCGCTGCCGGCGGCGCCCTTCATCAGGTTGTCGATGGCGGCGATGGCTACAATCCGCCCCGACGCCTCGTCATAGTCGAATCCCACATCGGCGTGGTTGCTGCCGGCCAGGATCTTGGGCTCGGGGTAGCGGTACACGCCCTGACGATCCCGCACCAGCCGCACGAACGGCTCGTCGCCATAGCTGCCACGATAGGCCTTCCAAAGATCCTTGAGGGCGAACGCGTCGCGGAGCTCGTGCGGGACGAACACGTGCGCCGTCGCCAAGACGCCGCGCACCAGCTCGATGGCCGTCACCGACATGTGGACGTCCGTCGAGGGCCCGGTCATGCGCACGGCCTGGACCACCTCGGCGGTGTGGCGGTGGCCGGTGGGCGCAAAGGAGCGCACAGCGTGGGAGCGGTCCGGGTGGTGCGACGACGGCCCCGCCGACGCGCCGGCCTCGGACGAGCCTGCCTTGACCTCCACGACGACGCCGCGCTCGCGGTCGATCAGATCGTTCTGGAGCAGCGGCCAGAGCGCCAGCACGGTGGTGGTGGCGTTGCAGCCCACCCCGCTGACGTACGTGGCCTCGCGGATGGCGTCGCGGTTGATCTCGGGCAGCCCATAGACGAACCGCTCCAGCCACTCGGGGCGGGGGTGCGGTCGGCCGTACCACCGCTCGTACAGGGCCGGGTCACGCAACCGAAAGTCCGCCGACAGGTCGATGATGCGCGGCGCGAGCTTGGCCAGGTCGTCGATGCGGCGGACCGTCTCGCCGTGGGGCAACGCCGTCAGGAGCACGTCGCACGGCTCCAGGTCGGCGATGCTAACGAACCGTTCCTGGGCATGGCCGCGCAGGTTGGGATGCAGCGCGTGCCAGTAGCGGCCGGTGTTGCTCTCGGACGTGGCCTGGCCGATGGTCACGTCGGGATGGCCCAGCAGCAGCCGCAGCAGCTCCCCGCCGGCATAGCCCGACGCACCGACGATGGAAACCCGCAGCCCGCTCATGCCTCGCCCCTCCCCACCCGCAGCACATAGTCCACCACCTTGCCGGGGATGTCCACCCCCGTGGTGTCGATGCTATTGCGGAATTCCATCGTATAGTTGACCTCGTTGACCAGCAGCTCGCCGTTGGGACGCTCGAATAGGTCGATGGCCACAACGCCGCCGCCGACCGCCTCTGCCGCACGCCGCGACAGGTCGTCGAGTTCGGGCGTGATGGGGCAGTTGGTAGCCTTGCCGCCGCGCGCCGTGTTGGTGATCCAGTGCGGCGACGTGC
>JBNGEB010000103.1:0-8014 GCA_049975585.1 Anaerolineae bacterium
TCATCAGAATGGCGCCGCCGAATGCCTCGAACTCCTCCGTCTGGTGCCACCACGTCGCCCCGCGGTCCGGACCGCTCAACCTCGCTGCCGGGTCCTCGATGCCCTCGTGTCCGCTGCCTGGACCGAGGGGGCCGGTATGCCCACCGCGCCACGTGATCTCCAGCAGCCGTCCGATAGCTCCCTCGGCTGCCAAAGCCTGGGCCTGACGGATCGCTGGCGACCACGTGCTGGGCCAGTTGGTGACCAACGTCGTGCCGGCGTCGCGAACCGCGCGGGCCATGGCCAGTGCGTCCGACAACGATGACGCCATGGGCTTTTCGACCACCACGTGGGCTCCCACCGCGGCGCAGGCCTGCGTCACTGCGGCGTGCTGGGCGTTCTCCGAGCAGACGATGACCAGGTCCAGCTCCTCCTGGCGGAGCATCTCATGATAGTCGTCGTACACGTTGGGGATGGCGAACGTCTCTGCGCAGTGCTTCAGGTTCCAGCCGCGGGTGTAGGTGTCCTCCTTGCGCTCGGGGACCAGGGGCTTGGTGTCGGCGCAAGCCACCATCCGCGTGCTCGGGTGCTCGGCGAACACGCTGGCTACATGGTTCACGTGCATATGCGCAAACCCGATGATGCCTACACGGTACTCGTTGCTCATGGTTGAACCTCCCTAGAAAACGTACCGATGCTGCGTGCATTCTACTTGTCACGGGGGTTTGGCGTAAAGGCTGCCGGCTAGCTTCGGCCCGCCCAGTAGGTGCGGTGCTCCATCAAGGCCTGGCACAGCGCCTCGACATTGGCGGTGGGGGTGGGCGGGTAGATCCCTGCGATGAATGCCAATCCGCCCGCGGGGGACCCCAGCGTCAGCACCTCCTCGCGGATGAGCTCGCGCACGTCGGCGGGGGATCCATAGGGAAGGACGGTCTGGCGGTCCACGTCCAGCAGGATGCACGCGCGGCTCTTGAAGGTCTCGGCGATGGGCCCGATGCCGTTGACCAGGTCCTGCGGGTTGACGATGCTGACGCCGGTCTCTAGCAGGGGTTCGGCGACGTCCATGACATAGCCGTCGGCGTGGAGGTAGACGTGGATGCCGGCCTGGCGCGCGGGGGCGAAGAGACGGCGATAGGTAGGCAAGAGCCAACGGCGGAACTGGGCGGGGCTGAGCATGCAAGCCTTCTGGGTGCCGAGGTCATCGGCAAAGGCCAGCAGATCCACCCCGGCTCTGACATAGGCTTGGGCGATGGGCCGGTGATAGGCCTCGATGATGGCGACCATCTCGTCCAGGCGCGGGTCCTCGGTGGCGACGTCGATCATGAGGTTCTCAAAGCCGCGCAGATAGTAGAGTCGCATGAAAAAGAAGCCATGCTCGCCCACGGATCCGATGGCGAGGCGATTGGCTTGCTGGGCCGACTTGAGTGCGTCCAACGTGGCCTGATCTGGCAGCGGCGGCTCCGGAGGCTGCCAATCGTGCAGGCTGTCCCAATCGCTGAGCGGCTCCTCGATGACGATGCCGTCCAGGCCGGGCAGGTCGTAGCGCCAGCGGCAGCCCCACTCGTCCACGCGCTCGCTGTTGGCAGCGCGGAGTGTTTCTGGGGGCGGCGGCTCCAGCCCTCCCTCGGGAAAGAGCGCAGGATAGCGCGACGTCACCGCCTTCAGCCCCTCGGGATCCTGTAGCCACGAGGCGGCTGAGATGGCGATCAACGCCGGAATGTGCGTGTGTCCTTGGAGAGATGCGTTCCGGAGAAAGTTGGCGCGGTCTGGGAACATGGGCGTCTCCTTGTGAAGCGGGCGTGACGCTTGCGAGTGGACAGGATTGTGGCCGAGGATGCGTGCGTGCGCAAGCCGTTGCGAGGCCCCGCGGCTTGCCTTATACTCGGCTGGCTTGGCGGGATAGGTTGGAACGTGAAAGGCACACGGGGAGGCGACCATGAGCGGGGCTGCGAGGCGAGTTCTCTATCTGCACGGGGGTGCGGCATTCCATCCATCCGACTACGGGGCCAAGATCCTCGGCGACATCCTTGCCAAGGACGGCCGCTACACGCTTGAGGTGACCACCGATCTCGACGTGCTGGCAACCCTGCCCGACGCTGACTGGGACGCTGTGGTGATCTATACCACGGGCTACCACGACGAGCTCACGCCCGCGCGCGAGGCTGGCTTGGTTCGCTATGTCCAAGGGGGCGGGGGTCTGGTGGGTATCCACTCGGCTGCCGACTCGTTCCGCGGCAGCCAGGCCTACCTGGACCTGCTTGGCGCCGAGTTTGAGACGCATCCACCCCTGCAACGGATCCCTGTCACAATTCATGAGGACTCTCACTATATCACGACGCGGGTGCCCGAGTTCGAGGTGACCGACGAGCTGTACCTGCTCAAGGGCGTGGACCTGAGCCGCGAGCTGCTGCTGGCCAGCACCAGGTGGCAGGGCAAGCCTGCGCCCCTTCTATTCGTGCATCCGTATGGCGAGGGACGGGTGAGCTATCTGGCCCTGGGACACACGCACGAGACCTGGCGCGACCCCGCCTTCCAAAAGCTGCTGCTGCGCTCTGTCGGCTGGGTGACGGGCGAGGTCGCGCAGGAAGGGGAGATCCGTTGCGGCATCCTGGGGTATGGTGGGGCGTTCAACATGGGACGCAGCCATGCCGGTTGGATCGACGCGCAGCCTGGCATGCGCACCGTTGCGATGTGCGATGTCGACCCCCAGCGCGTCGCCGTGGCCAAGGAGGAGTTGCCCACCCTCGACGGCTACTATACCGATGCGGACGATCTCCTGGCGCACGACGGCCTCGATCTCGTCGTTGTCATCTTACCCCACAACCTGCACGCCCCGCTGGCTCTGAAATGCCTCCAGGCCGGCAAGCACGTCATCCTCGAAAAGCCGATGTGCGTAACGGTGGACGAGGCCAACGCGCTGATCGACGTGGCTCGCGAGCGCGACCTGATGCTAAGCGTGTTTCACAACCGGCGCTGGGATGGCGACTACCAGACCATACAGCAGCTCATCGCGCGGGGCGTCATCGGCGAGGTCTTTCATCTCGAGGCCGGCATCGGGGGATACCGCCATCCTGGCTTCTGGTGGCGGTCGGACAAGGCCGTCAGCGGCGGCGTCCTCTACGACTGGGGCGCGCATTTCGTGGATTGGATGCTCAACCTGGTGCCCTCGCCCGTGGCGCAGGTGATGGGTGACCTGCAAAAGCGGGTGTGGCACGCCGTCACCAACGCCGATCATGGCGAGATCATCATCCGCTGGGAGAATGGGGTGACGGCCAGCTTTTGGACGTCGTCCATCGCCGCGAGCGTCCGCCCCAAGTGGCGGATCCTGGGAACACAAGGTGCCATCGAGGCGCCGTGGAGCGGCCCGCTTCAAGTCACGAGCATGGTCAAAGGGGCGAGACATGAGGGGACTGTGGACGTAACGCTGCCCGGCTATGGCGCTGAGCCCTACTACCGGAACGTCGCCGACCACTTGCTGTTCGGAGAGGCGCTGGCCGTCACGGGGGAGAGCGCCCGGCGGGTTATTGCGGTGATCCAGGCAGCGCAGGAATCGGCTAAGCTGGGACGCAGCGTCCCTCTGGCGCCCGGCTGCGAATAGGCGTGGCGGACCAAGAATGTACGATCATGGTTCGGGCATTAGGGTTTTTCCTGTTACGATCTCCAAGTTGCTGTGGCTACGATTTTGAGCTTGAGGTCTACCAGGTTTGGCCCGCCCGCTGCACCTAGATAGTAGGTGAGCAGGGTCGCATCAAGGTGGAAGGTGATGCTAGTGTAGCAGTAGGTGCGTGTCAGATCGGTTTCGATCAACTGGTGGTGCTGCCAGGTGTGGCCCCCATCACCACTGACCGCAGCCGCCAGGGGGGTGCGATGGTGGAACACGCTCCCCCAGTCGTTGCTGTACGGTGCGCTTTGGCGATCATTGTAGATCATGAGGATGTCGTCGCTACCGGGCAAGCATTTGGCTGAGGCGGGGGCGCATGGCGCCACCAGACTCGTCGGATAGGGCGGGCTCCATCGCTCTCCCCCATCGGTGGAACGGCTTTCGTAGATATAGCCTTGATCCGTGCGCAGATACATCCATAGACTGCCGTCGGCCAGCTCTACGATCCCCGGCTCTTGCAGCCCTACTCCTGCGCGAAGGGCGATGTACTCCTGGCAGCGTTGCCAGGTCGCGCCCTCATCGTCGGAGTAAAAGCAGCCGGCCACACAGTAGTAGTTATTTCCGACCGCCTTGGCAACCGGTACCAATACCCGGCCATTGCGGGCCTGGACCATCCTGTCGTTGTTGACCACAAAGTAGCCCGCTTCGGGCGTGGCGAGCACCGGCTTATTCCAGGATCGGGCCTCATCATTGGAGCGCCGCACGCAAAAGCGGCAATCGTTGCGCTCGTCGTTCTTGACGATGTAGCCAAACAATAGATCCCCCGAGGCCAGCCGCAGAAAGCTGACGCTCATCACGTTGCGAACGCCTATGTTGGGCTGCAGTATGTAAGGCTCTTTCCACGTGCGGCCGCCATCCTGAGATTCGCGAGCCCAGATCTCTGCCGGCGAGCTATCGCTCCCTCCAGAGATAAAGCGAGTCCAGGCCAGCAACAGCCGCCCGTCCTGCAGAGGGATGATTGCCCCCTCCCCATTGCGAGGGTTTTTCGGGCCGCTAGGCGCGATGATCTCCTCATGCAGAGTGCTTGCGACCATGGATTTCTCCCCTTCTTCTGGAAAGAGATGGCTGGCTCACGATACGGCCGTGTCACTTGCGACTGGTAAGCCTATGCCGCCGCGGTCTCACAGAATACATCTTATCTCGTCTATCGCCTCTTTGAGACAAGCGGTGTCCCCGCCAAGTGTGATCAGCTCCCAGCCGCGCTCGAAGTTCCGCAGGATGTTACCAACCCCCGTAACACTGAGAGCGCTCTGCGGCAAGCCGTGTATTCTTGCCGAGGTCGTCCCTCGATACCCAGGGCGGCAAGATCAGTTGGATGCTCTCGCGCGCAAGGGATTGTACCGGCTGGCCTCAGCAGGTGCCATGGGCCAGCAAAGCCACGTCGCAGCCCTGGCGCACGAGGGCGTTGTAGGTCTGGCAAGCTTGCGGCGTTGGCTCGACGATCACCTCTTCGATCCCGAGCTTGGTCAGCGCCTTGATGACCTGCTTCCGCACCTTGATGCGGCCATATACCCCAGTGCCGATGATGAGCGTCTTGACGGGAGGATCGCATACGCCCGTGACCATGTCCGCCGATAGGTGATGGCCCTTGCGTTCACGCCAGGCGGTGACCTGGTGGTCTCTGACGCGGATGTCCTTGCCGACGCCGACCTCTTGGCCGGCCTCGTCATCCCAGCCATGGCGCTGACCGTCGATGGTGAACATGGCCCAGGCCATGCGCTCGATAGGTCCGGCGGGGTCCTGCATATAGATCTTGTTGGCAGCGGTCATGGTGCACCTCCTAGCTGTGGGGCTGGGGCTCTAGAAGCAGCACCCGCGTCCCTCGTTCAGGCAGGGGCATCGCTATGGTCGTGGCCTGCCGAGCCATCCGCTCGCCGCTGTAGAGATCGGTGACGTCCGCGGTTTCGGCGAGCCGGATCCTCCGTTCGCCCGGCTTGTATCCCGAGATCGCCAGCATGGTGCGGTTGGCCCAGACCACGTCGCCCAGCGGGCCGTAGAGATGCACGCCGGCGAGCTTTGCCAGGCGGCGAAGCAGCATAGCGGGCAGCAGCGGCGCCGCCGAGTGAACGGCCGTCCAGTGGGCGTACTCCTTGACCGCCAGGCCCGGGCGCCCATCGGGCAGGCGACCCAGCACCGCCGCCTCGGGATCCTGGACATACGCTACGGGGCCAATGGCTTCGTTGACGCCATACGTTACGCCTCGCAGCGTGGCGCTCCAAAGGTGTTGACCATCCAGTGTCACACGCAGGGGGGTGGGCTCATCATCCACGGCCATCGCAATCCCCGAGAAGTCGCTCATGGCGCCGGGATCCCGCTCGCCTTGGCGGAACAGGCCGTCACACCAGAAAAAGACGAGCACGCGCCCATCACCCTTGAGCCGCTCCACTGCCGTGCGCTGCTCGTCGCTGGGTGCCAGGCTGGTTGGCAAGATGATGAGCCGCTGGTTTGCCAGGGCATCTAGATCCTCAGTGAGATAGTGCCCCACCGGCGCTCCCACGCGATGCAGCTCGGGGAGCTGATCCACCAGGAGCCATCGCCCCATGGGGTCGGCAACACGCAGCCAGCACAGGCTGGTCTCGTCGACGACGAGAGCGATCTGATGGACGGAGGTGCGATCGCGGTCCAGCACCTTGTGCGCATCTGCCGTCCTGTCGGCGATGCGCGCCATCAGTTCGGGGTGATCGTAACGGTTGCCACCCACGTCGAACCACCACTGAGCCACGCCCTGGACCAGCGCGTTGGCCAGTTCCTTGTCCTGTTGGAGCAGGTCGCCCTCCAAGGTGGCAGGACGCCCCCAACGACCTACGGGCACATCCGTGAGGGACGTTCGGATGTCATTCTCGTTGAACCAGAGCTTGCCGTGGCGCTGGACGCTACCCAGCAACGACATAAAGTGGCTGGTGCCTTCGCCTCCCACCTGACGGAAGGCATAGCTGGTGGGGCTGCACAGGAAATCCACGTCGGGTGACGCCAGGACGCGATCCAGCGCCAGGTGACCGGCGTTCTGCTGACGCTGCTCCCCGCAGAGCTGCAGGATATAGCCATAGAATACGCCCACGGCCTTCTGGCGACGGGTGATGCGCTTCATAGCAGCGGCCAGCGTGCAGATGGTATCCGCTACCAGGAAGGAGGTGTACCGGTCATAGTCGATGACCTGCTGCTGGCTGACGGGATCACGCAGGGAGCCGTGGCCCGCCGCGAGGCGTTCCTGCTTGGTGGGAATGGCGGCCGTATCGCGGGTCACGTCGGCGCGATGCCAGGCCGCTTGCAGGGCCGCGTCCGAGCCGTACTCTCTTGCGAGCCACGCTCGAAAGCCGCGCAGGTTGGCTGGTGAATAGTCCACCCACTGGTTCTCGTTGCCGCCCCACATCATCCATTCCTCGGTTGTTCCCGAGGCTAGGTGATAGCCGATGACGTGATCTGCGTAGGAGGAGCTCTCGACGTGGGCGACCAAGGCTTCGAGAGCGGCTATGGTATCGGCGCGCCAAGCCTCGGAGGCCCAGCTGGGGGCGGGCTTGCCGCCGGCGTGGACAAACGGCACCGGCACGCCATCGCCCGGGTCCATCCTGACGACGTCGTTGGGGTGGGCCTCGCTCCACCAGGCAGGCGCATGAAGGTAGAGCCGTGGGAAGATCCAGGCGTCGGGGCGAGCCTCCAGGACCATGCCAGAGCGCTCGTCGAGCTGGGAGAAGTCAAAGCGATCGGGCGCAAGCCACGCGGTCCGGGAGAGGCCATATCCCGCCTCTGTGGGCGTCGCGCTGAACGAGAAGAGATCCACGCCAGCCCGCGCGAAATTGCGGAACACCTCCACCGAAGGCGTGTAGGCCGTGTAAGAGATGCCCGTGTGGGGCTGACCGTTGATGAACAGGGTCGGCACGCCCCCGTGCTGTCGAACCTCAGCTATCGTTCCGTTTGTGGGTGTCATCGCTGCCCTCTCTTCTAATCCTGACCTGCCTAGCTCATGAGCCGCGCATCGTAGTCACTAGCTGGAAAGCGGCACGAGCCTCTCCGCGTTGTCGTGGTAGATGGCCTGGAGGACATTGTCAGGCAGGGCGAGTTCCTCCAAAAAGGCGGCCAGCTTTCCGTCGAAGCAGTCGCGGGCGAACAGGAGGCGGTCGGCGTAGTGCAGCAGAAAGGCGCGGCCGTGCTCACGGTCACGCGAGAGCGCCCCTAGGGCGGATCCCGCCGATAGATCGCACCAGAAGTTAGGATAGGTGTCCAGCATCCGCTCCACGTCTCCGCCAGGGACCACGGGGCCTTTGGGGTAGAGCTCTTTGTCGTAGAGGTCATCGTTGGAGATGTGCGCCCAAAAGCCCGGTCCGTGTCCCAGGAACACGGTATCGGGGCAGGACGCCACGGCCCGCTCGAAGGCCT
>JBNGEB010000104.1:0-7874 GCA_049975585.1 Anaerolineae bacterium
ACAGAGCATCGCCTGGGCAACGCCGTGGGCAACGGCGGCCTTGGCGGCGTAATGGGGAGCAAGCATCTGAAGGCCATCGTGGTTCGCGGTACGGGCCGAGTGCGTATCGCCCATCCGCAACGGATGCTGGACGCCATCCATCTTGTGACCGACCGCATCAGCACCGGCCTCTACTATAACGGTCAACCCGATCCCGGACCGGGCTGGCGGGCATGCACCTACGGCTGCACGGCCCGCTGTCACACCCGTGTCCGCCGAGCGCCTGATCGCTACCATCTCGGCACATCCTGGGTCATGACCTCTTGCGTCGATGGCATCTGGATGCGTGGCAAGCCCGCACCCGATGCCATGCTCTACAAAGGGCGAGACGTGCACGATCACGAACTGGCCATTCGCTCTACGCGCGGCTTTGGCGAAGATGGCGCTGATCTCACCAACCTAGCCAACGACCTAGGCATCACCAACTGGGTACACCATACGTGGAGCCACTATTTCGGCGCTCTCCGCGACCTGGGGATCACCGAGATCGCCGGCGAGCCGCTAAATATCGACGACGCCGAGTGGTGGGGGCGCTGGCTGATCGACGTGGCCCATCGTCGCGGCCTAGGCAACGACTATGCCGAGGGGCTGGCACGTTTCTACGACAAACATCGGATTGGACCGTGCTATTTGGCCGAGTTCTTTGAGGATGCAGGGAGCCGGGGGCACGGATGGCATCGCGAGGGCCGCACCATGGAACGGCACCCGAGTCCCTTCTGGGAACACTCGGCGCTGCTCTATGCCGTCTCTACGCGCGACGTGACGCCGAGCACCCATGGGTTCTTTTTCCTGAACCCGCTGTATGGCTATCCCGATAGCCCTCGCAATCCTGAGGACGTGCCTGACCGCTTCAAGCAGATCTCGCGTGTCCTCTATGGGTCCGAAACGGCCGCGTACCCTGGGACGCAGTGGCTGGAGCACGTCACCATGTACCACCAGCACTGCGCCATCCTGAAGGACAGCATGGGCGTCTGCGACTGGAAGTACCCCGTGGTTCAGCTCCCGCCCGAGGACGGCACGCCCGTCCCAGATGACGAGATCGGCAACGGCAACGCCGAGTGGTTGCTGTTCCAAGCCGCCACGGGCCTGGACGTGGAGCCCGAGGCGATGCGTCGCCCAGCGGCCGAGCGCGTCCTCAATCTGGAGCGCTGCATCGAAATCCGCAACAATGGTCGTTCCCGCGCGTTGGATGAGGCCGTCATCCCACACTATCAGTGGTCCGACAAGACCGACGGCAGCCATCTCAGCGCCGATGCGCACGAGTTCAAGGACCTCCTCGAGCGCTACTACGAGCTGTCGGGTTGGGACCGCGAGCTCGGCTGGCCAGAAGAGGCCAAGCTGCGCGAGCTCAAGCTCGACTCGGCCGCCGACACCCTCGCGCAACTTCGCGAGAGCGCTCTGGAGCGATCCTAGAACCGGCAGGAGCCCACCGCGTAAGCGATCATGGTTATATAGGATTCACCAGAGCGCCACCTCTGACGCAGCCATGCGGCGCTCGTCACCATGCGCGACTAACCCTAGGGCACCTCCGCAAAACGACGGACCGCTACGGTCTTCGGCCTTCAAGATCCCGGCGCGCCAGCTCAAGGGCAATGCCATCCAAGAGGCTGGGGTTGCCGCTCCCGTAGGGAAGCGACGGGGGTAAAACGCCGGCGGCGGTTCGCGCCTCAGGGCTCTCGGAAAAAGCTTGCAAGCAGTGCGCTGACAGTGTCTGCCCGTTCGATGTGCAGCCACCGTCCCGCCTCCACGCTCACCAGGCGCTCTTCCGGTAGGTCGGCAAGCCACAAAGGCTTCAGCGTTTTGTCAGTAGCCGTCGAGCGAATGGCGAGAATAGGGACATCAGGGTGCTCGACGGGATCATAGAGCACTTCCGTCGATAAACCTCCGATGCGCTGCCAAGCCTCCAGCGTGCCGATCACCCGCGCCAGGGACCGCATGTCGCGCACATAGTCCGACGGCATGAGCGTGGGATCGAGGAACCCCTGACGTTGTTGGTGGGCCCACAATGGTCCGCCTGCATAGGCGCCCCACACCAACGCAGGCCCCACCACCGGCCACTGGAGCGTCCGACCAGGCACGAGTCGCTGATCCTCCATGCCTTCCGGGTAGAGCAACGCGACACGACCAACCAGTTGTGGCTGGTCCTCGGACACTCGCAGCGCCACCGTACCACCCCAGCCGTGGCCCACCAGCATGGCATCTGCTAGCCCCAACTGGTGGATCATGCGGGCTAGGAGGTCTGCCTGAGCCTCCAGCGAGAACGCCGCCTGATCACCTGATCTCGTGGACCGACCAAACCCGCGCAGATCGACGGTCAGCACCCGAAACCCAACCCGCGACAGCCCACGCGCCGTAGGTTCCCACGTCTCAGAGCCCTCGACCTGAAGCCCATGGACCAATACCACCGGCTCGCCTTCCTCCGTTCCCCAGAACCGGTAGTAGAAGGGTTCCCCGTCCAGCCAGAGCCACTCGCCTTCCGGCTGGCCGACATCCAGTCCCGCGATTTCCCACGAGCTAGCCACCGCGCTGCCATAGCCGAGGGCCAACACCCCGCTCGCCACGACGATGAGCACCAAAGCCAAGACCAGATTCACCACAAACCGCACAACCGACATGGGACCTCCAGCCTGACCGATCGTCTCCTAGCGCCCCGACCGTCTCCGGCCTGCGTCATAGATCGGGCCATACACCTCGCGGTCGCGGATGGCGCAGCCGGCTCGTCCACCGTCACGCATGATCTGCGTGCACCGACTACATGCAATACAGACGCGACGTCGGTCCAGAGCGCCCCGCTCGAGTACGTCTCTGGCCCAGTTCGGGTAGGCAAAGGCGCCACGCCCCACCCCGACGATGTCGGCCCAGCCCCGCTCCAGAACGCCCGCCATGGCATTGGCCGCGTACTGCCGCAACCACGAATACCCTGTGCCGACCACCACCAGATCGGGAACCCGTTCCTTCACCCCGCGAGCCAGCTCTACCAAGCGACCCACGCCCACCAATGGGTGTTCGTCCGGCACATAGCCATCTTCTACGTTGTCATCGAACGGGCGATTGATGTGCGGCGTATAGTAGGGATTGCCAGCCGTCACGTTCAAGAGAGCGACGCCGGCATCGCGCAGGGCACTCACGAGCCACAGGGGCTCCGACAGATCAGGCACCTGCGCATCGTCGCGATCGACGCCCCATCCCCAAGGATAGGGGTGCCCGTCGTACACATTCAGACGCACGGCGACGTCCAGCGAAGGCACCTCTCGACGAATGGCACGCACGATGTCCAGCAGCAAACGCGTTCGGTTTTCCAACGTCCCACCATAGCGCCCCTCACGCGTATGCGCCGCTAGCAGCTCTGAGATCAGATAGCGATGGCAGGCCTTGATATCCACCGCATCGAACCCGCACCGCTGCGCCAGCCTCGCGGCCCCCACATAGGTATCGATCAGGCTATCTAGATACGCGTCAGACACGACCGGCGCTTTGGGCGACGCTCCCACAGGCCCGTCCAACAGCGGGTCATGCTGGATCAGCAGCGGCGCCGGCCATCCCTCCGGTCGGCTGTAGCGACCCGAGTGGGTTAGCTGCAGCACCGTGTAGGGCCGCCAGTCCTCCCCCATGGAGGCGCGCGCCGCCGCCAACGAGGAGACAAGCATCTCCCGCATGGCCGGCTCGGTAGTGGGCGCCATCAGCAACTGCCTTGGATTCGCCCGCCCTTCGGGCACCACGGCCGTTGCCTCAAACCAAAGCAGACCGCATCCGCCCGCCGCAAACCGACGATAGCGGCGTCGCGTCAGGTCGTCCGGCCTGCCGTCTGACGTGCCATCGCAGCCCTCCATGGGATGGACGGCCATTGAGTTCGGTGCCTCGCCCCGCCCGATGCGCACGCTGCGAGCCAGCGGTGCCAGATCCGATGCCAAAGGTAAAGAGACCCCTAGGCGTTCACAGGTCTCATCAAGCTTGTCCAGACTGCGAAAACGAAAGCGCTGATGTGCCACCTGCTCCCCCCAATGGGCTCGACGTTAGCACGCGAGGCCAGTTCTGTCAATGAAGCATCGAGCCAGCATCCGATTTGACAGGGCCCGCCACACGTGACATGCTGCCACAGTTGACACGTCTTGTGGAGGGTCTCATGTCATCTGCACCGTCATTCGGCCCCATTGCGCCGTATGCGGGCATCATCATCCCAACCTACTTTTCCAGCAAACCTTCCAATGACACGGTCCGCGAGTTGATCTGGCTGACCGTACGCGATTGCCCCCACTATGTATCGCCCGATGCCACCTGGCTGGTGGTGGACGGCGACGACAGAACGGCAACCCTGGCTGCAGAGACCAACGAGCGCTTCGCGGAGAGCTATGGCCGTCCCTACCGCCTCCTGGTACTGCCTGAAAACGGAGGCAAACTCTGGGCCCTACGAGAGGGGTTGAGACGACTCTTGTCGCAGAGGGATAACCTTCGCTATGCCATCATCCGGGACGGCGACGGTGACCACTTGCCTGCCCACATCCCGGCGCTGGTTGCGGCCGCAGAGTCGCTCGAACGCTTCTATGGGCACACGCGCCTCATCGTCATTGGATCGCGAGGTAGCCGACACCATCCCATGGGATGGGTGAGAGGGGAACTGGAGACGCTCCTGGATCAAGTCACCCTCGATGCAGTCATCTGGACACTGGCCAGGCAGGGGCGCACGCCCGATCTCCAACACTGTCGGGGGGCCGATCCTCCGGACCTCAGCAGCGGATACAAGCTCTACGGCCGAGCCGAAGCCGAGCGCCTCGCCACAGACGATCCCATCTTCTCTACGCTGAGCGAGAGCGACTATTGGCACTATGGCCCCGAAACCTGCACCATCGTCGAGGCGTTCCTGCGCGACACCATCGTGGCGCAAGTGCCCCGCCTAACCTGGGAGCAACAGCCGACCACAGCCTTTGGCGAGTTCCACCATACAGAGCTCTACGGCGAGCTGCTGCTCTGGGTCTATACCCGGCTTGAGATCCCGGTGGGCGTAGCGGCGCGCATGTACGATCACCGCACCTCGCCGCTTCACCTGCGTACGACGCCCGAGGGGCGAAAGGCTCTCGACGGATTGCGTGTGCGCGTGATGGAGCGGCTTGCGTCTCATCTTGGGCACGGCCACGTCGCACCTCCGGGCAACGACGTCCTATCGTTCCTGTGAGCCGGCACCTCTGACGATATGCGACCCAGGAGTCACGGACCTATGGCTCCAGGCTATACAGCCTCGCCCCAACCCAAGGCCGGGACCCGTGAGCGTCTGGCGGCCGTGACGCTCATCGTGACGCTCATCGTGATCCTCCTCATCGGCGCGTCGCTGCGCTTTGTCGAACTCGGCAGCTTGCCTCCGGGGATCTACCGCGATGAGGCCTACAATGGTCTGGATGCCCTGGCCGTCCTGGAAGGACAAACCCCCCTCTTCTTTGAGGCCAACAACGGCCGCGAGCCGCTGTTCATTTACCTTCTAGCCTTGCCGATAGCGCTCTTGGGAGCGAGTCCCCTGGCGCTGCGCCTCACGTCCGCCATCGTCGGCACGCTCACGATCCCCACCATCTACTGGCTGACCCGAGAGCTCTCCTCGCCTCTGGAAGGCCTGGTGGCAGCTTTTCTCGCTGCGACCACAGTTTGGAGCGTGAACCTAAGCCGCGTGGCGTTCCGCGCCGTCGTCATGATACCGATCCTAGCCATCTCGTTGGCGCTATGGTGCCGAGCCTCGCGATTCCGCTCGTGGACGCTGGCGCTTCTGGCTGGTATCGCCTACGGATTGAGCTGGTACACGTATCTCGCCGCCCGATTCGGGGCGCTGGCGTTTGTCATCGCGTGGCTCATCGCATGGCGACGGGGCCGGGCCTGGTGGAAGGGCTGGCTGACCTTTGGCCTTGGCGCCATCGCTGTGGCCAGCCCCCTTCTGTGGTACATGGCTGCCCATTGGGACGCCACCGTCGCACGCCCCAGCCAGGTGAGCATCTTCAATGCTTCGATCCACGGCGGCCAGCCATGGCAACCGCTAGCCGGCAACATAGGTCGCACGCTCCTGGCATGGATCTGGCGTGGCGATTTCATCCCGCGCCACAACATCCCGTTGCGCCCGGTATTCCAGCCACTGCTGGCAGCAGCCTTTGCGCTGGGTACCTATCTGGCGGCGAGACGGGCCCGCCATGTTCCAGGGATGGTCCTGGCCCTCGTCTGTCTAGGCGTGATGCTGCTGCCGACCATCCTGGCCGAAGGGGCTCCTCACTTTTTGCGGGGGAGTGGCGTCCTCCCGGTCCTGTACATCTTTCCCGCTCTCGGCATCGCCCACGTTGTTCGCCTGGTGAGACCCCATATCGGCCCGCGTATCACCGGGATCGCTACGGTCGTCCTGCTGCTGGCTCACGCAGGCGCAGGCATGCACGCCTATTTCCGTCATCTGGATAGCGAGGCCGTTTACTATAACTTTGAGGCCGGCGCGACCGCGCTCGCCGCCGATTTCAACGCATTCTTGGGAACGGGTTGGCAGGGAGAGACCGTCCCAGCAAGTCCACAAGCTAGCGAGGACACCAGGCAAGCGTACATCGCCCCCAGACTGTGGGACAACTGGCCGTCTCTACGCTTCCTATGTCACCATGCCGAACTAGGCTTCCTGCCAGCCAGCGAGCCGCCAAGCGCCCAGTGGGCCCTCGTCGTGGCCTGGCCGTACGAGGACCTATCCTCGGCCCGCGCCGCATTGCCAAGAGATCGCCTCATCCGGGTGCGCGAGGGTTCCCTCGAGCGTGGCGACCTAGAATTGGAGCCGCGCCTCCTCTACGTCGCCTTTGAGGCGGGGCCACGGGAAGAGGCTCCCGCCAACCTGAACCAGCCATGGCAGCATGGCATATCCCTCTTGGGGTACGAGGTGAGCCGTTTGCCAAATGAGCGGATCTGTGTCACGCTATTCTGGCGCTGTCAGCAATCGCTCGACACGAACTATGTGGCGTTCGTGCATCTGCTTGACGAAGGAGAGCTGATCGGCCAACATGATGGCCCTACCGGCCTGGGCTACTACCCAACGGACGCTTGGCGTCCAGACGATGTCCTAGCCGATATCCATGTCATTGACGCTGTCGGCGGTATTCCAGAGACAGCCCAACTCGCGGTTGGCCTCTACAAGTATCCGACGATGGAGCACCTGCACCCGGTCATGCCGAGTGGCGCTCTATCCGATGCCGACCAAATCGTGTTACCGCTTTGGCCATGAAACCCCTGCGAAAAAGGAGTATCCGTGATGCGTGTCTCTCGCAATCGCCCCATCGCGGCGACCGTGCTGGCGATATTGATCGCGCTCTTGCTCACCGGCGTGGTGAGTGCCGACTGTCCAGGTACGCCTCTGGTGAATCCCAACTTTGAGGACGGCTTTTCAGCTAGAGACGTGGGCGAGATGGAGGTGGCCAACGGTTGGTATCCCTGGTTCCAAGACGGTCCGCACCAGGATCAGGGGCTCAACCACCGCCCCGAGTGGGACGCCGAAAACGCTCAGTGGCACGGCACACAGCGCATCAAGGAGGGCACCTGGGCGCAAAAGTGGGGCAAGGTCTATGCAACGCACCGAGCCGGCATCTACCAACAGGTCAGTGTCCCCGCCGGTAGTCAGGTGACGTTGACCGCCTGGGCGCAAGCCTGGAGCTCAACGGAGGATGATCCGCTCGTCAGCAAGGACGGGGCCTATGCCCTCATGGTGGGCATCGACCCAACGGGAGGCACCGACTGGCGGTCCAACAACATCGTCTGGTCAGAGCCGAATCGCACCCTCGACCAGTGGGTCCAACTCAGCGTCAGCGCGCGCGCTCAGGGAGGCACGGTCACCGTGTACC
>JBNGEB010000105.1:0-7808 GCA_049975585.1 Anaerolineae bacterium
CCACCCAGCTTTGCTGCGGCGCCGTGCTAGCACCACACTTCTTGACGTAGAACCCATAGGTATGAAAGCTTGACAGGCAATATCCCATGTGATAAGATCAATGAAACGGCTAATGGCCGCGAGCAAAGGCGCCCGCGGGGCGCCTTTTTGTGTACGTCGGAGGTCTGCTTTGTTGCACCGAGCCGTTGCCATCACCGCCAAGCCCGCTAGGCCTGTTCCGGCTCCCGAAAGGAGGGAGGCGGTTCTGGGGTAGGCGCGTATGGCATCGCTCAAAGGTGACGGGCCAGCATTCCCAGACCGGAATGACTGGCTTTTTTGTACGCCGAGTTGGTCAACTGGCAAGTATAGAACTTGGCGGTGGGAAAGCGAGGAGAGATATCATGGTGCTGGAGTTTAGCGACAGAAGCAACACGCTGGAGCAGACCGAGTACGAGTACACGCTACAGGACGTAGAGGAGCCCAACTTCTATCGGTTGCTCTATCCCTACGATGAGGTGCCCAAAATTCCGTTCAACCATCGTCGCGTGCCCATGCGTCCGCCGGACGAGATCTGGATCACCGACACGACCTTCCGCGATGGCCAGCAGGCGCGCCAGCCCTACACGGTGGATCAGATAGTCCACCTCTATACGCTCATGCACCATCTAGGTGGTCCCAATGGCATGATTCGGCAGAGCGAGTTCTTTCTCTACACAGAGAAGGATCGTGCTGCGGTAGATGCCTGCCGCGAGCTGGGCTTTGAGTTTCCAGAGATCACCGCTTGGATCCGTGCCCGCAAGGAGGACTTTCAGCTCGTCAAGGAGATGGACATCGAAGAGACGGGCATCCTCGCTAGCTGCTCCGACTATCACATCTTTCGCAAGCTGCGCATGACGCGTCGCCAGGCCATGGACCAGTTCCTTGGGGTGGTCAAGGAGGCCCTTTCCGTTGGCGTGCGCCCCCGCGTGCACCTGGAGGATATCACTCGCGCCGATTTCTATGGCTTTGTGGTGCCGTTGGCGCTAGAGCTGCGGCGTCTCTCGCAGGAGAGCGGCATCCCCATCAAGCTGCGAGCTTGCGACACCCTAGGATTTGCAGTTAGCTATCCGGGCGTAGCGCTGCCGCGTAGCGTGTGCGGTATCTCCTATGGCCTCTGGCACCATGCCCGCTTCCCCAGCGAGCTCCTCGAGTGGCATGGCCACAACGACTTTTACAAGGCCGTGACCAACGCGGCGATGGCGTGGCTTTATGGTATGTCGGCTGTGAACACGACGCTACTCGGCATTGGCGAGCGCACCGGCAATACGCCCATGGAGGCTATGGTGTTTGAGTACGCTGCGCTGCGAGGCACGCCGAACGGCATGGACCTCGCCGTGGTGAGCGAGATCGCTGATTACTATGAGAAGGAGCTGGGCTACGAGATCCCACCCATGACGCCGCTGGTCGGGCGCGACTTTGCCACGACCCGAGCGGGCATCCACGCCGACGGTCTGCTCAAGGACGAGGAGATCTATAACATCTTTGATACGAAAAAGATCCTCGGCCGTGGGCCACGCGTGCTCATCAACCAAACCTCGGGCGCTGCGGGCCTGCTCCACTGGATCCTTTCTCATTTCGGGGTGCCGGACGATTTCCAGTTGGACAAGCGCGACGGGCGGCTGACCCCGCTAGTGGACTATGTGCAGCGCAGCTACGAGCAAGGCCGGGTGACTGCCTTTGGCGACCAAGAGCTAGAGAGTGTGATGGCCAATGTAACTCCAGAGCTGTTTGCTGAGCTCAAGCGGATGCGTCCTGAAAAGACCATCAGGCGAGAATCGCAAGAGAGGACATTGAGGGGTCCTCTCTTTTGTGCTAATCTGCTGCCGTTCCGATGGATTCCCGCGTTGCAGGGCGCGGTCAGTTGGGAGGCCACGATGGCAAAGGGATCGTATGGGCTTTGGCGGAGCGATCTGACGCCGGCCATGATGGCCGAGGAGCTCCGTCTCTCGGACGTGGGCTGGGATCCCACGGGCGAGCGTCTCTTGTGGATCGAAGGTCGCTCGGGCAAGAACGTCTTGGTGATGAGCACCGACGACGCGGCCCGGTGCGATCTCACGGTGCATCGCTCGGCTCGTGGGGAGGTCGGCTATGGCGGCGGTGCTATGACGGCTCTCGAGGATGGAGCCGTGTTCACGGCCGAAGGGCGGCTGTACCGTGTGCCTTATGGCTACGGACGCCCCAAAGCCCTGACGCCTCGCTATGGCTCGGTGGCCTCGCCTGCGCCGTCGCCGGACGGACGTTGGATTGCCTACGTCCACTCGGACGGCTCCGAGGACCTGCTAGCCATCGTGGACGCTGAGGGCGAACGATGGCCGCAGAAGCTGGCCACCGGCGCCGATTTCTACATGTCGCCCACATGGCATCCTGGCGGACGCCATCTCGCCTGGGTCGAATGGGATCATCCCAACATGCCCTGGGATGGGAGTCGGTTGGTATTGGCTACCGTGGCCAAGGAGGAAGGCACCACTCCCAGCGTACAAGGACGCGTCGTTGTGGCTGGTGATGCTAGCACCTCCGCCACCGAGCCGTCCTTCTCGCCCGATGGCCGCTGGTTGGCCTACGTCTGCGACGCCGAAGGGTGGGACGATCTCTATGTGCGTGACCTCCATACCGGCGATAGCCTTCGTCTGACCAAGGGGGGCGCCGACTATGGACAGCCCGCTTGGGCGCAGGGAATGAGGAGCTACGCTTGGGCTGCGGATAGCAGTGCGCTGTATGCCGTGCGGCGCGGCGACACCCAAGATACCCTGTGGCGCGTGCCATTGGATGGTGCTGAGCCTGCTCCCGTGGCGGCTCTGAGCGCCTACGATCACGTGCAACAGCCCACCGTCAGCGCGGCGGGACGCTTGGCCTGCATCGGCTCGTCGCACAAGGTTGGCGCCCGCGTCCTCGTGTGGGATACTGAAAACGACAGTGTGCACGTGAGGGCACGAGCAACGGCGGAGCGCCTGGATCCTGCCAGGTTGGCTGAGCCCAGGCTCCTGACGTGGCGCAGCGATGATGGCGAGGATGTCCATGGCCTTCTCTATGCCCCCGAAGGCGGACCTGCGGATGAGCGTCCCCCGCTCGTGGTGATGGTGCATGGCGGTCCTACGGGCCGCGCGCGTCGCGGATGGGATAGCTCCGCACAGTTCCTGGCGACGCGCGGGTGGGCCGTGCTCAGCGTGGACTATCGCGGAAGCGCTGGCTATGGCCGCGCATACCGCAATCGTCTGCGCGGCAACTGGGGCCTGCTGGACGTCGAGGACGCAGCCAGCGGCGCACGGTACTGTGCCCGGTCGGGGTTCGCAGATGGCGAACGCATGGCCATCATGGGAGGCAGCGCCGGGGGCTATACGGTGCTAGAGACCATGGCCAGGTATCCGCAGCTGTTTGCAGCCGGCATCTGCATGTACGGCGTGACCGACCTGTTCGCTCTCTCGGAAGACACTCACAAGTTCGAGGCGCACTATACCGATAGCCTCGTCGGCCCCCTGCCCGAGGCTGCCGCCGCGTATCGTGAGCGCAGCCCGGTTCGTCATGCCGATCGCATCGCCGATCCGGTCGCCATCTTCCAGGGCAAGGAGGACAAAGTCGTCCCGCTTGCGCAGGCCGAGGCTATTGTGGAAGCGCTCAAGGAGCGAGGCGTGCCTCACACCTATCGGGTGTATGAAGGCGAAGGACATGGGTGGCGCAAGCGCGAGACCATCGCCAGTTTCTGGGAGGACGTCGCTCGCTTTCTACGGAGCCACGTGTTGTATGCCTGAGCAGGACGCCACTCAGTCGTCGACTGTCCGTCGTCTCCGAGACGTCGGATTGGACGACTTGTCCGCCGTCGGCGGCAAGGCCGCGCGCTTGGGCGATGCCCATCGTGTGGGGTGCCCTGTGCCGCCAGGTGTCATCCTGACCACAGAGCTGTATCGGCGATTCATGCGACAGGGTGGGTTGGCTGGAGAGATCGCTTCGATCCTTTCGACCATGCAGCCCACGGCTTTGGCGCATTTTCAGGCGGCCGAGTGGGCTATCCGCTCGGCCTTTGCCGTGCGACGTGTCCCCGATGACGTCCGCGAGGCGGTGGCGGCAGCGTTGGATGAGCTGGGCGCCAAGGTGGTGGTCGTACGGTCCTCGGCCCTGAACGAGGATAGCCCGCGCCAGAGCTTTGTGGGGCAGCACGATACGCTTCTCGGCGTGGAGGGATTGGATGCCGCCGTGGAGGCCGTCGTCGCATGCTGGCTGTCGCTGTTCTCGGCGCGAGCCTTGGCCTACGCTTCGCGCTTCCAGGTGGATCTGCTCAACTCGGCTATGGCGGTGTTGATCCAGCCTGAGCTGCCTCTGGACGCCCAGGGGTCCCTGTTCACGGCGGATCCTACCACGGGTAACCCGGACGTGTTCCTTCTCGAGTGCCAATGTGCTGGGCAACCTGAGCTATATCGTCTTGACCCGTACAACGAGTCCGAGGACATGCCCTCGCATCATCGCGCCCTCGCTCGGCTTGGTCTGCTGCTGGACGAACGTCATGAACGCTACCAAGCCATCGAGTGGGCGTTGGTGGGCGATGCCGTGCAGGTGTTACGCGTACGTCCCCTGAGCCGGGTGCCTCCCTATTTGCCCGTCTCGCTGCGGCGGGGCCGCGATGATCGCAAGCCCCTCAATCTGGTACTCCCCCCCAACACCCCACCGCGCGAGGCCCAGCCCTATTCCTGGTATCATCGCAGCCGCAGTGGGGTGCTGACGGCTGCCTACTATCGCGAGCGGCTCAAGGGATTGGGAGGGGAGCGGGGCAAGGTCCAGTTCTATCTGCGGGGCTATCTCTACGAACGCCCGGAAGAGTCGCCGTTGCCGTCAGAGACCGCGCGCCTTCCGACCATTATGTGGCTGGTGTTGGCGGCGCAGCGGCTATGGGCGGCGCGCTCGCTGGATCGCTCCTTCCACGCCTTGGAAAAGGCACGCCGGCCTCAGCTCGAGGGATGGGCTCAGCGCGATTTGGGCGCTCTGGACGATCGCGCGTTGGCCAGCTATCTGCAAGAGCTGACGCGATTGAACGAGCTATACACGGTAGAGCGCGGCCGCTTGGACGATGCGGCTCAGGGACTCTGCGAACTCTTTTCCCGGCTACATCGCCGATGGGTGGGAGGCGAAGCGGCTCCAGAATTGATAGAGGTTGCCGGCGATGCTATCGCTAGGCGTGACGCGGCGGTGGCACGGGTGGCGGCCAAATATGACGAGCCAGGGCCCGCGCAAGAGCGTGCCGTGGCGGACCTACGTCGTCGCTACGGTCATTTGTTCCTTGGGGGCGATCCGCTCGGCGAGCAGCGGGATTTGGCAGACTGGCGCGTGGATGAGGAGGCTTTCGAGGAGGCACTGAGGCATCCTCCCCAGCCAAGAGCTATCGATCGTCCCAAGCAAGCGGCCGGATCGAAAAAGATCTCCTGGCCTCGTCGATGGATCTATGACTATGTGCTGCGCCTTGCTCAGCGCTACGTGCCTCTGCGCGCCGACAAGGACGAACCCGTGTTGCGTTGCGGATGGCTGGAGCACCTGGCGGTGGTCGAGGTCGGGCGCCGGTTGCAGCGTGCGGGGGCCGTCAGGGATTCTCGGGACGCTTTTTGCCTACGCGATGACGAGCTGCTCGATTGGCTTCTGGGTGAGATGAAGACCCGGCAGGTGGCCGAGGTCGCGCAGGAGCGCCGGACACTGCTCCGTCAGTGGCGACGGTATGCACCGCCTAGGACTTTGGGGGACCAG
Organism: Anaerolineae bacterium; assembly: GCA_049975585.1. Taxonomy (GTDB): domain Bacteria; phylum Chloroflexota; class Anaerolineae; order UBA1429; family UBA1429; genus DAIRUQ01. Next base: position 5,743 of record JBNGEB010000105.1, read on the forward strand.
GAAGAGGCGCCCCCGCCCCAACCTGACGACGGCTTGGATGGCTCGCGCGTTATGCGGGGGCGTGCCATCTCCCCAGGCGTCGCGCAGGGGCGCGTGTGCGTCGTCCGCTCGCTGTCCGAGGCCACACGCGTCCGTCCGGGCGATGTGCTCTGCTCGCGCACGCCGCTCTATGATCTGAGCCCCTGGTTTGGCATGGCATCGGCCGTCGTCACTGAGCGTGGTGGGTTGCTGGATCACGCGGCGGTGTTGGTGCGTGAATACGACGTGCCGGCGGTGTTTGGCGTGGCTGGCTTGCTAGAGGCTGTGAGGGATGGCGACACCCTCTGGGTGGATGGCGGCCGGGGCTTGGTGCAGCCGAGCCGCCGCGAGCACGGGTGGGAGTTGTTATGAGGGAACCAAGCGTAGGAGGCATCTGATGGGGGTGTATGGCGGCATCGAGGCGGGGGGTACCAAAATGGTCTGCGCGGTGGGCACAGCGCCGGACGATATCCGTGCTGAGGATCGCTTTCCGACCGCTGGGCCGGAGGAGTCCATCCCGCGAGCGATCCGCTTCTTCAAGGACCATACTAGCGCCGGGGAGCTCGACGCTATCGGGATTGCTGCTTTTGGTCCGGTCGATCCCGATCCTCGGTCGCCAACCTGGGGCTATGTGACGACCACGCCCAAGCCAGGCTGGGCGCACACCGACTTTGCTGGCCAGATCAAGCGGGCTCTTGATGTGCCTGTGGAGTTTGACACCGACGTGAATGTCGCCGCTCTGGGCGAGCATCGCTGGGGCGCCGCCCGCGGACTGCACACGTTCATCTACCTGACTGTAGGGACCGGCATCGGCGGCGGCGGCATGGTGGAGGGCCGCTTGCTGCATGGTATGATGCATCCTGAGATGGGACACATCCGAATCCCGCATGACTTGGACAAGGATCCTTTTGAGGGGCAGTGCATCTACCATGGCGACTGCTTGGAAGGGTTGGCTTGTGGCCCGGCCATCGAGGAGCGCTGGGGTCAGCCCGCTGAGATGTTGCCGCCGGGGCATCCTGCCTGGGAGCTCGAGGCGCGCTACTTGGCGTTGGGCGTGGTCAACTACACGCTGACGCTGGCGCCGCAGCGGGTGATCATGGGCGGCGGCGTGATGAACCAAACGCATCTGTTCCCCATGATCCGCAAGAACGTGCAAGCTCTGTTGAATGACTACCTGCAGGTGCCACAGGTGACCACCGATCTGGAACATTTCGTGGTGCCGCCAGAGCTAGGGGCGCGAGCCGGCGTGCTGGGGGCTATCGCGCTGGCAGAGCAAGCCGCCCTGACGCACCTATGAGCGACGAGAGTCCGCACGGGCGGCGCGGCCATTTCCGCGTCTGGTGGGAGGTGTGGTTGCCGTTGCTTCTGAGCGCTTTGGCCTTGGCGGGGCTGAACCTGGTGCTCTATTGGAAGTTCGCGCCGGGGGGCTCGTGAGCGCGCTGCGGCAGCGTTGGGCCTCGGCGCGTAGCTGGGTAGCGTCGCGCGAACTGGCCTGGCTGGTGCATCCGCTGCTGGCCTTCCTGGCGACACGTGCTGCGCTGTGGGTGGCGGCCTACCTTGGCGAGGTTGCCATCCCCGGCCTGGACCAGAGCTGGGTCTGGCACAAGCGCCCCGACAACCTGTTCCTGGATGTCTGGGCCCGCTGGGATAGCGGCTGGTACCTGAGCATCGTAGAGCGCGGCTATGCTTACACCCCTGGCGCGCAGAGCTCTGTCGCCTTTTTCCCACTCTACCCGGTGTTGGTGCGAGCGCTGGGGCGGCTGACCGGCGGCTATGTGGTCGCGGGCGTCTTGGTGAGCCATGTGTCGCTCTTGGCCGCCCTCATCTATCTCTATTTGCTAACAAATGACATCACCGGTGACCGTGCTTCGGCAGAGAGAGCCGTCTTTTACGCGGCCGCGTTCCCAAGCGCTTTCTTTTTCTCGGCTGTTTACACTGAGAGCCTGTTTCTGCTGACGACGGTTGCATCCGCGTACCACGCTCGGCGCTGGCAGTGGGTTTGGGCGGCGTTCTGGGGGATGCTCGCCTCGGCGACGCGCATCCCCGGC
>JBNGEB010000106.1:0-7772 GCA_049975585.1 Anaerolineae bacterium
GCTTGGTGCGGGACTAGGCATCACGGCTGCAGGTGATCGTGATGACGGCCACACGCTGGCCTTGGCGGTCTCCCTGGACGATCATGGAGAGCGCTTTGAGGAGGTCCGTCTTGCCCACGGAGCCGTGTGGATGGTGCCGGCTGCGCTGGATGAAGCAGCGGAGATGCTCTTGGGCGTGGGACTTGGCGACAAGCAGCGCTTGCGCGAGTTCGTGGCAGAGGTGATCCGCCTCGAGATGGCAGCGTTGGGCGACGAACCGCCGGCAGGTTTGGATGAGGGCGCGTTCCGGGCCGCGTGTCATCACGCACTCAAGAGCGCGGCACGCTCGGCCCGCCAACGGCTGGCCGCTGCCCCCTCTGAGTAGCGTGAGCTCTTTTTCCTAGGGATGCCTGGCCTCTACCCTCATATCCCCTTCTGTCAGGCCAAGTGCCGCTACTGTGACTTTTGCTCGTTCGCAGGGCGGGCGCACCTCATCCCGGCTATGATGGGTCTGACCCGCGAAGCGCATCTCGGGGCGGCTGCGCGGCGGGATATCCCCCACAATCTCGGCTACTGGCGCAATGAGCGGTATCTGGGACTGGGCGTGGCGACGGCGTCTTACGATGGTCGCCCGCGCCTGCTATCCGTGTACGGCGACGTCATCCAGCAACTGCTGGGCATGTAGTTGCTAGAAGCGGATGCACGCGGCATTCGCCTCACGGCGCGAGGGCGCCTCTTGGGCAATCGCGTGTTCGCGGCGTTTTTGCCCTGACGCCTTGGCGGCTATCCTCGCTGGATGGTGCGCTTGGCCTCGATCTGTTTGAGAATCCTCTGCACGTGCTCTAGCATTTCGTGGGCAAGCTCGCTCTCGTTCTCGGCCAGCTCCTCCGCATACGCCTCGATCACCTCGACCAGCTCATCGTCTAGCAGGCCCCGGTTCGCTTCCAGCATATCATTGCTCTCATCGGGCGTTTCCGTTCGCAGAAGCCGGTTGATGAAACGCTGCTTGGGCGGCAGGCTCTCCTCCATCGTGACGAGAATGGCAGAGACCAGTTCGTCGAGACGTTTGGCGCGCTTTTCGTCACCGCGGCGCTTGGCGGCCTGATGCAGGCGCAAGGCGGTGGTTAGCACGATGTCGTTCAGATCATCCTTGTGCTCGCGAACGGCGGCAGCCATGTCCTCCGCATCGAGCAGCTCCATGACGAGAAGGTGTGCCTCGTCTTCCAACTCTTGGATGGCCTGACGCTGCCTATCCATGATGTCCAGGATTCGCTGCCTGAGGTCCGTGAGTTGGCCAGCTCGGTCGTTGTCGCCGTCGGTCTGGGCGGCCTCGATGCGCTGGGTCAAGGCCTCAAAGAACGCATAGTCCAGCCTCTCGCGGTTGAGCATCACGGCGCTCTCAAAGGCCCGGTCGTCTTCGGCTGTCTCTAGGAGCTGGATGAGATCATCCACCGTTGCGTCCTCGGGAGCAGTGGGTGGGGTGGGGGTCTCCACGCGGTCGAGCAACGCCCGTCGAAGCTGCTGTAGCTCGTCTGCGTCGAGCCCAAAGGTATCGTCTTCTCTTGCTGCGTCGATCAATGAGCTGAGCAGCAAGAAGAACGAATAGTCCAGCTCCTCGCGATGCTCCTCCACCAATGCGTCCAGCGCTTGGTCATCCTCAAGGCTGCCAAGGAGGCTGTTGATCAAACGCCTCGCCTTGCGTTGCTGCTCCAGGGTTTCCTTGCTGATGCCTTCGGCCTCGTAAACCGCATCCAGAAGCCCCTCGTAGGTTAGGGCGGTGCGAGGCTGGAGGAAGTACCCCTTGCGCTGTTCTTGCGGGACGGCCTGCATGACGGCATTGACTAGTTGGCCCACGAGCTTTTCCCGCTCGTCTCCGTTGATGTCAAGTTCTGGGGGGACGTAGGTGATCAGCAGCTCATGCTCGGGGTCATGGTAGATGATCGGGATGCTGATGAGCCCCGCAAAGTCGCACTGAGGGCACCGGGCAAAGTTCAGGCGCGAACGGAGAAAGGCGTCCTTGAGATCTGGGTCTTGACCGACATCGATGATGGTGTGGACCTCTACGACAAAGTTGGCTCCACACTGAGGGCATGTCATGGTCGTGGGCATGGGCGGGAAAGCCATCGTGTAACCTCCGAGAATCGATGGTGCTAGTCTCGCGCTGCGAGGATACGTTCCACAAAGCGGCGCGGATTGGCGATGGTAGCTTGGTCAACCAGATCGGGTCCGAGCCCGGCGCCCTCGGCTATGGCACGAGCGAACGCCAGGGTTGCCAGGTCAGAGGGGGCGTGCGCGTCCGTGTTGACCACCATCTTGGTGCCGGCCTCGATGCAGATGCGCGCGACATGGCCGTTGGTGAGACAGTGGCCCTTGCGAGCCGTGATCTCGCAGAGAGCATCGCGTTCTGCCAGGGCTTGGGCTACCTCTGGGGTGATCAGTCCCGGGTGAGCGAGCACGTCCACAGCAGGCGACCGCGCGGCGGCCAGATTGGTGCCAGGCGCCACGGGCTCGACGATGGTCTCCCCATGGACGACCACCACCTCGGCTCCAAGGTCTTTGGCATGGCGGGCGAGGGGGTCAATGCTCGCAGGAGCGACGTGTGTGAGCTCGATCCCAATCAACAGAGCGGCAGCGAAATCGGTGGGCTGCGCCTCCAGCAGGCGTCGCAGTTGGCCGATCACGAGCTCCATGTTGCTGGCATCGGCGTGGTCGGTGATGGCCACGGCCGCATGGCCCAAGGCGCTGGCTCGGCGCAACAGCTCTGACGGTAGAAGCTCGCCGTCGCTGAATATCGAATGAGTGTGCAGATCGATGCGTTTGGCAGTGGACATATTACTGGCTAGTATAGCCAGGCAGATTGCTCTGTCAACGAAGCGACATCCGCTCTCCCAAGGCATGATGCTGTGATCTGGCCATGTGGGATAGGAGCTAGCTAGGAGAGGCGTGTGGAAACAAGCAGGAATGCGCGGGCAGAGTGGGGGCTAAAGGATGTCATCTATGGCTCCCTGGTGGCGGGATTCGCGGTTGGCCTCGCGATCCTCGGGATAGTCGTTGCCGGACTGCTGGTCTTGCAGCCTGCAGATCTAGAGAGCTATCTGACTACCATCGCGCCTGTGCTCGGCCTCGGCGAATGGGCCATGGTCTTGCCGGCCTGGTGGTTCGGCCCTCGGAAGTACGGCGGCAGCCTTGCCACGCTTGGCTTTCGCCCGGTGCCTTGGGGCAGGATGCTGGCGATGGTCGCTATCGGTCTCCTCATCGCCTTTGGGGCAACGTTTGTCTGGGGTCAGATCAACGCATACCTCGAGTGGACTACGCAGCCCGAGATCGGCCTTGTGTTCGGTCGCGGGATCTGGGGCTTTCTCGCGGCGCTGGTCGTGGCTGGGTTTGTGGCGCCGGTGGCGGAGGAGGTGTTCTTCCGGGGATTCCTGCAGGCGGGCCTCGAGAACCGCTTTGGCACGTGGTTGGCGATTCTGCTCACGGCGCTCGTGTTTGCAGTGATCCATGTGTTCCCGGGTGCCCTGCCTCCCATCTTTGTGCTGGGCATCATCTTTGGCGTGCTGCGCGCCGAGACCGATTCGGTGTGGCCTTGCATCTTGTTGCACGGGGCCTTTAACGCTCTCAGCGTCATCGCGGCTTATGCGATGGAGGTGCTCCCGCAGGTCGAGACGGCGTGGCGAGCGCTGCTGGGCGTGATCTAGGCCCCGCCAACTCTCCGCGCTAGGCAGAGCGGCGGGTAAGGGTAAAGGCAAGCGCGGCCAGACTATCCTGGGCAGGATGGTCGATGCCGATCGCCTGCAGGGCCTTGGTGGCTTTGCCGAGCTCTTCGCTGGCCAGCTCGCGCGTGAAGGCTTGCGATCCGGCTTCCTCGAGTATCTCCAGGGCTTGGCTCACGTGGCGTTCGCGGAGCTCGGCGCGCTGATACAACTGGAAGAGATCATCGCGCCCTTGACATTGTTCCCATGCGAGGGCGTGCACGATGGGCAGGCTCTTCTTGCGGGCCAGGATGTCGCCGCCGACGGGCTTGCCCGTCGCCTTGGCGTCGCCCCAGATGCCGAGGATGTCATCGACCATCTGGTACGCCAAGCCCAGGTGCGTGCCAAAGGCGCGGTAGAGCTCGACGACGCGATCCTCGGCCTCTCCGAGGATGGCGCCGGCGGCGCACGATGCGCCCAAAAGGGCGGCCGTCTTGCCGCGAACCATCTCTAGGTAGTCATCAAGGCTAACGGTTGCCAGGGTCTCGTAGCGGAGGTCTAGGTGCTGGCCGGCGCAAAGCGAGAGGCAGCTCTCGCTCAGCAGGCGCGACACGGCGAGGACCGTCTCTGCGGCGTGCCCTTGGTCGCGCAATCGGTGTATGGCAGTTTGGGCCAGGGCCCACATGCCGTCTCCCGTGTTGATGCCCTGCGCGAGCCCCCACACGTGCCACACGGTGTCGCGGCCGTGGCGCTGCAGCGAGTTGTCCTCAATGTCGTCGTGAATCAGGGTAAAGTTGTGGATCAGCTCGATGGCGGCCGCGGCAGGCAAGGCCGGTTCCCAGTTTCCGCTGGTAGCTTCGCACGCCAGGAGGCACATGATGGGGCGTACGCGTTTGCCTCCGCGCCCTTTCACGGGTTGCCAGGTGCGATCGATCCAGCCGAGGTGGTATTGCATCATGCGGAACATGGCATCGGCACGGCCCTGGGACACCGTCACGATGCGGCGTAGCTCTTCCTCGATGGCTTGGCGGTAGATGGCCATGCCGGGTATGGTGTCCATAGCTAGTCTCTCTCCTCGATGCAGTGGCTGCCCAGCGCGGACGGGCTTGACGCGCCGCAGCAGAAAAGGGCGATTCGGAGCTGGCGGATCATGGTGTCGAGGGCCGAAGTCAAGATGTCGGGGCCAGCGGCTGCCGCACGCAGCCACGGCCGAGCGCACCCTACGGCAGAGGCGCCGAGAGCCAATGCCTTGGCCGCATCCAAGCCGTTGGTGATCCCGCCGCTGGCAATGATGGGCAAGTCGGGTGTGGTCGCTCGCACCTGAACCAGCGCCTCGAACGTCGGGATGCCCCATGTGCGGAAAGCATCCGCCACGGCGGCGATGCTGGGGTCGCGCCGGGCTTCCACATGGCTCCACGACGTGCCCCCTGCGCCGGCGACATCGATGGCCGCGACGCCCGCATCCTGCAGCATGGCCGCGACGGACCCCGAGATACCGTGTCCCACCTCTTTTACCACCACCGGCACCGATAGCTCCTGGCAAACTTTGGCGATCTTGGCGTGCAGGCCGCGGAAATCGGTCTCTCCCTCGGGCTGCAGGGCCTCTTGGAGAGGGTTGAGGTGCAAGATCAATGCATCGGCGCCTACATTGTCCACCGCGCGTTGGCAGTCGTCGGGACTGATGCCATAGTTGAGCTGCACGGCGCCCAGATTGGCGAGGAGCAGGATGTCCGGCGCGATGTCGCGGACCTGGTAAGTCGGCAGCAGCGTCGGATCTTCGATGGCTGCGCGGAGCGACCCAAGGCCCATGGCAATGCCCAAATGCTGCGCAGATTCGGCTAGAATGCGATTGAGGTGGCCGGCGCGTTGGGTGCCGCCGGTCATCGAGGAGACAAGCAGGGGAGCTTTGAGGAGCTTGCCCAGCAGCTTGGTGCTGAGGTCTATCTGGTCGAGCGCGAGCTCTGGCAGCGCGCGGGGGACAAGACGATAGCGCTCGGCTCCGCTCGTGATCGCCGAGCTCACGTCACCAGCTAGGCAAATATCGAGGTGCTCCTGTTTCCGACGTGGAAGCTGTCCCAGCCTGGTTTCCTTCATGCGCATAGTCTAGGGAGACGGACGGAGCGTGTCAACGCGGAATCGGGCGCAACGACCGGAGGCAATCTGTGTTACAAGGAGGTAAGTTGGTATGTCGGGACTGGCGTGATTGACCATTGCCCAGGCGGGTGATATACTCACGACAGGTCTGACCAAGTCAGAGGAGCAAGGTATGAGCACAGAGACCTTTGAGCGGGTTCGTGATATCGTCGCTGAAGAGCTAGGGCTCGACAAAGCGACCATCAAGGCCGAGTCGTCTTTTCGTGAGGACCTCGATGCCGACTCGCTGGACCTGGTCGAACTGATCATGGCCTTTGAGGAGGAGTTCGACTGCGAGATCGCCGACGAGGACGCTCAGGAGATTCGGACCGTCGGCGACGCAGTTGCCTACCTTGAAGAGCACCTTTCGTAAGGCGCGCCAGACGTTGATCGTGGCAGGATGCTCGCGAACCGCGACGAGCATCCTGTTCCTATGTTGGGGCTGTGCCGAATCCTTAGCCGCGGGACAGGTGAGGCGACCATGAGCGTGGCAGTCATTGCAGATAGCACCGCGAGTCTGCCGCCAGAGATGTACCAGCGTTATGCCATAGGTATGGTGCCCTACTATGTTCACATTGGCGATACCGTCGCGCGTGACATGGTGGACATCAAGCCGGACGAGTTCAACGCGTATATGAAGTCTTTGAGCGACGACGACGAGCTACCTCGCACAGCTAATCCCGGTCCTGGAGAGTATGCCGAGGCGTTCAGCGAGGCGGCGGAGAGGAGCGACCAGATCGTCTCTTTCCACATGACGTCAGATGGGAGCGGTGCCTACCAAGCTGCTCTCCTGGGGCGCGACATGGTTCTTCGTGACCATCCTGAGCTCACCATCAAAGTCGTGGACACGCGCAATGTCTCCATGTGCCATGGCTGGATTACCCTGGAGGCGGCGCGCTTGGCGGCTGAGGATGCTCCACTGAGCCAGGTGATGGAGCTTGTGAACCGGCTCATCCCACGTACACGGATGCTGCAGACCGCCGACACCTTGCGCTATCTGTATATGGGGGGACGCATCGGGCGTTCGGCTCATCTGGTGGGCTCGCTGCTGCATATCAAGCCGATCATCAGCATGGATGATGGCGTGGTGGTACCGGTGCATGTAGCGCGGACCAGAACGGGAGCCTATCGGCGCATTGCCGCCCTGGTAGAAAAGGCCGCTGGAACGGGGGCGCGCATCAAGATTGCGCTGACCCACGCGGCTGCGCAGGCCGATGCAGAGACGTTGCTCGAGGCAGTCAAAAAGGTCGTGCGGCCGATCGAGGTGCTGATGTGTGACCTGTCACCCGCTCTTACGGTACACACGGGGCCTGGTACCGTTGGTTTGTGCTACCTGCTGCCGTAGAGGCCTAGCCTAGTGCGGCGAAGGAGTCGCTAGAGAGGGCCTTGAGCCAGCTGCTCCAGTAGGGGAAGCCTGTTGGCCCAGGTAGCCTCGGCGAGTCCTAGCCTGAGGCGAAGCGTCTCGGGGTCCATGCCCTCGCGAAGGCTGTCCACCGCCGATGTCCAGCGGAGGATGCGGAACCCTACCCGCCGTTCGATGCCCGCTTGGCGTCTAAGGTCGTCTAGCACGTACTCGAGGTTCCGACCCGTGCACTCGAACAGGTACTCTTTGGGTTTGTACTGAAGCCTGTAGCGGGCCACTTGCTGAGGGAAGCTATCTGGCAGCCGGAGATACCGGGGCCGAGCGCTCTTGGTGGCGGGCTGAATCGTCACGGCGGGTGATGCTTCGAGATAGAGGTCGCCGAGCCGAATGCCAAGGCATTCGGCCTTTTTGATGCCGGTGGCTAGGAGCAGCGACACGAGGATATCGGGGCGCGTGTCGGGCTCGTCTGCTTGGGCGAGATCCCGTGCGGTGGCCAGCAGACGGTCGCGCTCGCTTGGCCCCAGCACTCTCGGCAAGCGAACGGGCGAGGGCGTCTGACCCAACGATGTGGACGGGTCGTTAGGGATGGCGCCGATCTGGACTAG
>JBNGEB010000107.1:0-7693 GCA_049975585.1 Anaerolineae bacterium
CCCCGTAACAGCCCATCCACCCGCCTACCGCCATGAACGTAGCCGCCTCCGAAGCGACGTTCCGTCACATAGCATCGCCCGCTATCAGACCGCCGCCAGACGCCGTCCACGACCTCCTCCAGGGAACGGCGTGTGCCCTGCGACTGAAAAGGCGGCTCGGGCCATTGCCGGCTCGCCAGTTCGTGGAGCCGATACCGCAAGTCACGCACTGTTCCGGCCTCCACCGCATCGTGCCGCGCCATTGCGCAGAGCCCTACGTCCGCCCTCATAACGCATCATACACCCCTTTTGTGGCCCGTTGCATTAAGACTATGTAAAGCCCCCGCCCAGGCAAGCGCCACTACACACCATGCACGATGGCGGTCGACAGTGCCACCACCCGCTCCTTGGCCCGTGCATCCTCGGCCGCGTCTGCGCCAATGCACGCCGGGCAGCCCGCCGCACACGGGCATCGTGAGACGTGGTCAGCCACGTCCTCCAGCAGCTCTGGCAGCAAGGCTGCTGCAGTGGCGCTCAGGCCTATCCCGCCTGCGGCACGGTCATACACCATGATCGTCGCCCCGCCCGTTTCTGCTCCTTGGACATCGGTATGCGTGCCTAGGTCGTGCGCGTCGCACATCAGATGCACCGGCAATAGATGGCTCAAAGCGTAGGCTAACCCCGCCAGGGTACCTTTGGTCACCATAGTACGCTCCACCCGCGCATGGCAGGCCTCGCACAAGGTAACCAGGTTGGAGAGCGCATTCGCTTCAGCCTCACGCTGGCTTGGCTCCGGCAACCCTTGGAAACTGCGGAATGGCTCCAGATGGTGGACATGATGCTGACGCCCATCTCGTTCTGGCGCTCCGCACAGACGGCAACGGTAGCCATCGCGCGCGCGTGCACGGTCGCGCTGTTCCGCCCAATTGGCGCCGCGCGAGGCCACCGGGGCGCGGTAGAGATCCTTGGCCGCCAGCTCGTCGAGCAGATCGGCGTCAAAGACAAGCCAAGCGGCATGCGTGTCCAGCACGCGCTCTGGCATCTCGAGCGCCTGCCTATCCAGCACTTCCCCTGACGACAACGCGATCCGACGGAAGCCCGTCACCTGTGTAGTGACTCTGACCGCGCCCTCCACCACACATGTAGCCCCAACGCGACGCTCCGACCAGACGCGTTCCACCTCCACGCGGGTATCGGAAAAAGCCCGCGTATAGTACGGCAAGTCGCTCCTGCGAATCGCAATCCGACCATCGCGGGCGCCATCCTCGTCCGCCAGATATTGCTGTCCATCATGCCAATACACTGCGCCAGGATGCGCCAGCAGATCCGCCCCCAAGCCATCGAGGGTCCCGACCACGGATGGCCCAGAGGATTGAGCATCCACCAAAGCAATCTGCTCAGATCCGCTGGAACGCAGCCCGATCTCGGCCGCTGGATAGTCCGACCCCACCCACAGCCAGCCGCGAGCAGAACGGCGGCACCTGCCTCGTTCCTCCAAAAAGGACAGAATGGCGGGGAGATCCTCTCCGCCGAAAGTCTCCTTCGTCGCCAGAGGCAGTTCGTATGCAGCGCACCCGATGTGACCGAGGAGCACCGGCAAGTTGTCCGGATTGAGCAAGGCCCGCTCCGGCGACCGCTCCAGAAGGAATTCCGGATGGGAGATGACATACTGATCCACCGGCGAGTCGCCAGCTATCACAAAGACCGCGCTGGCCCCTCTGCGCCGGCCAGCCCGACCCGCCCGCTGCCACGTGGAAGCGATGGATCCAGGATACCCGATCAGCACGGCAGCAGAGATGCCGCCGATATCCACACCAAGCTCCAGCGCCGACGTGGCCACAACGCACCGCACGTCACCCTCGGCCAATCCCCGCTCGATCCGCCGACGCTCTGAAGATCGATAACCGCTTCGATAGCCACGGATAGCCTCGGGCTTGCAGACGTCCGCCATCCTCTCGCGTAGCTGTGCGGTGATCAGCTCGGCCTCCAGGCGAGACCGCACGAATACGATGGTCTGCGCATCCTGCCGCAGCAACTCGCGCACGATGGGCATCGCTGCACGCGACGGATGCTCGCGCACACCGAGATCGCGGTTGGTCATGGGCGGGTTCACAAGGATCAACGTGCGTTCCGCTGCCGGCGCGCCGTCGTCGAGGACAGGGTACACCTCGCGACCGATCAGCGTCTCGGCAAGTTGCCGCGGGTTGCCAACCGTCGCCGAGCAGCAGATGATCTGCGGATGCGAGCCATAGAAGGCGCACACACGGAGCAGGCGACGAACCACGTTGGCCACGTGGCTCCCGAACACGCCTCGGTACTGATGGGCCTCGTCCAACACCACATACCGCAAGCCCGCAAAAAAGCGCTGCCAACGCGGATGCCGCGGCAGAATGCCCGCGTGCAGCATGTCAGGATTGGTGACGATCACGCGCGCAGAGGACCGCGCCTGGGAGCGCTTGCTGCTGCTCGTGTCCCCGTCGTAGGGACAAGCCAGCGGCTCGAGCCCCGCCTCTTGCGCATACGCATTCAGCGTAGCTAGTTGATCGCGAGCCAACGCCTTGGTGGGGAAAAGGCACAGCGCGCTGGCCAGAGGATCGGCAGCAAGTGCGTTGAGCGTAGGAACGAGATAGACCAAAGACTTGCCAGAAGCCGTGGGCGTAGCCACCACGATGTCATGCCCGCGCCGCACCTGATCCAGCGCCGAGGCCTGGTGCGCGTAGAGCTCGGTCACGCCACGGCGCTGCAAAGCTTGCCGCACGGACGGGGAAAGGTCTTCTGGGAAATCGGCCAGCCGGGCCTCGCGCGGGGGTAGCGTCCGCCAGGCAGACACCTGCCTCATAAAGCCAGGCGACGCCCGCAGCGCCTCTAGGGCCAACGCGACGTTATCGCCCATCGCACAAACCCGGGCGCTATCAGAGGTCCGCGCCGCGGATCAGACGGCGCAGGGCAGCAACATCGATCTCGGGCACGCCCAACTCACGCGCCCTCGAGAGCTTGGACGAGCCGGGGTTCTCGCCCACCACCAAATAGTTCGTGTTCCCCGAGACGGAGCTCGTTACGCGCCCGCCATGCTCTTCCACCAAGCTCTTGGCCTCGTCGCGTGTGAGTCCCTCGAGAGTGCCTGTGATCACGAACGTGAGCCCCTCCAACGATTGCTCGTCTTCCTCCTTGTCCTCGGCCTCTCGCTGCAGCCGCACCCCATACTTCTCGAGCTTGCGGATCAGCTCGCGATGGCGCGGCCTCTGGAAATAGTCGATAATCATCTCCGCGATATGAGGGCCAACCCCTGGAATGGCCTCTAGCTCCTCTTGCTCAGCCGCCATGAGGGCATCCAACGAAGGATAGCGCTCCGCCAGAATCTGCGCCACCCTCGTGCCCACGCCTCGGATACCAAGCCCCGCCACGACCCGCCACAGGGCTCGATCGCGGCTTTCCTGGATCGCATTGACGAGGTTCTCGGCGCGCTTTTCCGCGAATCCCTCCAAAGGCAAGAGATCCTCCTTGCGCAATGCATACAGGTCTGCAACGTCCGCGATCAGGTCCTCTTCCACAAGCTGCTCTGCCAGAGCGCTTCCGATGCCCTCGATGTTCATAGCACCGCGCGAGACCCAATGCTCCACGTGCCGCACGCGCTGTGCGGGACACATGGCGTTAACGCAATACACCGCCACCTCGTCGGGCGCGCTAGCGACCGGCTCGCCGCAGACGGGGCACCGCTCCGGCACCGAGAAGGGCTTCTCTGTCCCATCGCGCAGCTCTTTGACCGGCCGCACGACCTGCGGAATCACCTCCCCTGCCCGACGCACCACGACGGTATCGCCCACCCGCAGGTCCTTGCGGGCCAAGTCCTCAAAGTTATGCAGCGTCGCCTGCCGGATGGTGACGCCGCTCAACGCCACCGGCTCTAACACGGCATAGGGCGTCAAGACCCCCGTTCGACCCACGTTCACCTTGATATCGAGCAGGGTTGTCGTCGCCTCGCTGGTAGGCGCCTTGTAGGCCACTGCCCAGCGCGGCGCATTCCCGACAATCCCCAGCTCTTCCTGAATGGCCAGATCGTCGATCTTGATCACAACGCCGTCGGCCTCATAGTTGAGCTGATCGCGCCCTTCCAGCCATGACTCGCAGTAATCCAAGACGTCGTCGAATTCCGTCAGCCGCAGGATGTCCTCATTGACCGAGAACCCCAGATTCCGCAAATACGCCAAGGCCTCCCACTGGCTGGAAACGGAGGCTCCTTCCAGATAGCCGATGGCGTACGCGATAAAGCGCAACGGGCGCCTCGCCGTCACACGCGGGTCGAGCTGCCGCACCGAGCCCGCGGCAGCGTTGCGCGGATTGGCGAACGGCTCCTCCCCCTCAGACTCGCGCTCCTCGTTCATCCGCGCGAAAAGGTCCTTGGGGATATAGACCTCACCTCGGACCTCGATAACATCTGGCGCGGAACCAGACGTTCCCGGCACTGGAATGCGCAATGGTACGTTGCGAATCGTGCGGACGTTGCTGGTAATATCCTCGCCGACGCGCCCGTCCCCTCGCGTAGCGCCCCTGACCAGAGCACCATCCTCGTAGGTGAGAGCAACAGCCAACCCATCGATTTTCGGCTCCACCACGAACGCCAGCTCGGTCTCGTCAGGAAGCAGTCGCCGAGCTCGCCTCAACCACGCGAGGACCTCCTCTCGCGAAAAGGCATCGGCCAGGCTGGTCATCGGGTGGGGATGCTCTACCTTTTCAAAGCCGGGAAGCGGCTCGCTGCCAACGCGCTGCGTAGGAGAGTCCGGCGTCACCAATTCGGGATGCTCCGCCTCCAGCTCGCGGAGGCGCCGCATGAGAGCATCGAACTCGACATCGCTAATGACTGGGTTGCTCAAGGTATGGTAGCGATAGTTGTGGTAACGAATCAGCCGACGCAGGTCTTCTATGCGCGCAGCAGGATCATGGCCCATAGGTATGCCTCCCTGGAAAGCAGCAACCGGACGGCAAGCTTCTGAAGGCGAGGGGAATGCGATACGGCGAGCGGCTCACTCAGCCGTGAGATACTCGCCCACCACCCACCCCGAGTTGCCGCTCTCGTCCCGAACCTTCCACCAGACATACTGGTTGTCTCGTAGCGGTCCGTCCAGCACTTGCACAATGGCGCCTTCGCGCAACGTGAGGATGTGCTGCGAGGAAACAGAGGCCTCGGCCCGCATATTGAGCCCCGAGGTGCCCGTGCCGGAGACCACCGCCGAGCCGCCCACCTCGAGCCCGCCCGTATCCACGCCTATGCCCGCTGTGGGCGTCATGACGCCCGGTGGCGTGCCCGTAAACGTGGCCAGGGCGGTGCCTCGGGGACCAGGGGTCTCGGTCGGATACGTAGCCGTCCCCCAAAGGGTCGGTGCCTGCGTGGGCACCGCCCGTGTCATCGCCGGACGAGAGGGCACGGGCGTGGTAGAGGCAGGTTGTCGGGGGGAAAACACAACCACCCAGCCAACCGCAGCGGCCCCCACCAGAAGCGCCGGGAGCACCATGTCGAGCACCCGCCACCACCGTGGCTGCTGAGCGTCCTGCGATTGAAGGCCTCGACGTGGCATTAATCCTCCCTACTTCACATCGCACGGAAAGTCTAGTGCTCACAGGTGCACCTGTCAAAGGCCAAGCGGCCTGGAAAGAGGCAACGCGCTCTCCCAGGCCGCCTACGATGCAAACGATAGCTCGCCAAGCTCTACTTGGCCAAATAGTCCTCCACGACCCAACCGGTGGCGCCATCCGCGTCGCGCACCTGCCACCAGGTATAGTCGTTGGCGTCCTCTGGCCCCCCGATGATCTCGACTTTGGCGCCTTCCCTCAGCGTCTTGACCTTCGCATGGCCGGTACCGGCGCCCGCCCGCATGTTCAGCCCTGCCCCGCCAGTGCCAGAAACGGTGACCTCATCGCCAACAGCCAACTCGACCGCGGCCTCGCTCTCGGCAGGCGTAGGCGTCACAGCCACCTCGGCCGGAGTAGGTGTGTACGTGCTAAGCGGCAAGACCTCGCGCGTCGGCGTGGCCGTCGTATCGAGAGAAGGCAGCGTCGGCTCTCCGGAAGACGCTTCGGTAGGCGCCGATTCCTCGCTGGGAGCTGTGGCAACTACCGTAGCAGCCTCCGTTGGCTCTGGCGTAGGCGAAGGCACCGTCTCGTTGCCCCCACCCACCATCAACTGCCATAAGCCTGCAAGGATCAGGATCACCAGGATCGGGACGACGATCCACATCCACTTGGGGAAAAGGTCCTTGTCCCCTCCCCCACGGTAGCTCGAGCGCGTTCCAGAGTCAGACGCCATGAGGACGCCTCCTTAGAGCTCTGCTTCACTGGCGGCATTATAGGAACTGCTCGAGCAAGTGTCAACGCATGTGGCCCTAGACGAATCCGGATTTCATCCTGCCATCGATCAGGACGCGCTTGGGATCGTTGACGAATGTGCTATACTGGTCGAAAGATCGCACAGGATTGCAGCATATCGTCTGGTTACGCTCCTTCTCCACGAATAGGATTGGGAGATATCGTGAACGATCGGGAGACGCTCCTCATCATCGATGATGATCGCCGCCTCACGACGGCGCTGGAGCTTTACCTATCCAACCACGGGTACCGCATTGTATGCGCGTACGACGGCCGCGATGGGATCCGTGCGCTGCACGAACAGGCACCGGATCTCGTCATCCTAGACGTAATGATGCCCGGTCTGGACGGATGGGAGACCTGCCAGCGCATCCGTGAGATCTCTACCGTGCCCATCGTCATGCTCACCGCCCGCGGGAGTGAGGGGGATCGCGTTACCGGCCTGCGCCTTGGGGCCGATGACTATGTGACCAAGCCGTTCAGCATGCGCGAGCTAGAAGCCCGGGTAGAGGCTGTCATTCGCCGCAGTCGGTTCTCCCGGCCGGAAAATTCGTCGCTCCTGTATGCCGACCAGCAACTCGTGATCGATGGCGACAAATGGGAGGTCCGACGAGGCGGGAGCATCGTGGGCCTGACGCCAACAGAGCTGCGAGTTTTGTTCTACCTGGCCTCTCACGCCAATCGGGTCGTCACCCATGAGGAGCTGTTGGAACATGTGTGGGGCGCCGAGTATGTCAATGAAACTGACTATCCAAAGCTTTTCGTCTGGCGCATTCGCCAGAAGATCGAGGTAGATGCGTCCAATCCGCGCTATATCACTACGGTCCGCGGCATCGGCTACTGCTTCAACACGCTAGTATAGCCCTTGCCAGGCATACGCTGAGAGACAAGGACACACCATGAGTCCCGGCATCACCATCGTGGGCCTCGGCCCAGGGAACAAAGCGACACTCACGCTCTCGGCTTGGGAGACGCTATCCCAGGCTGGGGAGGTCTATCTCCGCACCGAGCGACACCCAACAGTGCCGCATCTCCCTCAACAGTTGCGGGTTCATACCTTTGATAGCATCTATGAGCAGTTCGACTCGTTTGACCAGGTTTACGAGGAGATCGCCCAAAAAGTGGTCGAGCTGGGCGCGCGACCAGAGGGCGTCGTCTATGCCGTGCCCGGACACCCGCTGGTAGGAGAAGCGTCCGTGCAGCGAATCCTTGAGCTAGCCCCGCAGCGCGAGTTAGCGGTGCGGTTCGTATCCGGAGTGAGCTTCCTAGAGCCCGCCTTGGAGACCCTCGGCCTGGACGCCATGGACGGTCTCCAGATCGCCGACGGCACAGCCATCGGCCAGCAGCACCACCC
>JBNGEB010000108.1:0-7646 GCA_049975585.1 Anaerolineae bacterium
TGGCCTAGGATCAGCGTGTAGCGCTGGATGAGGGGCACCTCGACCAGCATGTAGCCTAGTCCGATGCTGCCAAAGTAAACGACCGTGCGCCATCGCTGGGCGCCCGAACTGGCCCGCGTTCCTCTGTGGACCAGCAGCGGCAGGGCAATCAGGGCGGTGGCTGCGGCTAGGGCCACTATCAGCAGCGCCAGGATGACCAAGTAGCCCGCACCTCCAAACGGCGCCCAGGTATGGCCCAACTCGGACAGTAGCTGGGGGAGCTGCCGCCATCGGAAATAATGTCCGAAGAAAGGCCGGTCGTCGGTTGGCGGAGCTACTTGGTAAGGATAGGCGCGGCACCACGCATCGCGGTCGTCGGCGTGAAAAAGATCGATAAATGCCTCGCGGTAGACCGGTCGATCCAGCACGTTGTGGCGGTTGGCTTCTGCGTCGGTCATCCCCGGCATGACCACCGGGTCAAACGCCCAACGATCGCAGAACTCGCGTAGATGGCCGAGTTCTGCCTCCTGCCAGGGTCCTCGCTTGATCAGGACAGTCATGGTTGTATAGCCACGATAGGCGACGATCCAGGTCTCCGGATCGCCGCACACTGCCTCCGTCGCGGCGACGGCCAGCGCATAGGTGCGTACAGACTCGCTGGGCGGCATCTGCAGCCAGCGCGTCACGGCGAACACGCCACCTGGCACAAGTGCCCTTACATAGTCAGCGAAAGCCTCGCTCGTGAGCTCGTATTGCTCCGTGAGGCTGTAGGCTCCGGAGCGAACCGGTCGGTAGGGCGCCGTCAGCGGTAGCACCACCGCGTCGTAGGAGGCGTCGCTGGAACGGGCGGCGCTGCGCGGGTCGGTGGGCAGCACGCGCACGTGGGGATGCTGGTAGATCCCGTTGGCTATGGACACAACCAGGGGATTGGCAACGGCCGCCTCCACTGAGCCAGCGCCCTGGGCCAAGGCAACCCAGAGCTCCAGGCCGCCCAGAGGATCAAGGACGAGAACCCGTCCGTCGCGGGCGAGCTCGTAGATCGGGGTCGTGGGCATGGATTGTGCGAACGCCAGTTGAGGTCCGTCGTCCAGCGCCGTGCTGGGATCGAGCAGCAGCACCGGACTGAGATCGTCGCCATCGCGAAAGAGCCCAAGCTGAGGCGGAGAGGTGGCAGTGGATCGATAGCTCAAGCCAGGCAGGGCGTGCACAGCCGAGCTATGGACGAGATCGAGGCGGGCGATGGCATTCCAGCGACTGGCGACCACGCTGCTATCCGGTGTTTGGAGTGCGTAGGAGAGTCCCTTGTAGGGCGAGAGACATACCTGGAGGAGGGGCGGCGCGAGCAGTAGCCCGGCGACGGCGACAGCACCGATACAGGCTGCGGCCATCTGTTGCCAGCGACCACTCCCGCTTGGCGCGTAGCAGATGGCGGCGATGACCGCCGCCAGCGAGCACAGCAGCAGCACGCCCTCGCCTCCCACCAAGGAAGGGGCTGCCAAGGCCAGCAGGCAGCCAAGCGCCGATCCTATCATGTTGGCGCCATAGATCGGCCCGATGGCTCGCGGATACCGCCGAAACAGCAGGCTGAGGGCAGCGCCGCTGCAGAAAAAGGGCGTTGACAGGATGATATAATGCAGAGCCAGAATCGCGATCTGGCGAGCATCCCAGATGGTGTACGCGTCAAAGGGGACGAGGTTCATCAGGACCAGGCCGGCCGGCATCAAGACCCCCGCCGCGATGGCCAGCCATGCCATGGTGGCGCGGGGCCGCCAAAGGCCCAGGCGTGGCCACGTGGCTAGCAGCGTGCCGCTTGCCCCGGATCCCAACATGGCCAGGCTGATCACCATGAAGGCCAAGTGGTGGAACTGGGCAACTGCCAGCAGCCGGGTCAGCGCTACCTCATAGGCCAGGCTGGCCGCCGCTAGCCAGGCTGTGCCCAGCAGTGCTGACAGGGGAGGGGATGCACCTAATCTGCGGCCGGCTGCCACTATCGCTAGCCTCTTCCTTTCGATTGGCCGACGCAGGCAAATTCTAGGGTGACCATTGGCAAAGGGCAAGGTCGCAAGGGCTGAGACAGGGGTGTTCGGCTCACGGTGGGTTGGTGGACATGATTGGGGGCTGGGACTATGCTTGGGCCGTACGTGATGTAGTGGGACGTTCGGTGCGTGATGAGGAGGACATACGATGAACGAGGACAAGGGCATCACCCTCTATGTGGCGACCAACGGCGACGACGCCTGGTCAGGTCAACTGCCGGCTCCTAACGAGGCCCTGACCGATGGGCCGCTCGCCTCGCTGGCCGGCGCGCGCGACGCCGTTCGTGCGCTGCGGGCTGAGCTAGCGGCGAACGCTCCCGTGACGGTGCTGGTGCGTGGAGGGACCTACCCGCTCGCCGAGCCTTGGGTGCTGACGCCTGCCGATAGCGGTACGGAGGATTCGCCCGTTACCTATGCAGCATTCCCCGGCGACGCGCCGGTATTTAGCGGTGGGCGTCGGATCCAGGCGGATTGGCAGCCCTATCGTGGCGAGATCGTGGTGTGTGATGTGCCCGAGGCGCGGGATGGCGGGTGGGCCTTTCGCCAGCTCTTTGTCAACGGGCAACGTCAGGACCGCGCCCGATTGCCCAACGATGGCTATTATCGCATCGTCGAGCCCGCGGGCGATAACGCGTTCATCTACCGCGAGGGCGATATCGATGCTACCTGGCACAACCTGGAAGACGTGGAGGTTCTGGTCTATCACTCGTGGAACGACTCTAGGTTGCGGGTGGAGGCGGTGGATCCGGACAAGCGCGTGGTGACCTTCACGGGCGGACCTGAGCCCAGCCACCCCTTTGGTTGGCAGGGGCCCAACCGCTATGTTGTCGAGAACGTGCTGGAAGGTCTCCAGCGACCTGGAGAGTGGTATCTCGATAGCAGGGCGGGCAAGCTCTACTGGTGGCCCACCTGCGACCCGGCGGCTGCGGAAGTGGTCGCTCCGGTGCTCACGGAGCTGGTTCGGTTTGATGGAAGCGCCGAGAATGATGCCTGGATCGAGCATGTGCATCTCCGTGGGCTGACCTTCCTCCATGCCGACTGGACGCTGCCGCCCTCCGGCTATGCTGGCTGCGGCGATGTGGGCGACATCGTGCCGCCGTCGGCGGTGGACCTCTCCAATGTGCGGCACTGCAGCCTGGTCGACAGCCGGATCGGGCACGTGGGCAACTATGCGCTCGAGATGGAGGGGTATGACAACCGTATCGTGGGGAACGAGATCTGGTCCACGGGTAGTGGCGGCATCATCACGCGCAACTTTTACCAGGAGCCCAACGATGTCTCGTACAACCACATCCACGACTGCGGCGCGGTGTATCCCAGCGCGGTGGGCATCAACATCGACGACGGCGGGGGCTCGTTCTGCCACAACCTGATCCATGACGTTACCCAATCTGGCATCTATGCGCGGCACTGGGCCACCGACTACCAGCCACGGGAGCGGCGGAACCAGGAGCAGGCGCTTATCATCGCGCACAATGAGATCCATGACCTCATGTACACCATCAACGATGGGGCCGGGATCTTTGTGCGGGACGCCAATATCTTGATCGACAACAACCTGATCCACGACTGCTACTCGTATGGCGACCACACGCCTGGCTGGGGCATCTACCTGGGATGCGAGACGCGCGATATGGTGGTGAGGAACAATGTCGTCTATCGGACGCGCGAGTCGGTTCACGTGTGGTTCAGCAATCGCCGCAACGTTCTGGAGAACAATGTCTTTGTGGATGGGCTCAAGACGCAGGTCAGCTACGACAATCCCTCGGATCGGGGGCATGAGGAGATCGTGTTCCGGAACAACATCGTGTCATACGGCGGCGATGCCAGCCTGTTCCGTGTGATGGGCGAGCGGTCCTTGCCCGTTCGTTCCGAGGGGAACGTCCTCTGGCAGAGCGACGGCAAAGAGATTCGCATCGAAAGGCTGGAGAACGTGTCCACGCTGGACGAATGGCGGGAGCTAGGGCTGGATGCCGAATCGGTCGTCGCTGATCCTTGCTTTGCCGATCCGGGCAACGACGATTATCGCGTGTTGCCCCACTCGCCCGCCTATGCGCTGGGCTTCCGACCCATCGATCTCTCGCATGTCGGACTGCGCGGCTGCTATGGGTCGTGAGGCGGTCCCTTGAAGTCGAATCAGTCTAGGTCGCCGACCCATGCCGTGGTGACCTATCGGACCACGACCGCTGCGCTGCATAGCCAGCAGATCCTCGCGTCTGCTGGCTATGCGGTGCGGGTGGTGGATGTGCCGCGTAGCCTCTCCACCGATTGCTGTCAGGGCTTGCTCGTTCTGTGGGAGGATCGCGAGGAGATCGCGCGCGAGCTAGAGGGCGCGGGCGTGCCGTATGTGGCTATTCTGCCATGGCCTGGCTAGAGCTTTACCATGCCTGGGGTGAGGTCTTGTGGATGATCACCTCGGAGTGACGATGCTCCTGAACTTGGCAGCCGTCTGGCCCCTGGAAGCGCCGGGCTAGGGCCGGCCAAAGTCGTTCACGGCTCGCACGATGGCGGGAAAGCTCACCCGCCAGCGATCGGGGGGCGGATCCTCCGACACTTGGATCTGCAGCCTGCCGGTGTGGCCTCCCTCCTCCAAAAGCCCCATGGCTTGGGCGTAGATAGTGGCATCGTCCGCTAGGTGCACCGACGAGGGAAAGTTGGCCAGTATGCGCGTATCGGGCCATCGAGCAACGATGTCAGCCACGCGCGTGTCATTGTCGGGGGGCGGCGCCAGCGAGTCGATCCCGTGGGGCGGCCACTCGTCCAGCGCCGGCCAGAGCGCCTTCAGGTCGCCATCCATGTGGACATAGACTTTCACGTTCACGTCCGCCAGCATGTTGGCGATCTGCCGATAGTAGGGTAGGCACCACTGCCTGTACTGACGCGGGCCGATAGGGCCGGCGGTGATATTGTCTGGCATGTCGATGTACGGGATCAGTGTCTCGCGAGACGCCTCGCGGGCGACCTCGGCAATGCTCAAGACCTCCTGGCCCATGAGCTCCATGCACTCGCCCACGATTCCCGTGTCATCCGCCAGGTGCAAGCAGAAATCGGTGATGGCCACCCACTGGACCCACATCTGCTGGTAGGGCGTGCGGGTGAGGGCGACGTGCGGGAGTCCGTGATCGCCGAGCTCGCGGTGTGCCCTGATGGTGGGCTCGAGGTCCGGCAAGACGATGCCGTCCCGTAGATAGGCGCGCACCACGGCATAGTCATCCATCGACTCGACATAGTGCTTGGTATAGGCGCTGACGCCCAGCCCGCTGACGCGTGTGCGCTCCTGGGTCAATGTGCCGGCCGGCGTGACGAGCGTGTCGCGCCAGCCGGGCTTGCCATTGATGAGGGCTTTCTCGGTGATAAGCTGACAGTGCGGATGCTCCACCCGATGGACCGTGGTCCATCGCAGGACGCCCATGTTGTTGGGGCCCAGGGCTTGCCAGATGACCTCGTTGGGCGCACACATGTTGTCGTACTGGACAAAGGGGACCTGGTCGAGTGGCTCGCCTCGCACCACGGCGAGCATCCGTTGACGTTGGTTCACGACGCGCACTCCTCGGATGGGGAAACACGATGTTTGGCCATTGAAATGGGCAAAGGGGTACCTGTCAAGCCAGCCAGCGAAGCCATAGGATAGTAACTTGACAAAGATATACAATTATGCTATCATGGACTTGTAAAGGTTAGTAGCATTGCTTGTGAAAGAAAGGACGAACCATGGCCAACGTAACATTCAAGGCTCGTACGGATTGGTCTGGGCAAGGGGTCTATGTGGAAAGCCGCGCGCGCCGGTTCCAGGTCGCGATGGACGAGCCCGAACCCCTAGGCACCAATCGAGCCATGAACCCGGTCGAGCTCCTGCTCTCGTCTCTTGGAGGTTGTATCGCCATTCTGGTATCGGCTTTTGCCGAGGAGGATGGCTTGCAGATCGAGGACGTCAGCGTCGAGGTAGAGGGCGATCTTGATCCTGATGGGTTCAGGGGCAAGGCCGGCGTACGCCCCGGCTTTCAGGATATCCGCGTGCAGGTGAATGTCGTATCGCCCGAGCCGGAGCGTCGCGTGAACGAGCTGGTCGAGCTGGCTCTCGAGCGTTGCCCCGTGAAGGACACACTTTCCGGTGTATCGGTAAAAGAGAGCTACACCGTCCACCAGCCATAGGCTGTGCCGGCCTGTTGTCTATCGGCGGCCGTGCTAGGACGTCGCACGGCTCATCGAGGAACGGCAGGATAGTCTCTCCATAGGCGGAGATCTCGTCAGCAGCAACCAGCCCCGAGCTCCTTGTGAGCTCGGGGCTGTTGGCGTTGGCTAGGCTCGCTGGTCTAGCCTAACGCGTTTCGACCAGGCCACAGCGGGCGTGGCGTCCCGTCCCATACAAACTCGCCGGAAACGCCTTCGGGCAGCCAGATCTCGCCCGTCAGGTCGTCGCCATCGCGCTGCAAGTCGAAGCGGATGGTATCGGTGGATGGGTGCGGCATCTCGCCCGAAATCGACGTGAGCTCTCCGAGTTGTGGCGCGATGCGGACACGCCTGAATCCAGGTGCGCTAGGTCGGGCGCCAAGGATCGACGCATAGTAGTGGTAGAGCGGATGGGCGCCCCACGCGTGGCAGTCCGATCGCGTCGGCTCGGGCGACTCGCTGGTCGTCTTGAGGCCGCGCGCTTGCAGGCCGTACCAGAAGTCCAGCTTGTCGATGAGCAGATCGCCACGTCCGATCTCGCGCAGCGCCTCGAGCAAATAGTGCGAGAAGTAGATGGTTGTCCGTGCGATGTCGTCGGCCTCTAGCAGGCCTTCTACCAGGCGCTCATGGCGCGACCCATCCAGCAGGTGGGTCAGGATCGCCAAGGACTGAACGTGCTCCGAGTAGCAGGTGTGTTCGCGGTCATCGGCCAGCATGCCGCGACCGTCATCCCAAAAAGCCTTGATGATGGAGGATCGGAGCGCATCGGCCACCTGTCGCCAGTGCGCGGCGAGGTGCGGTTGGTTCGCGTGCTCGTGGAGCAGGACGCCTCTTTCCAACGCATAGAGGTAGATCAGGTTGATGAGGGCGTTAGCGCCCTCGCGACTGTCGGGAGGCCAGCCGGCGGTCCATTCTGGCACCCAATCGCAATAGTTCCAGCCCGGCACCGCAGCCACCAGGCCATCGTCGTCGCGATAGCCGGCAAAGGCCGTCAGCACGGCATCGATCCCAGGGAGAAGCGCGTGAACGGTATCCTCGGCCTGGCGCCACATGTGCAAGTCATGGACCATGGACACCCACCACAGGCTAAAAGGCGCGATGACCTGCGGTATCTCGGAGGGGTAGCGGCTCTTGGTGAGGCCATCGGGGCTGCGCGACCAGTCAAAGAGCTGGCAAGCCTTCACGGGCAGGCGTGGGTCCGAGGTCGTGACATAGGTGGCCAATACCTCCAGCCGGGTATCGCCAACGTACATGAGCTGCTCATAGTAGGGGCAGTCCATATACGTCTCGTGGGAGCACATCTGGAGCGCGCGCAGCATGATCGGCGCGACCGCCTCCATGCGCGGATCGCTGGAGGCAAAGCTCCCCTCGCGCTCCAGAGGGTAGCGAGTCTCGCGAACACGCAGAGCGTTCAGCGTTGCCGCGCTATCGCCGGCTCGGACGGTCAGCTCGATATAGCGC
>JBNGEB010000109.1:0-7609 GCA_049975585.1 Anaerolineae bacterium
CGCGCTGTCTCTACCGTGTCCGTCCCTCCAGCAGTTGGTCGCGAATCCAGTGGTTCAGCAAGGGATCATCGATCTCCTCCATCCACTCGACCAGACGTCGCCGCAATCGCGCCAGCTCGGCAGCACTCTCGGGAGCCAGCGCCAGGTTGTGGAGCTCGCCGGGGTCGTTTGCTAGGTCGTAGAGCTCGTCCTCGGCGGTGGCATTGTACACGTACTTCCAACGTTTGTCGCGGACCATGCGTTGGCTGTAGAGCCCGAACTGGTTGCCAAAGTAGGTCGAGAGGATGTCCCGCCGCGCTTGGCTGGTGTCCCCAGCGAGCAGCGGGAGCAAGCTCTGCCCTTGGAAGGTCGCTGGCGCGGGGACGCCCGCGATGTCGCAGATGGTCGCGGCCAGGTCCACGCTGTGGGACACAAAGGCGTCGCTGGTAACACTGGCGCGTGCATATCCCGGCCACCGGATGATTAGCGGCACGTGGGTGACGTCGTCGTACATGATGTAATGCTTGTCGATCATGCCGTGGCCGCCGCCCATGTCGCCGTGATCGGTGGTGTAGATGACCACCGTGTTCTCGGCCAGACCGAGCTCGTCTAGCGCAGTCAGGATGCGGCCGATCTGGTCGTCCAGCAGGCGCACGACGCCCAGGTATCGGCTGACGATGGGCGCCCACTGCTCCCAGGTCCACCCCTCGAGGCCCCACGTGCGGCGTTGCTGGGCTTGGATGTAGGGCTTGCCCACGAGCGGGTCCGGAAAGCTGGGCCACGGCGGGATGCTCGCGGGCGGGTAGAGCGAGGCATACGGCTCGGGCGGTTGGCAGGGCAAATGCGGCTCATCGGTGCACCAGGCGATGAGGAAGGGTTGGTGGCCGGCATCCTCGTGCAACAGGCGGATGATCTGGTCGGCGCCCCAGGCGAGCTGGGTTTGATCCGGGCGCGCCTCGTGGTCGGTGCAGCCCAAGTAGCCCCCCTCGGTGAGATGCCGCGACAGCCCCTGGACCTCTCGCCAATCGCAATACGCATCCAACGGGATGTGCCGCTCAAAGCCATAGTCGAGAGGTCCGCGCGTCGGATGGACCTCCCACTTGCCGACGAGGCTCAGCCGGTACCCAGAGCCCGCCAGGAGGGCGGGCCACGCGGGCAGGTCCTCTCGGGCGGGGCGAGGGGCCTCGGTGCCCCAGTTGGCAATGGCCAGATGCTTGGTCGGCCAGACGCCATAGATCAGGCTGTTGCGTGTAGGAATGCACACGGGGATGGGGCAGAAGGCGTTGGAGAAACGTGTTCCCTGGGCAGCCAGCTGATCAAGATGCGGGGTCCGCAGCGGAAGTGGGTTACTACCGGCCAAGTTGACGCAATCGTACCGATGCTGGTCGCTATGCAGTAGCAGGATGTTCGGGCGTTGGGTCATGAGGAGCTCCTGGAAGCCGGTGATAGATTCAGCGCAAGGCCGTCGTAGGCGACGACGGCGCCGGGGATGGGATCGTCGCCCGCTACCAGGGCTCCGATCTCGTCTTGCGAGCCGTGCAGCGTCCGTGCCAAGTGTGTCACCACGACCGGCGCAGTGGACGCAAGCATCCCCTCGCGGCGTAGGCTTGCTACCATCATCCGAACCATGGGCAGCGCGTTGTGCTGGAAGATGCGATAGTCGTCGGGGATGTCGCCGATGGTGGCATCGATGACAAGCGCATCGAGGGGACCATCCCCATGGACAGTGGCGTCGTGCAGCGCATACCATGTCGCGCAGGGAAGCCAACCACCATCCAGGGCATAGAGCCACCGCGTGCCGCGTCCCTCGAACAGGTAGTGGAGCGTAGTGCCACCGACGCGATGGTGGTTGGCTGCCAACGCGGTGACAGAGTACGCGCCGCATGGAAAGCGCTCGCCAGCGCGAATGCGTTCCACCTGACAGCTCGCGTTCAGGGCGAACTGTGGCGCTGGATCGGGCGACCAGATGCGCAATGACGCCGATGTGGAACGATGCGCCAGCAGCGTCTCTACGCTCATAGGATCATAGTGGTCGATGTGGGTGTGGGTGAGAAGCAGATCGGTGATGCCCTCGGCCGCAACCGCAAAGGTAGCTACTGCGTCGGGC
Source organism: Anaerolineae bacterium (assembly GCA_049975585.1). GTDB lineage: Bacteria > Chloroflexota > Anaerolineae > UBA1429 > UBA1429 > DAIRUQ01. Next base: position 2,087 of record JBNGEB010000109.1, read on the forward strand.
AGGCTCGGACCTGCATCCACGAGGATGCGGTCGTCGATCAGCGTCATGGTGCTACGCCGCCAGTCGCCAGGCGCGATGGGCAGGGGACTCGGCGGGCTATGCCAAGGCCAGTCGGCAGCGCCGGTTCCCAGGAAGCGCAGGTGCGGCGGGCGAATGTCCGAGACGGTGACCATGCGTACTCCTTCTCGTGGTCAGATCGAACGCCATTGTGGCGTGAAGGCGAAGGATGTCAAGCGAGCGATGTGCACGGGTGGGCCTGGACACTGAGCCCATCGCATCGGGTTGGTCGCCCTCAATCCGCTATGCCAAAGCTGCCGCGCTAGATCCTTTCGGTCAGCAGGGCTACCAGCCCTCGGGCGTGACGATCGATAGACTCTTCTAGGAGCGCGCAGTTCTCCTCGCAATGCATGGCGCGGAGCGTTCCCTTAGCCAGGTGGCTCTCGAAAGTCACTGGCATATGACGTGTCGCATCGAGACAGGCTAGCAGATCGCCGCCCGTGCCGTCGACCCGCAGCAGCTAGTCGCTGGGCGATGAAAGCCGGGGGTGATATCCGTCGGATTCTCCACCAGGCCGTCGCTATTGAGAAAGGCGGCCTCTCGCCCCAGCAGCGCACCAGGCGACTTCAGCGGTCAATGTGGGCAGCATCGTCCTTGGCGCTGGCCGTCGATGCTATCGTCAAAGTGCGGAGGGACTTGCCGGTAGATGCGCCAGGTGGCGAACTCGTCCTCCTGGGCGGGGTACTCGTGACTTGGCGGGTCCGCCAAGTGAGGACGGCTTGGCCTTCTTCGTTGCGGATGCTGATGCTGCCAAAGGGCATGCGCATGGGTGTGTCTCGCGTATTCGCTGCGATGGTAGTCAGCATAGTAGCGTGGGAAGGCGGCGTCCAGTCATGGGAGATCCGTGTGGCCGCGTTCGGCATGCTCAGCGTTATCAACCTGTGCGAGGCCGCGCGCTCTTCAGCCCCTCGTTTCTGAACGACCTGCCCATGCTGATCGCCGCGATGGACGTCGCCGTCGTATGTGTCTCGTCAAGTGGTGTAAGAGGAGTGCTTCCCTTGCAGAGCATGGCTGATGCTGAACGTCTAGCGGAGGGGCTCCAAGTGCAGCGGCGGGAGGGGCGGACGACTGATATGCCTGCACCCTCGAAGCGCGAGACATAGCATCGAGGCCCATAGGTCGGCGGCAGCTTTCTACGAGGATTGCTGCCCTGTTTCGCTATCTGCCCCGCCCGCGCTGGGTTTAGGTGGCTGCCCGCCGCTCCCGCTGCTGGAAGGCGTCGCGCTCGCACCGTACTGTGCCTCGCCTGCCAAAGTCGGTTCCGCGATTCGATGGGGCGTGCCCGTCGTCTCGGACGCGCCACTGGGAGTAGGGCTCGCGGCGCTCACGCTCACGGGACGTCTATTCGTGCCACTGCCTGACGGCGCGGACGTAGCGACTTGGTCGGGGGCTCCTTCTTGCTGGGGAGTCGGTAAGGTGGCCTGCGGCGAACCACCCGATGCTCGCTCTGGTCCGCGCGGCTGGTTCCCGCGCGATTCCTGTGGCTCGCCGAGCTGCGGTCCCTTTGCTGGCATCTCGCCGTCGATGCCAAGAATGACGCCCTGGCGGAGGGATGTTGCCTCTTGAAGGCGAACCAGCAGCGTCTCAGCCAGTGAGGCGTCGGTCTGGGAGAGGATCAGGAGCTGACTGTGGGCGGCCTCTGCCTGCTCGCTGAAGCGTTCGAGATCGGCAGGCCGTATCTGTTCGGGATGGCTGAAGGCAAGCAGGTCCAGCTCGCGCGCGCGCGTGACGACGCGCGCGACCATGCGCTCTGCGCGCGCGGCCTGATTGAAGGTCAAGGCCAGCCGCACTTGTTCCGCGCCCACTTTGATGGCGTAGAGTGGGTCTCCCGGCAGCGCGGTCTGTGCCGCTGACACGGTCAGGCCAGAGCTCACAACGATGAGCAGAGCCAGTCCGATCGCTATGGCGGCCAGACGGAACCTCGGACTCCTGGCGCAGGCGGCGCCGCGAAGAAGCGTGGCGTTACGGCAGGCACGCAGGAATGCTGCACGACGTTCGGCGACGACCTTGGGGGCGCGCGGCGGCACCGGGCGCAAGGCCTGGAGTTGTCGTCGGATCTGATCTTGCTGGGCGTCCTGTCCTGCTGTCATCATTCTAATCCCCGTGTTCGAGGGCGTCAGCCAGAGCTCGCACCGCGCGATATTGCAGCGTCTTGACCGCGCCCACCGAGCGCTCCATGGCGCGCGCTGTATCGGCCAGCGACCACTCTTCCACGAACCGAAGCACAAGCACCTGGCGCTGGTCCGCTGTGAGCGTGGCCATTGCCTCCAGCAGCTCTTTGCGGAGGGTCGCAGCCTCTAACCCTTGCCCCGGTGCATCCGAATCGCCATCCTCAAGGGGGCCGACCTCGGCGATCCCCTCGGTCTGCGGGCGGCGATAGTTGTCCATGATCCAGTTGTGCGCGGTGCGGTAGAGATAGGCTCTCAGATAGCGTTTGGGGCCCTTCCCCCGATGGATTGCATCCAGCAGACGATGGTATGTCTCCGCGACACAATCCTCCGCCAGCCCCGCGTTGGCCAGCTGCCGCATCGCATAGGTGTAGAGCTCTGGGCTATACCGATCGTACGCTTCGGTGAGCGCGTCTGTCGATAGTTGGCGCACGCCGCGAAGCAACTGTCGCTCTGTCTTCAAGAAACTCCTCACCTATGAGACGCCAGAGAAGCCCGAAGGTTACGGCTAGCACCGGGATCGTCTGCGCGATGCCTGACGAGGTGCGCGCCAAGGAACTGTTCGCGCTGCGTAACCTTTCGTCTCGGTCCACGTCACATGCATGCGAACGATAAAAGCGGACGAGCGAGAGAGGAGGATGGATGTTCCACCTATTCACGGCACTGGCAGTAGCCATTTCCACCATGCTCGGAGCGGCGGGCGCAACTGTCGAGGTCACGCCAACCGACATCGCCAACGGCGATGCTGTCGCGCGTGTACGCACGGCCCTTGCCACAGCCGAGCAAGCGCAGGGTGTCCGCATGGTAGCTAGCCAAACGTCGGCGGCGGAGCTGAGCAGCCGTTTGCAGAGCCAGTTGCGTTCCATCGTCCGCTGCATGGAATCGCAAGGGCTCGACGAGCCGGCCATGGAGGCGATCATGGAGCGGGTGCGGCAGCGGCTTCAGGTCCAGCTAGAGCAATGCCAGGACGGCACGTGCCAGTATGGCCTCGAGGAGGCTTTGCGTGCTACGGAGCAGTGGCAGCATCAGTTCGAGGGGTCTCAGGGGGAGGGCGATCCCATAGGGGATCAGGCACCCGTTGATCCCCAGCCCCGTCCCCCCGCTGAGTGCGGTGGCCCTGGACCTGGCGCTGGCTCGGTAGACGCCGGCAGGCAAGGCGGGAGCGGGCCTGGACGCTAGCCTGCGTGCGCGCCCCAGAGGCACGGGGAAGGGATCGCACCCCTTCCCCGCGCTGTTCTGAAACAGAATGGGGCATCTCAGGCGGCGGGCATGTCGTGGAGGGGCAGCGTCACGACAAAGCGCGATCCGACGCCGAGTTCGCTCTCGACCTCGATATCGCCACCGTGCGCGCGCGCAAGCTCGCGAGCGATCGCGAGCCCCAGCCCAGCGCCGCCTTGCTCTCGGGTGCGGGCGGGGTCCACGCGGTAAAAGCGCTCAAAGATATGGGGAAGCCCCTCGGGCGGGATCCCCGCGCCCGTGTCGGTCACCGTGATGGCAACGCTTTCCCGCCCCGCCGAGGCTGCCAACGCAATGCCGCCGCTGGTCGTGTACTTGAGGGCATTGTCCAGCAGGATAAGCACGATCTCGGTCATGGCGTCGGGGTCCACCTCAGCGTGGATCCCGCCATCGATGGCGGTGCTGAACGACAGATCCTGCGCTTGGGCTAGCGGCGCCATGTCCGCTGCTAGGTCCTCCAGCAGCTCCCCGAGATCCGTTGGGCTGCGATGCAACGTTATTCCCTGAGCATCGCTCCGCGCCAGCGTCAGCATGCGCTCGACCAGATGGTTCATCTGCCTCACCGCCTCCTGGACCTCGGTGAGAACCAGCTGATAGTAGGCCTCGTTCCTTGGCCGAGACAGAGCCAACGAGACGTTGCCCTCGATGATGGTGAGTGGCATCCGCAGCTCGTGCGATGCATCGGCCGTGAAGCGCCGTTGCCGTGTAAAGGCGGCATCGAGTCGCTCTAGCATAGCGTCGAAGGTGCGCGCCAGTCGACCGATCTCGTCGTCTGGTAGATCCATGTGGAGCCGTCGGGTCAGATCGCGGGCGCTGATTGCCGCCGCGGCACGGGTGACCGCGTCCACCGGCCGCAGGGCGCGCCTGGCCAGGAATAGCCCCAAGAAGGCGGCAATCAACACAGTGATGGGGATGGTAATCAGCACGGCGATCCGCAGCCTGGAAAGGGTCTCCATCACCGAGTCCAACGATAGTCCGGACTGGAGGAACCCAACTAGGTGGCTATCCCTGACGATGGGCGCGGTATAGACGCGCACCAGCTCATCCTGCACGCGGAGCGTGACCAGGCTCTCCGAACCTATACTACGCGCCGTGGGGATGCTAACGGCCATGATAGGCACGTTGCCAAAGTCCTCTTCGCCCGTCTGTTGCACCACCTGGCCGGTGAGGTCCAATACCCGCCAGAAGCTTTCCCCTTGCTTGCCGCTCAGCAGCTTGGGCGATCCCTGCTCGCTCCTGCTCACCAGTGTTCCATGCGGGCCTAGCTCAAAGGCTTCGTCCACCAGCGTGGCGCTGGTGCGCAGCACATCATCGGTGCTACGGTACAGCATGACCCGTAGCGCCACGTACAGCGCGCCGCTGAACAGGATGAGGACGATTGCCAGCAGCAGCATGTACCACAGGGTCAAGCGTACGCGAATCGGAACCCGCGCGGTGCGGGTGACGTTCATTGGCCGATGTCCTGAATCTTGTAGCCTGCGCCGCGCACCGTATGGATCAGAGGGGGCTTGCCGGGCTCGTCGATCTTGCGGCGCAGATAGCGAATGTACACCGCGACGATGTTCGACGTCGTATAGAAATCAAAGCCCCATACATGCTCGCCGATCTGGGTGTGGCTCAGGACCTGGCCGGGATGCCGCATGAGGTACTCGAGCAAGGCGTACTCGCGCTGTGTGAGCTCGATCGCGCGCTCGCCGCGAGAGGCTTGATGCGTGCGTACGTCCAGCTCCAGATCGCCCACGCGCAACACCGATGAGCCTTTATCGCCGGTGCGCCGGAGCAGCGCCCGTATGCGGGCCAGCAGCTCGGCGAAGGCAAAGGGCTTGACCAAATAGTCATCGGCGCCGCTTTCGAGCCCCGCCACGCGATCGTCCACCGTGTCGCGTGCCGTCAGCATCAGGACGGGGACCTTGTTCCTCTCGTTGCGCAGGCTTTGGCAGACGTCCAAGCCATTGATGGCTGGCAACATCACGTCGAGCACGATCAAGTCGTACGCCACGACGGCGGCATAGTCCAGGGCCTCTTGGCCATCTCCCACCGTATCGACGGCATAGCCTTCCTC
>JBNGEB010000110.1:0-7607 GCA_049975585.1 Anaerolineae bacterium
AAAACCCGTCCGTTCCCGTTGCTCTCGTAGCTGCTCGTAGATGGTCGAGGCGTCGGGCCTAGCCCCCTCTGCCACCACGACGATGCAGTGTTCCTTGCCCCGGACGTAAGAGTCGCTTACCTCGCGCTGGACATCGTCGAGCGAAAAGGGCTCCTCGGGCAGGCAGATCATCTCGGCCCCACCAGCAATGCCAGCCATCAGCGCAAGATAACCCGATCGTTGTCCACACACCTCCACCAAGAACGCGAGCTGGCGGGACGAAGCAGTGTCCTTCAGATGGTCGATGGCCTCGAGCACGGTATTGAGGGCCGTATCGACGCCGACGGCAACGTCGGTGCCGATCAGCTCATTCTCCACCGTCGCAGGGATCCCCACAGTTGGGATACCGGCCTTCTCAAGGGCGAGAGCCCCTTGCATGGCCCCGTACCCTCCGACGACCACAATGGCTTGGATGCCCTCCATGTTCAGGTTCCGAAGCGCTTCACGCAGGCCGTTGCTCTCCGTCAGGTCGCAGCTTGGCGACGTCCCCAGCATCGTTCCCCCGCGCCCGATGATCCCGCTCATATCGCGCGACCCAAGACGCTCGAGCTCGCCCCGGCAGAGGCCGGCGAACCCGCCTCGTACGCCCCAAACCTCCCACCCTAGGCTCAAGCCCATCCGCACAACCGATCGGATGCAGGGATTGTACCCGGGGCAATCCTCTCCAGCGGTAAGTACCGCCACGCGCCGTACCTGGTCAGGCACGCCAGTCCTTCCCTTGTTGATATGTCATGGCGACCGCACGGCCTACTTGTCGTCGAGCGCAGCGATGCCCGGCAGCTCCGCCCCTTCCAGGAACTGTAACGAGGCCCCGCCACCCGTCGAGACGTGGGTGATCTGGTCCGTGAGCCCAGCCTGAGCGATGGCAGCCGCTGAGTCGCCGCCACCAACAATGCTCGTCGCGTCCGAGGCCGCTAGGGCTCGCGCCACCGCAAACGTGCCCTTGGCAAAGGGCTCCATCTCGAACACGCCCATGGGTCCATTCCACACGACCGTCTGGGCATCACCAACGCGGTCGGCAAACAGCCCTGCCGTCTTGGGGCCGATATCCAAGATCCGCCAGCCGGGCTCTATGTCGCCCACATCGGCAATGCGGATGTTCGCATCCTCAGCAAAGGCGTCCGCCAGCACCACGTCCACCGGCAGCACGAGCTTGTCGCCGCCTCGCTCCAACAGCTCGGCTGCCACGTCCACGCTATCGGCTTCCACCAGCGAATCGCCCATCTCAAAGCCCTGGGCTCGGAAGAACGTGTTGGCCATGCCACCGCCGATGAGGAGCGAATCGGCCTTGGAGAGGAGGTTCTCGATGACCTTGATCTTGTCGCTCACCTTGGCCCCACCGAGAATGGCCACGAAGGGGCGCTTTGGGCTGGCAACCGCTTCCCCAAGAAAGGCGATCTCCTTCTCGACCAGGAGCCCGGCCACAGCCGGCAAGTACGCCGCGACGCCGGCCGTGGAGGCGTGCGCGCGGTGCGCCGTACCAAAAGCGTCGTTCACGAATACATCGCCCAGTGCTGCGAGGCTCTTGGCGAATGCGGGATCGTTCTGTTCCTCACCCGCGTGGAACCGCAAGTTCTCCAGAAGCAGCACCTGCCCTGGCTCCAGTGCTCTCGCGGCTGCCTCCACCGCGTCCCCGATGCAGTCGTCAACCTTGCTGACCGGCGCATCGAGCAGCTCACGTAGGCGCCCAGCAACAGGTGTGAGGCGCATCTCCTCGACCACCTTGCCCTTAGGGCGGCCAAGATGACTACAGAGAACCACGGAGGCGCCATGTTCCAAGAGGTAACGGATCGTCGGGAGCGCCGCCACGATCCGCGTGTCATCCGTGACCTGCAGGTCATCATTCAATGGCACATTGAAATCGCAGCGTACCAGCGCACCCTTCCCATCCCAATCCAGATCACGAATCGTCATCTTTGCCATGGTATCCCTCCCGCGGTGGTCATCGAAACGCAAAAAGCTTAGCATCGTAATATGCAGCACCTTGCGATTCTAGCACAAGCAACAAGGCGATCCAAGCACGGCACGACTCAAAGCACGCACTGCATAGCCACACGAGCGATGATCGCCTGCCTAGCCCGCCTCGAGCCGGTAGCCCACTCCTGGCACCGTGATCACAAAGCGAGGGGACCGCACATCCTCGCCCAGCTTTTGCCGGAGACGCCGCACTAACCCACGCACCAGCTCAGAGCTCCCTTCACCCGCATAGCCCCACACCCGATCCACAATCGTGGCGATGGGTAGCGTCTGCCCCTGGTGCAACATCAGCAGGTAGAGCAGACGGAACTCGAGCTGGGTGAGATGCCGGGGATCGCCTTGGTCCACCACCGCCTCGCGACGCGCCACGTCGAGGCGCAACCCCCCGGCAACCAGATCTGGTACGCCTGGCTGCGCACGCCCGCGATCGCGCTGCGCCAGCGCCCGAACCTGCATGGCGAACACGCGCGGACTCCACGGACGTGGAATCACCAGGTCAGCCCCGGCCGCATAGGTCCGCACGAGCTCATCCTCGTCGGCCCGGCCCACGACCACCACGAGCGGCACCGAGGTCTCGGCGCGAATCCGGCCAACCTGCATCCAGGGATGATCCGTTCGCAGTGAAAGCACGATCAGTGCACCGGGATCGGTCCGCCAGGCGCTGAGGGCACCGGATAACTCGCGGAACGAGCGCGCGAGCAAGCCGGCCCGCTGCACCGCGAGCCCCAGGTAGGCGTTCTCATCGGCATCATCGCAGACCAGTGCTGCATACACGCCCCGTTCCTCCTCGGGCGCACCGATCCGCCCCATGACGGTCAGCCTCCGCAGACCTCGTGAAGCCGCTCCATATAGTAGCAATGATTCGCGAACGAGATGTCAGGCGGCTCCGAATGATCGGTCCATGGGATATAGCCGCCCTGCTCGATAACAGGACGAAGGCGTTCCAACTCTGCGTCAATCGCCTCGGGCCCCTCCGCCAACGCCCGCTTGTTCACACCCCCCCATATCCGGAACTCACGGCCAAACCGTTTGCGGATGCGCACGACGTCCATGTTGGCCTGGACCTCGAATGGGAAATGCACGTTGATCCCCGCATCGAGCCAGATCGGGATCAGCGGCTCGGAATAGCCATCCGAATCCAGCCCAATCCATTCCACGCCCGCAGCTCGAACGACATCCACCACGCGGCGGTATCGCGGGTACATGTACTTGCGAACCATCCGCGGCGAGATCAGCGGCGCTTTGTTGTAGGCCATGTCCTCCCAGAACGCAAAGACATCAGGGACCACCACCTCGAGGATCTGCTCCATCATGGCGATGATGAAATCCGCATCCGCGTCCATCATCTCCTCCACGAACGCCGGGTCATCGTAGAACAAACGGCAAAGTCGCTCCACGCCCACCAGGTTGCGCAGCGGCCCAAAGAAGCCACCCCATCGATCGGAAAAGATGACCATTGGGACCGGCTGAGCACGCCAGGCCTTGAGCTTTTCCTGCCAATCGGGACCGATGCGCGCGCTCAGATCGGGGTTCATCCGCTCACGCCAGAAGGCTCGGAACTCTTCCCGCGTCTCGACCGGGAACTTGACGAACTGCGGCATAGAGCTCCAAGGCTGGTCCTTACGCTCGCGCATCAGGATGCCCTCGTGGTTGATATAGAGGATGTGGGCCTTATCCTCCTCGATCACCTTGCGTTCAAAGGGCGGGTTAGGAAAGAACCATTGCGACAACCACAGCCGCTTATCTGCGCCCATGGTGATATCAAACGTATCGGGATCCCAGCCCTCCGATTTCCAGCGCTCCAGCGTCTCTGGCCAGGCGCCTCCGTAGATCACAGGCACATGGTCAACGGGCTCGTATTGCATACAGGCCCGGAAGCGTTCCAGGTCGTTCACGAATCCTCCTTGCCACGGTTGCGCGCGCTCCGAATGGTAATGGACTCCTGGGAGACTATACTATGGGCCAGCATCTTGGGCAATCGTGCGAGGATCGGCATGAGCGCAGCATGCCAGCGCGCGGATGGCAAGCTTCCCATCCGCATCGACGACCCGGGCGAAGGCTTGGGCACGCGCTCGTATGGGCGACAGCGCCGGCCTGTTGGAGACCTTGCGTGCCGTGACGCGCGTGGTGGCGCCAGGGATTCGCCTTTCGCACGCATCTCGGCGGGGCGACGGTCATCGCAGGCCCAAGCTCGAGCTCGTACGGCTCACCATCCCTCGCCGCGCCTGTACCTAGCCGCCCATGTACGTCACCGCCGAGTCCGTGCTTAACGTGTACGAGCATCGCGAGGGCACACGGGGCCTACGCATGGTGTGTAAGAACCCAAGCATCTACGCTTCTGCCAGGCGCGTTTCGAGAGGCTGTAACGGATTGACGATCAGGAAGGCATAGGCAGAGGGCGCTCCAGCTTGGCCAGAGCGCCCTACTCGTCAATCAGGCCTATACGACCGAAACCCTACCCCTCGTCGGGCACAAAGCGCAGCGCCACCGAGTTGATGCAGTACCTCAACCCCGTCGGCTTGGGCCCATCCTCGAACAGGTGACCCAGATGGGCGTCACATCGCTTGCACAGCACCTCGGTCCGGCGCATACCCAGGCTGAGATCGCCCTCGGTACTTACTGCGTTGGGGCCAACCGTGTCGGAGAAACTGGGCCATCCCGTCCCCGAGTCGAACTTGTCCTCCGAGTCGAACAGATGATTGTCGCAACACACGCAATGGTAGACGCCCTTTTCGTGATGGTCCCAATACTCGCCCGTGAAGGCTCGCTCGGTACCCTTCAAGCGCGTCACTCGGAACTGCTCCTCAGTCAGGATCTCGCGCCACTCATCCAGCGATTTGGTCACCTTGTCCACAGGCTCCTCCCTCTCATCTTCATCCGTCGGCACCGGCGTCTCCACCGCGGGAGAACACGCGCCCAGAGCCGCTAGCGCCAAGCTTCCTAGCACAAACTCTCGCCGTCTCACGGCGCCCTCCTCCCCGCCCATTCGCGCGGATCAGGGTAGTATATAATATTTGTTGATATATACTATAAATAATATGAGTGCCGCTGTCAACTCGCTGCTGCGCCTCGGCCGCTGAGCTTGGCCCGCCGTCAGGATCCGTGGCGATAACGGGAGGCGTCCGATAGCTGCTAGCGCGTCCCTCTATGGCAAGGGGCGCACTGTCCTTCCAGATCGACGCAACTCGCCCTGCACCAGCTCTTTGAGCAGGCGCGCCATGGCGCCACCATTAGGGAGGCCGACCGGCGATCCCAGGATCCGACGGGGATCGTATGGCGCGGCCCGATGCCGGATCGCCGAGGTGGTGCTCGGCACGATCACGTCGAAGCGAAGCACCACCCGTGCTTGCCCTTACGTTCCACCATGACGTGGAACCCGTCAAAGTCGTCGAGGCGGGGGTCCTTCTTAAGAGTGGTGAGGGCTGACACTAGCAGCGTGCCTGCAAAGATGATCCCCAGCGTGATGAGCAGGGAGATATCCACGTTACCTCCTATCGTCCGCGTTGGCCTCGCCGGCGGCGGACATTATGCCCTCGCCGAGTACGTGGGGCAAGGCTGCGCCATCCCGCGAGCGCGCACGGCGATCTCTTGCCAAGCCCTGCCCCCTATGCTAGAATCGCGCATCGAATAGCTGGCCCGACTTGTCCCATTGGGATACGTCTCCTGCCCAAAAGCTGTCCGCGATTGGGCCAGGGATCCCAAGGGGAGTATGTACTTGGGTCAAGCATCATTGCATCACATCGGGGCGACGTTCTAGGCGCTGAAGGAGCCAAAGCGACCCATGTCAGAAGCCAAACCTGCAAGTCGTTTCTCGTCTTTGCTCAAGAGCAAACGTACCGAACGCGTCGTCGATCTCGTGATCGTCCCCATTCTGCTGATAGCCTCCTTGCTCCTCCCCCCCGCATCCGTCGGGGCCAGATTGCTCGATCTCGACCTGCCCGTCATCTCGCCCGACGAGCCCACAGAGGTCGTCGGGCCTCAGGGAGCACGTCTCAACGTTCCCACCAACGCTGTCCCCAAGCGCGTGCGCGTGCGGTTTGACACGATCGGCGCGGCCGAGCTGGGCGCGATGGAAGCTGATAGCCCCGAGATCCTGGCAGCGCAACGCGTCCCAGCCGAGGTCCTGGCCTTTGAGCCGTTCTACCGATTCGATCTCAAGGGAGACGGCCCCAGCGCATCTCAGCTCACGTTGCCCATCCCCTACGAGTTGGCCGCCCTGGACCTGGCCGACCTCTACGCATGGGACGGCGACAGCTGGCAGTGGATCCCCTCGCGCGTCTCTGACAATGGGCTGGACCTCATAGCAGATCTCTCTGAGGTACACTCTTTGTACCTCGTAGCCCAGACGCAGGCGCAGATGCCCCGCATAGGCTTTGTGGCGCCCGAAAGCCAGGCGAGCTCCGTCCCGCCCAGCGCGGCGATCCTATCCGTGCAGGGAGCGACGCTCGCCGGGGACGGGTCGCTGGCCAACGTACCAGGCCGCCCCAACACGGCAGAAGGGGTCTCTACACTGCTCCGCGTCACCAACGTGGTAGATGGCGTCGTCCGCAGCGATTGGCTGGACAACCTACTCATCGACGCGACACTCAGCGAGGAGCACATAGGCGTTCTCGCGGGAACAGCCGACTTTGACGGCATCGAGCTCGACTATCGCGGCGCCGATCCCGCTCTCCGAGCCGAGTTCACGGCCTTTGTGCGGGCTCTCGGCGAGGCCCTGCATGCACAGGGCAAGACGCTGGCCGTCGTACTGGATCCACCCGCCGCAGCCTCGGCCTATGACACCGGTGCCTACGATTGGCGGACCATTGGCGAGGTAGCGGACCTAGTCCGGGTGCGCGCCTATGCAACCCCGAATGCTTACGCGGTCAATGGCCCCATGGACGACCTGCTCCGGTGGGCCACAGACCAGATAGATCGCCGCAAGCTAGACTTGGCGCTGAACGCCGGCTGCGTCATCACCGACGACAGCGGTACGGAACGCATCTCCTACCGCGAGGCGGTGACCCTGCTGGCCTCCGAGCTCAACACCAACGATGATGACGGCCTCTTGCTGCCCGGCGAATCGCTCACCGTGCAGCTCGCCGATCTGGACAGCGCCAAGCTGACCTTCGATCCCGAGGCCCAGGTGTACGCGTTCGAGAGCACGCTCGCGGACGGTACGCCACAGACAGTCTATCTGACCAACGCTGCTACCGTAGCCCGCCGACTGCAGTACGTGACGCGCTACGCCTTGGGAGGCGCCTCGGTTGCTGGGGCGCTGTCCCCTGACGCCGACAAGACGGTCGCCACCCTGCTCGATGACCTGCCCCACACCGTGGTTCCCCCTGCGCCACGATTCGCCTACGTGTACACGGTCTGGAGCTCCGACGGCGATGCCATCGGCAGCCAGGTCGTACCCGTGGACGATGCCAGCATGACCTGGACGGCGCCCAACAATCCTGGCCATTATGTCATCCAAGCCGAGATCTCTGACGATGGCGGCGAGACGGTGCTGGAATCCGTGGCCAGCCTTGATGTCGAAGTGCCCACGCCCACCTTTACGCCGACGCCAACGAACACGCCTACACCTACGCCAACGAACACGCCTACGC
>JBNGEB010000111.1:0-7525 GCA_049975585.1 Anaerolineae bacterium
ATTATCATCTGAGGGAATCATACTCGTTCGGTAACATTTTAGCTGAGGGAACACGACCCCTTGACGCGTCTCCCACAACGGCTACAACAGGGGCGTCGATCGCTCGAAAATGACCAGGGGATCCGCGGAATTCTCTTCGAGACGGTTGACATAAGATTTTGTCAGGGTTGGGGTCCTTTTCCAGTTGGCTGTTAGATACTGCGACCAATTCAACGCCCAGGCGACCTTTGCGCCTAGAGAACTCGTAAGCCCTTGGTCAGAACATTGGTCAGAACATGACGAGGCGATTGCCAAGTGACGAGTCCCTCTCCGCGATGGAGAGGAACTCGCTGTTGGAGCCAGGGTGACGATGCTCTGCCCCAACCAAGCTGAGACGGGGCTTGGCGGGTCGCTCCATGTTGTCCGTAGCTGGGGAGCTGCTCCGGAGTTCTAGCTGCTGGAGATGATTGCCGTGCGTGAGGAGGTGGCCATGGCCGGTATCGCCATTGTGACCGACCGGGGCTGCGATCTTTCGCCCGAGTTGCAGCGGCGCTACGATATCACCATGGTGCCACTGATCGTCCGCTTTGGCGGAGAGGTGATCTTGGACGACGGGTCGCTGACCGGCGATGAGTTCTGGGACCGGGTGTCGTCGAGCTCCTCGTTTCCAGAGACATCGCAGCCGTCCGCTGGCATGTTCGAGAAGGCCATAGGCCCGTTGGTGGAGGCTGGGTTTCACGTGCTATGCCCGCTCATCACCGGGCGACTGAGCGGGACCTGCAATGCCGCGCATGCCGCTGCCCAGAGTTTCCCAAGCAAAGTCACCGTCTTTGATACGCAGTCCCTCTCGCTTGGGCAGGGCATGCAGGTTTTGGCAGCGGCAAAGGCCGCCAAGCAAGGGCTCTCGCTGGAGGCCATTTTCAACTTGCTGGACAGCATGCGCGCTCGTAGTCATCTTTTCATTGCGCTAGATACGGTCGAGTATCTTCGACGCGGCGGACGCGCTGGCAAGGTCATGCCCATTCTGGATCGAGTGGTGCGCGCACTCAACGTCAAGCCACTGTTACGGGTTGCCGGGGGTGAGCTCCAGGTCATGGGGGCGGCACGCTCGGCCGCTAAGGCTATCTCCCGCATCGTGCGAGAAATGACGGCTCTCGCGCCAATTGAGGCTTTTGCGGTTACGCACGCGCGTCGCCCAGACGATGCAGCGCGCCTTGCCTCCACGCTGGCGCACGAGTTGGGTCTGCCTGAGGATGCCCCGCTGATCGCAGAGGCGGGGCCGACCCTATCTGCCCATGCTGGCCCTGGGGTCATTGCGGCCGCGGCGGTCCAGGCGGTGAACTAGCTGTGTGGCGCCTGCCGGCCCTCCTCGCCCCCTTGGCTTGATGCCACCCTGCCTTTGTGGTACACTCGCTCGGTCTAGAGGAGTAAGGGACCAGAATGCGTAAACGCCTGTGGAACTTAGCCTGTTTATTGGTGGCGTTGCTTGTCCTGACTGTGCCGATCGGCGCGGAGCCTTTGCAGCAGCAGTCTGCCGTTCAGATCACCTCTCCCGAGATGGGAGCCCAGGTGCGTGGGTTGGTTCCCATCGTCGGGTCGGCGTCGGTGTCGCCTTTCCAATTTTACAAGGTGGAGTATGGCGTTGGTCCGTCGCCGAGCAGTTGGGCAGTCATCGGATCGCTGGTCGAATCGCCTGTCATCAACGGGCAGCTCGCGATGTGGGATACCAACACCGTACCGGATGGGGTTTACACACTACGGCTGCAAGCTGTCAAGACAGACGGCAACTTTGAAGAGTTCGTGGTACGGGGGGTAGTGGTTGCCAACAGTGCCCCGACCTCAACGCCTACGCCCGAGGCTACAGAGACGCCTTTTGGGCAGGAGCGTTTCACCGCCACTCCCAGCCCGACTCGGATCCAGCCGACAGCGACTCCAAGGATCATCGCGCCTGAGGGACCCATTGCCGGCGCGACTGCTACCCCCACCCTAAGCCTTCCCAGCCAAAGAGATCCTCTCATCGACACGGAAGGTTGGGATCAGGCCTTTATACTCGGTGCTGCTTCCATGGGTATTGTGTTCGTCCTTCTAGGCTTGGTCTTTGCTATTCGCAGCTTGATCTGAACGAGTGATATTCGCTCCTGCTATGTGTCAGTTGGGGGCTAGTCATGGCGATTAGCCCCTTCTTAGTGTGCGTAAAGGTCAGATGTGATGCGCCAGCCACTATGTGACACAGGCCCAAGTGACCCTTTCCTGATCGTGGGTCTGGGTAACCCCGGCGCCCGCTATGAACGCACCCGCCACAACGTGGGATTCTGGTGCATCGATCGTTTGGCCCAAGAATGGGGCCCGTCGCGTGAGCGACGTCGCTTCAAGGGGCTTCTCAGCGAGTTGCGGCTTGGCTCCCGACGCGTCATCCTCCTGAAGCCCCAGACTTTTATGAACGATAGTGGCGATGCAGTGGTGCCTGCCGTCGGATGGTACAAGACGCCCTCTAGTCGTCTGCTGGTCATACACGACGATCTGGACTTGCCCGTAGGTCGGATGCGCGTGCGTGAAGGTGGGAGCAGCGGCGGGCATCGAGGGGTGGACTCTATCATCGAGCGGCTTGGTGATGACCGGTTCTTGCGACTTCGGATTGGCATTGGTCGCCCCGTCGATGATGCCATCGACCACGTGCTGTCGCCTTTTGCGTCCGAGGAGCTAACAGTGGTAGAGCGCGTCATGGACGCCGTACCCGATGTGGTGAGCTGTATCCTCGAGGAAGGCGTCTCGGAAGCCATGAATCGCTACAATGGCGTGGATGTTTCAAGGCTAGAGAGCCTCTGACGGGGGCCACGATGCTAACTGGCTTGGTCGACATCCTACGGCATAGCCAGGCATACCATGGTGCACTGAGCGTGCTGCGTGAGCATCGTTCGCGGCGCGCGCAGGTAACGCTGGGAATCTTGCGGGCCGCGTGGCCCTTTGTGGTTGGCGCTCTTGCGCGTGATTGGCCCGGTCCTATGGTGCTCTTGGCCGCCAACCCTGAGGAGGCGCGTCGCATCCAGGAAGAGCTCTCCCTCTGGATTGACGACGATAGGCCGCTGATCAGGCATGCTCCCCCAGATGCTCTTTTCTACGAATCCGACGACTGGGCTCGCGATGTGGTTGTCGCGCGGGCTGGCGCGTTGGCGCACCTGTCGCATTGGGAGGCTGGAGACGCGCCGCCGCTGGTGGTCACGTCGGCGTGGGCGACGATGACGCGGACCGCGCCTCCCGCCCTCTTTCGGCGCGCTGCCATTCGGATCCGGCCTGGCGATCTCTGTCCACAACACGACTTGTTGACGCGACTCGTGGGGATCGGCTACGAGGCGGTGGCCGTCGTGGAAGAGTCGGGCAGCTTTTGCCAACGAGGCAGCGTCGTCGACGTCTATCCACCGGATTGGGCGCAACCTCTCCGGATCGACTATTTTGGTGACGAGGTCGATTCCCTGCGCCTGTTCGATCCAGCTACCCAACGCTCCTCTGAGCGGCTCGAGTCTGCGCTGGTCTTTCCTGCCTCTGAAGCGATGCCCGCTTTTGGTGGTGCCGCGGCCGAGGCCCTGCGTGCTGCGGATCTTGCCAACCGCAATCCGCAGACCCGCGCCGAACTCGAGGAGCTCGCCGATGCCCTTGGAGAAGGGCGTGGGCATGAAGGCTTGGAGCGGTATCTGGCCTATCTCTACCCTCGCCCGACGGTGCTGCTGGACTATCTACCCGACGATGCCTTGCTGCTGGCCACTGACCTCGCGGCTGTTCGCGATGCCGTCCTCAGGCTGGAGAATCAAGCGACGGCACTGCGTGCCGAGCTCGTCAGGGAGGGTGATCTGCCGTCCGATGCGCCCGCACCGCTGGTGGGATGGGAGCAGTTGCGCGGCCGGCTAGAGGATGCGGGTGTGGTCGAGCTGGGTCTTGGTACGGGGGAAGAGGGGCCCCTGCTCTCGCAGGAGGTCTTCCAGGCAGCCCCTCGGTTGGCGGGGCACTTGCGGGACATCATGGCTGCTTTGGCGGACATGCGGCATGATGGTCGTCGGGTCGTGGCCGTGACGCGACAGGCCGACCGCGTGTCCGAGATGCTGAAGGAACTGGATCTGTACGTGTCACCCGTGCACGATCTCGCTAGTCCGCCGTCACCTGGGTCCCTCACGCTGGTCGATGACGCGGTGGGTGGGGGTTGGTACTTCTCTCCAGGACGTACCGTTTTGTTGACGGACGCCGAGCTCTTTGGTTGGGTCCGGTTGCGTCGCCGACCTCGCGCTCGCCGACGCCGAGCCGCGCCTGAGACCTCGTATGCCGATCTGAGCGCGGGCGATCTTGTCGTGCATATGGAACACGGCATCGGTATCTTCCGGGGCATGGTGCGCAAGACGCTGGGGTCGGTGGAGCGTGAGTATCTAGAGCTCGAGTATGGCGCCGGTGACCGCCTGTTTGTGCCCATTCAGCAGACGGATCGGGTAACACGGTACGTCGGTGGGGCTGGTCCTGCGCCAGAGCTGCACCGGTTGGGGAGCGCTGGCTGGCGCGCGGCGCGCGAAAGGGCAGCACGAGCCGTTCGTGAGCTTGCCATCGATCTATTGGAGCTATATGCCGAGCGTGAGGTGGCGGAGGGACACGCCTTTAGCGGCGATACCGTCTGGCAGCATGAGCTCGAGGCGTCATTCCCCTATGAGGAGACGGAAGACCAGCGACGAGCTCTGGCTGAGGTCAAGGAAGATATGGAACAGCCGCGTCCGATGGACCGGCTGATCTGCGGAGACGTGGGCTATGGCAAGACGGAGGTCGCCCTACGTGCCGCCTTCAAGGCGGTGATGGATAGCAAGCAGGTAGCCGTCTTGGTGCCAACGACGGTGCTAGCGCAGCAGCACTTCCATACGTTCAGGCAAAGGCTGCGGGCCTATCCCGTGAGCGTCGAGATGCTCTCACGCTTTCGTTCAAGGGCCGAGGCCAAGCAGATCGTGCAAGACTTGTCCGAAGGCAAAGTGGACATTGTCATTGGCACGCATCGGTTGCTGTCGGACGATGTCGGCTTTCGTGACTTGGGGCTGCTCATCATCGACGAGGAGCAGCGCTTTGGCGTTGGCCACAAGGAGCAGTTGAAGGACATGCGTCGCGATGTCGATGTGCTCACGTTGACAGCGACGCCCATCCCGAGGACGTTGCATCTGGCGCTAGGCGGGGCTCGGGACATGAGCATCATCGACACGCCGCCAGAGAACCGATTGCCGATCCGCACCTATGTTGCGCCGTGGGAGCGCGGGCTGGTGCGACGTGCTATCCTGCGCGAGCTGGATCGTAGTGGACAGATCTACTATGTGCACAATCGGGTACACGACATCTATCGCGTGGCTGGCATGTTGCGTGATCTGGTTCCCGAGGCCAAGATCCTGATCGGTCACGGGCAGATGCCCGAGGAAGACTTGGCACGCGTGATGGTGGCGTTTGCCCAAGGCGAGGCTGACTTGCTGCTCTGTACGACCATCATCGAGAGCGGGCTCGACATACCGAATGTGAACACGATCATCATCGACCAGGCGGAGCGCTTCGGTCTGTCGCAGCTCTATCAGCTTCGTGGCCGCGTCGGGCGGGGTGTGGAGCGGGCGTATGCCTACCTCCTGCACACGCCTGGCAGGCAGTTGAGCGACGTAGCATCAGCGCGCCTGCGGACCATCCAGGAGGCATCTACCCTAGGAGCGGGCTTTCAGGTGGCCATGCGCGATATGGAGATTCGGGGGGTGGGCGATATCCTGGGGGCCGAGCAGCACGGGCATATCGCGGCAGTTGGGTTTGACCTGTACTCTCGCCTCTTGCGGGAGGCTGTACGAGCCATGCGTGACGGTGGCGATGGCGATATTGCTGCCCGTAGCGCCCGCGCCAAGGTGGCCGTGGACAGTTTGCTGGACGACCTTGGGCCATCGGTCGAGCTGCCACTCTCGGCGTATCTGCCCGAGGAGTATGTCGAGGATGACGCGCTACGCTTGCGCCTGTACCGTCGCATGGCAGAGGTGCGCGATCTTGAGGATATCCGGGGGCTGGAGGCTGAACTCGCCGATCGATTTGGATCGCTGCCCGATCCGGTGAGCAACCTCATCATGATCTTGCGGGTCAAGGCGCTGTGTCGCGAGGCAGGGATCAAGGGAGTCACGGTGGAGCAGAACCAGATCGCCCTGAACTCTCGCGAGCCCCTAGCGCCTGACGAGATCCGTGCCATCGATGATCTGGCACTGCCGGCCAAGGCTCGAGGAGGGCGCATTTGGCTGAATATGACGCGGGACTGGCGCCGGAACCTCATGCGGATCCTGGACAGGCTGGCCCACTGGCGCGGTCAGGCACGTGCCTAGGCGTCAACATCCGAGCGCTGCGCGACGCCCCTCAGGATGATGAGCGCCCCCACGGCGATGAGGGCGATCGGTCCCACCCAACGAAAGATGCCCGCAAAGGCCGAAGCAAAGATCAGGAAGAACAAGACGCCAGAGCCGCCCACGATGCCGGCTGCAATCAAGAGGCCTTGATGACGGTGGCCCAAGCCATAGAGTGCCGCAAGTCCAAGGCCGACCGCCATGGGTTCCACTGCCCACGCATACGCCCAGCTTGCCCAATCACCGGTGAGATTCTGGACGAACAACATGAGGCCGTTTACTAGGAGGATCGTCCCGGGTATGACAAGTCCGGCAATGGCTTGGCGGCGATCCCACCAGATGGCGATGGGTAACAGGAAGGCGACTCCCGCCACCACGATGATCAACGGCCAGAAGGCTGCCCAGCCCGAGTTGAACCTTGTGGCAAAGCCGAGCAATCGGCCGCTGGTCTGCGCCAGCAGGAAGAACAGCCCCACCAGAATCAGCATCGAGCCAGCATAGACGGATCCTCTATGGCGCATCTGTCCTATCCCTTCTCTTCTTCGCGTGTACCATCCTCTATACGTTTGGGCTGTGGATAGGTAGCGCGCCGTGGGAGCCTAGGCGTCCGTCGCCCCATCCTCCTCGGGCCGATCATCGTCTTCGGTGGGCTCTGCGAGAACCAGCGGGAGTACGTCGTTCATGTGCTTCACGAACGCCAAGTTGATGCCACGCCTCAGGGCAGCCGGTATCTCGGTGGTATCGGCGCGGTTGTCCTCGGGCAAGATCATGGTGTTCAGGCCTGCGCGCCGAGCGGCCAACGTCTTCTCGCGAACACCCCCGATGGGAAGGATGTGGCCGCGTAGCGTCACCTCGCCGGTCATGGCGACGTCGTGCCGAACGGGGCGATTCGTGAGCGCAGAAAGCAAGGCTACCGAGATCGTCACGCCAGCGGACGGGCCATCCTTGGGGACGGCTCCCTCGGGGACGTGTATGTGGATGTCGATCTTGTCAAAGTCCAGGTCGCCAAAGCCATAATCGTCGGCCAGTGTGCGCACATAGCTCAAGGCCGTCTGGGCCGATTCTTGCATCACGTCTCCGAGCTGGCCTGTCAACTGCACGGAGCCTTTCCCCGGCAACACAGAGACTTCGATCAACAGGGTATCGCCGCCGGCCTCGGTCCAGGCTACGCC
>JBNGEB010000112.1:0-7441 GCA_049975585.1 Anaerolineae bacterium
GTTCGGGATCGTTGCGCTTGACCCAATGGAACAGATGGGGCTGACTAGCCTGGAACTTGAACTCGGGATACTGCTCCATGAGCGCGAGCTGGGTAGCAAAGGTACGAGTACACTTGCGCTCGGTCTCTGCCAAGGGCCAGAGCCAAGCGACGTCGATATGGGAATGCCCAAAGCAATACAGTGTGGGCGCCGTCGTGCCGTTAATGGCCTTCAGAATGGGCGCCAACCGCTCTCTGGCGGCCTCGATACCTGCCATCACCGCCTCTGGTTCCTGCTCCCAATCGACGAGCGTGGCAAAACCGCGCAAGCCCGCATCGATCTCGGCGACCTGCAGCTCCTCCGGATCGAGACAGTCGCGTAGACGGTAAAGCGTCTCTACGTCCATGGCGAGCTGATAGGCCTCTTCGCGCCAGATGCCATAGACGGTCCGCCCCACCACGCACTGCTCCGCCGGCGGCTCGGCCACCGAGACAACACCGGGGGCTGCTGGAACGGTCGTCGTGACACGAGGCCCATGACCGGCATAGGCCTCGATGCCTAGCTCGAAAGACATACCCGCCTCGGCAGGATCCGCCAGCAAGATCTCGTGATGCTGGGCATCCACGGCGCCTGCCGCACGCCCGTTCAAGTAGACGGCGCTTTCGCCGCCAACGTCCGGGCGCACCACGATACGCTTTCCCTGAGCCTCGAGAGGCAGCGTGAAACGACCAAAGAACCAGCCGTACTCCCACTTGGCGCCCCACGCAGTGCCAGGGGATACGGGATGAGCGTCGAGCTCCGAGGCCTCTTGGTACGTCAGTTGCTCATCGGTGACAAAGGTGGTTAGTGATACCTCACCCAGCTCCACGAACAGAAAACGCCGCAGCTCATCGCGCCAAGTGTCGATGCGCCTGCGCCAATCCAACGTCAACGTCATGATAGCTCCCCCTACTAGACAGACGACTCGCCAAACCGATTCAATGCCCTCGCGGCGGCCATGTGGACGCACTGTGAGACCGGTGATCCCACCATATACTGTGTTGCAGCATAGTCATCTGGTCACCAGACTGCAAGCCCGTGATGGTCCCGATCCTCATTGTACGCCCCATACGCCGGTGCTATAATGTTCATAGCTTGATTCGTAGTCACAAGGGAGACCCACGATATGATTGATGCCATCGTCGCAGGGCACCTGTGCGTGGACGTGATCCCCACCATCGACGAAGAGGCTGCTTCTTCCGAGAGCTTTCTTGCGCCAGGCCGCCTGACCGAAGTCGGGCCCGCTGTGCTCTCCACGGGCGGCGCTGTCTCCAACACGGGACTGGCGCTGCATCGCCTTGGGATTGACGTGCGCCTCGTCGCGCGCGTGGGCGACGACCAGATCGCAGAGCTCACCCGCAATCTCCTGCGGAGGCACGGCACGCATCTCGCAGACGCGCTCAAGGTCGGCCTAGGAGAGCCCAGCTCTTACTCGGTGGTCATCAACCCGCCGGGCGTGGATCGCACCTTTCTCCATTGCACGGGCACGAACGATACCTTTGGCCCGGAGGACATCGACGCGGAGCTAGTCTCACAAGCGCGGCTGTTTCACTTTGGCTATCCCCCGCTGATGCGGCGCATGTACGGCGATAGCGGTAACGCGCTAGCCTCGCTCCTGGAGGCAGCCCACAAGGCCGGCGCTACTATCTCGCTAGACATGGCCATGCCCGACCCGGCCAAGCCCAGCGGACGCGCCGATTGGCCAGGCATCTTGGTCCGCGCCCTGCCGCATGTCCACCTTTTCCTACCGAGCGTGGAAGAGCTTCTCTACATGCTACGCCGAGCCCGCTATGACGAGCTCGCGCGCGATGTGGGGCAAGCCGCCATGCTGGAAGCGATCACGGCATCCGAGACGTCATCGCTAGCGCGAGCTGCCATGGCCCTCGGCGCTCGCGTTGTGATGCTCAAGATGGGTGAGCGCGGGCTTTACCTTCGCACGGCTGACGACCTTGGGGACATGGGACGCGCCGGGCCTGCGGACCTGGCTAACTGGTCCGGCCGCGAGCTATGGACCCCCTGCTTTCAAGTCACCGTCAACGGCACCGTCGGCGCGGGCGATGCCACCATCGCCGGCTTTTTGGCGGGCCTGCTCAAGGGCGAGACCATCGAGCGGTCGCTGACCTCCGCGGTGGCCGTGGGCGCCTGCTGCGTGGAGACGCCTGACGCCACCAGCGGGATCCGGACATGGGAGGCGACCCAAGAACGCATCGCCTCTGGATGGGAACGGCTGCCGGATGGCCCGGGGGACGACGCCTGGAAGTTCCGCAACGGCCTCTGGTATGGACCCGACGACCAGGCCTAGGCCCTGCACATAGCTTGCCGGCAAGCGTTCCCGAGTTATCGACATCCTAGCCACGTTGGCACGACCCTAGCAATGGGAGGGGGGCGAAATGAGCAGCACCGCAGCCACCCGCCTGCCGCGCCGCACCAAGCTCGCCTATGGCATGGGCGATATCGGCTTCAGCCTGACGAGCACCCTGATCGCCGTCTACTATCTCATCTTTCTCACGGATGTCGTGGGACTGCGCGCCGGTCTCGCCGGCACCGCCATCATGGTGGCCAAGCAGTGGGATTGGATCAACGACCCTATCGTCGGCCACATCTCGGACCGCACGCGTAGCCGCTGGGGACGTCGGCGCCCCTATCTGCTCTTTGGCCTGGTACCGTTCGCCATCGTCTTTACGCTCATGTGGTGGAGGCCGCCCATCAGCAGCCAGGGATGGCTGGCCGTCTACTATGGCGCCATCTACATGCTCTATGACACGGTGGCCAGCTTTCTCTACATGCCCTATTTCGCCCTCACGCCCGAGCTGACCAGCGACTATGACGAGCGCACCGCCCTCACCACCTACCGCATGGCCTTCTCCATCGGCGGGAGCCTGATCGCATTCATCGTGCCGACCATGATCATCGGCGACTTTTGTCCTGACAACGCGTCGCGGGTGCTTTTCGCCGGCGCGCTCTTTGCCTTGTTGAGCGCCCTTCCCCTGCTAGGCACCTTTCTGGGCACGCGCGAGGATCCGGATCTCAGAAGCGCCGCCGTTCCCTCGCTGCGCGAGTCGGTGCGCGCAGCCCTAAACAACAAGGCCTTTCTCTTTGCAGCGGGTCTCTTTCTCCTCACCTGGAGCGCCTTTGATGTCATCCAAGCCGTGTTGCTCTACTTTCTCAACTACTGGCTACGGATCGACAGCGCCGATGCGGTATTCGCCGTCGTCTTTGTGACGGCCTTGGTGGTGCTGCCACTGTGGGAAGCCGTATCGCGACACACCAACAAGCGCAAGGCTTATATCCAAGGGATCGCCTTCTGGGCCGTGGTCCAGATCGTCATGGTGCTGCTGGCGCCCAACGCGCCGCTGTGGCTGGTGCTGATCCTGGGCTCCATGGCGGGCATTGGCGTGGCAGCCGCGCACGTACTGCCCTGGGCCATCATCCCGGACGCCGTCGAGGCCGACGAGATGGAGACCGGCGCCCGCCACGAGGGCATGTTCTATAGCCTGATCATGTTGATGCACAAAGCCGCGGCGGGGGTGGCCCTCCTCCTGGTTGGTTGGACACTGGAGCTCTCCGGCTATGTGCCCAACGCGGCACAGCAACCGACCAGCGCGACGACGGCCATCCGCGCCTTGGCGGGGCCCCTGCCGGCTCTGCTGTTCCTAGGCGGGATCGTCTTTGCCGCCCTGTTCCCCATCACCCGCGAGCAGCACCACGACATGGTGGCAACGCTGGAGCAGAGACGCATCAGCTCTGGCAAGCCCTAGCGATGGCATCTCCTGATCTGACCATCGCGCCCGTGGAGCCAACCCGCGCGGCGCTACGACGGTTCGTGCTGTTCCAGTGGCACGCCTTCCGAGGCGACGAGCTGTAGGTGCCGCCCCTCATCGGCAGCCAGGTCCATCGGCTTGATCCCACACGCGGCAAGTGGTTCCAGCATGGCGAAGCGACCTGCTATGCCGCCTATCGCAGGCGGCGCGACGTCGTCCCGAAAGCCTCTGCGCCAAGAGCCTGGTGGTGGATCCCGCCCACTGGGGCAGCGGCGTGGACGCGTTGCTCTACTACACCCTCTACCAGGCGGCGCGTAAGCGTGGCTACCGATGGGCGGATCTCTCGATCACAGGGGCCGAGAACCCCATGACGGTGCGCCTGGCGACGCGCTTGGGCGCTCGGATCTACAAGCGGTGGCAGGTGTACGCGCTGCCGCTGATAGAGGGCGTGCCGGCCAGGGGAGCGAGATAGGGCGAAGCGGCTGGGACCGTGGTCCCAGCCGCTTGCACATGCGGTGCGAGTGCCGCGAGGGTCGCGCTTACTCGGAGCAGTGCCCTGGCCCGATCAGACCGTTGTTATAGTCGTCCAAGGTCATGGCTAGCTCGATGAACTCCATCCTCATCTCGCGACCGGTCTTGCCCTTCATGGCAGCGACCTCATCCGGCGTGTACTCCGCAAACAGCGCCGTCACCTCATCAAAGGCGTCCTCCGCTGCCGTCGGGTCGGCGCCGTTGAGGAAGTTCAGTTCGGCCGCGATATACGCGTGCGCCAGGATATAGTAGGCGTTGCCGCCACTGGGCTCCGTCCACAGCACCTCATAGTAGGACTGGCCACTCAGGAAGAACAGCGTGTTCTCGCCGATCAGCGCCCAGGTGTCGTCATACGGCGCAGGGCCGTACATCGAGTGGGTCTTCCAGTAGCCGGGCGTCAACGTGCAGCCTACGCACGGGACCTCAATGTCGACGCTGTGGCAATCCTGCCCAGTTAGCGGCGTGTCTTTGCTAACGAACGACGCACAGTTCTCAACCGGGTCGGGGTAGCCACACTCCCAGTAAGGGCCAATCCACTTGCTGTAGGAGAACGTGAACTTGGCAGTGCTCTCATCGGCGCACACTTCTTTGCCAAGGGTGCCCATAAGGGTGTCGGTCACGTCGATACACTTGTCGAACTCGTCATCCGGCGCGTCGCCAAAGATGACGTTCGCCTCGCCGGAGAAGACGGTGGTGAGCGTTTCCGTGACGACGTCGTTATAGTCACGCTCGACATTCTGCAGCGTGGCCGTGGCGGTGTTGTCGCGCTCAGCGGCGTTCGGCAGATCCGCGCCATACGTGCACGCTAGGGTTACGTCCGCAGCTAGCTCGTATGGGAACGTCACCTCGCAACTCACGTCGGGCGCGATGTCCGGCGAGACCAGATCCGCCAGCGAGTTGATGGTGGCCGCCATAGGCGCCGGATTGTGGACCGAGATTTCCCCAGCCACCGCCCAGTCCTTGTCGGCGTAGCTGGGCGTCACTGTCACGTCATAGTTCACCAGGAACTGCTGCCCGATCGAGAGAGTCAGGGCATCCTGGTCGCCCACCTTCTCGATGGTCCAGTCCCAGTACCGGTTAAAGCTGGTGTCGGCCGTCTTGGTGACCTCGATCGCGTAGCAGGCCACCGATACCGAGGCCTCGTCGGACTGCCCCGTCTCGTCGATGGTGGCCGTGTTGTCATGGCTTCCCGCGTCGTCGTCGCAAGTGAACTTGCGCTCATAGGTCCACGTCGTGTCGTCCGACACCGGCCCCCAAGATTCGCCGTTGGAGTCGGTGACATTGATCTCGGCGTTCACCTCAGTCACGACTGGATCCTCAAAGCTCACGTCGGCCGTATCGCAAAAGTGGGCCGTCCCGTCCGCCGTGGCGTTCATCTGATAGTCGTAGTCGTAGTTCTGCAGCGTGGCCGTGGCGGTGTTGAGCCGACCGTCAGCATTGGGCAACTCCCTGCTGTATGAGCACGCGAGGGTGTCGTCCGCTGCCAGCTCATACGGGAAACTCACGCTGCAGTCGACCGTTGCCGCCCCAACGTCTGAGATGACATCCGTAACGACGTTGATGGTAGCGGTGATCGGCGCGGGGTTGTTGATGGTGATAGTCCCTGTAACCGCCCAGCCACTATCCGTATAGACGCCAGTCTTGTCCACCGACACGGTGTAGAGCGACGTGCCGCTGTCTCCGCGGAACAGGTCCCAGCCGTCAGGAGACACAGTCTTCTCTATGTCCCACTCCCACGTGCGGGAAAGCGAAGTGTTGGCATCCTTAGACACCGTGAGCTCGTAGCAGTTCACCGTTACCGACGCATCGTCGGACTGCCCTGTCTCGACTATGGTAGCCGTGTTGCTGTGCTCACCCGCGTCGCACCCGCACTGGAAAGTCTCATCGTACGACCAGCTCGCATCATCCGACACCGGCCCCCAAGCCATGCCATTGGTGTCGGTGACCATGACTGAGGCATTGACTTCGGTCGCCGGCGCGCCAAAGACCACGTCGGCTGTGGCGTCGCCGCCGCCCACGTCACCGCTGGTGGTCACGGTGGCCGTGTTGGTACGGTCGGTCGCGTCGGGCAAGGTGGCGTCGTAGGAGCAGACCAGAGTCCCGCCCGCAGCCAGTTCATAGGGCATAGTCACGCCGCAGTCGACCGTTGCCGCTCCAACGCCTGAGATGGCGTCGGCGACGGACACGATGGTGGCCGGGGACGACGCCGGGTTGTCGATGGTGATGGTCCCGGTAACCGCCCAGCCGCTGTCCGCGTAGCCAGTCTTGTCGACCGACACGGTCCACCGCGATGTGCCGCTGTCGCCGTTGAACAGGTGCCACTCGTCGGGCGTCACTGACTTGTCGATGGTCCACGCGTAGGTTCGGGTGTAGCTGGTGTTAGCGGTCTTGGCTAAAAGGAGCTCATAGTCGTAGCAGAACTCGATGTGGCTAATGCCAAAGTTCTTGTCGTTCTTCGGGTTGATGGGTGACTGTAGCCCAGAGTCGCTGCTCAATTCGGGATCATAGGAGTAGACGTTTGCGCCGGAGCCGGCCTTGACAATAACAGCGTCCAGAGGCAACGTCGACGTCCAACTGAACTCGACGGCCTGGCCATCCTCCCAACGAGTCACCGTGATGGTTATGGTATTCACGCCGTCCGGGAAGGTGTGCGTCCCGCCATACGGGGCCTGGATCTTGAACTCTGGGGCTGCGCAGTATCCAAGCGAGAGGCTCGGGTCTGCCGTGTCGCAGCACTTGACGTTGCCTTCGTGGTACACCGGATCCACCGACGCGGCCATGCTCGCCGATCCCATCGCCAGGAGAGCCGCCAGCAACGCAACGGCAACCAGGCCCTTCATAATTCTCTTCATCTTCATTCCTTTCGCACCACGACACTGTGGTATGGTGCAAGCTCAGAGTCTCTTCAACACATGGAAGCGTGAGAGCCGTCTGTCGCGCGGTGAGGGTCTACGTGTGGGGATTCATTACATAAACACTCCCCCTGGGGAAGCTCTAGCTGAAAAGCCGCACTCATAGGGGGAGCTTTCACGTACAATTTACGTCAAAGGAGAACGAAAGTCAAGGGTGAATCGCACGAGGGTGTTGAAAAAGTGGCCTCGACAATGTGGGCAACCTTGAGGCTTGGCACG
>JBNGEB010000113.1:0-7407 GCA_049975585.1 Anaerolineae bacterium
CTGGGCAGGTATGCAGATTGCGTTCCGGTGGCGCTGTGGGATCCGGTCCGGCAGGTCGTCGGCTTGGCACATGCTGGCTGGCGCGGCACAGTTCGCCGTATCGCAGCGAAAACGGTGGCTGCCATGGCAGAGATCTTTGGCAGCCATCCACAGGATCTACGGGCAGCCATAGGCCCCAGCATCGGGCCATGCTGCTTTGAGGTGGGTGATGAGGTGCTGCAAGCGTTCGAGGACGCCTTTCCAGGGAACGCCGCCGACGTGATCGATCGGCGTGGGTGCCGCGTGGACCTATGGCGCGCCAATGCCTTGCAGCTTGCCCAGTCCGGCGTAAGGGAGATCGACGTGGCAGAATTGTGTACATCCTGTCACGTCGACAGGTTCTATTCGCATCGCCGTGAGCATGGCACAACTGGCCGATTCGCGGTGGTCATCGGCATTCAAGCCGAGTAGGCCCCGCGACGATGGGGGATTCAAATGACAGATATCGCAAGCAATGTCAACGACGTCCAGCGGCGCATCGAGGCGGCTTGTCTCCGCGCAGGCCGTGACCCGTCAGAGATAACCGTCGTGGCCGTTTCCAAGACGCGTACGCCGGCAGCCATCCAAGCTGCCTACGCGTGCGGCCTGCGCCACTTTGGAGAGAATCGCGTAGAGGAGGCCCAGTCCAAGATCCCAGAAGTCGAGAGCCGGCTCGGCGGTCGCATCACCTGGCATATGATCGGCCACATCCAGAGTCGAAAGGCACAAGATGCGGCGCGACTCGCCCACTTTGTTCACTCGGTGGACTCGGTCAAACTCGCGCGGCGACTCGACCGAGCTGCCAGGGAGGGAGAGCGCATCCTTCCGATCCTAGCCGAATGCAACGTCTCGGGTGAAGAGTCCAAGTACGGGTTCGACGCGTCGGACGAGGATCGATGGGGCGAGTTGCACG
The DNA here is from genome assembly GCA_049975585.1 of Anaerolineae bacterium. GTDB lineage: Bacteria > Chloroflexota > Anaerolineae > UBA1429 > UBA1429 > DAIRUQ01. The sequence continues at coordinate 932 of JBNGEB010000113.1, forward strand.
AGCCGATGGTGGAGATCGCCAAGTTCAGCAACCTGCAGCTTCGAGGCCTGATGACGATGGCGCCCATCGTGGAGGATCCCGAGCTAGCCCGTCCCGTGTTCGTCAAGCTACGCCGTCTGCGAGATGCCCTGGAGAGCTCGCTACCGGGCCTCGAGTTGCCTGACCTCTCCATGGGCATGACAGACGATTTCGAGGTGGCTGTCGAAGAGGGGGCCACCATGCTGCGCATCGGCCGAGCCATCTTTGGGCCGGCCACATACTAGAAGGGAGGACCTGTGGCGCCATCGGACACACGCCACCGCATCGCCCTCGTGGGCGGCGGGACCATGGCCGAAGCCATCATCGCCAGGCTCGTGGCAGAGGGATACAGCCCAGCGAAATACATTCGTGTGGGAGAACCGATCGCGGAGCGACGTAAAGCGCTCGAGGAGACCTACGGCATCCTGGCGTTCGCCGGCAACGGCGAGGCCGTCTCCGGGGCCGACTTGGTCATCCTAGCGATCAAGCCGCAAGCGTTGGCAGCAGCTCTTGGCGGGTTGCGAGGCACGCTAGATAGCGACACCCTCGTGCTCAGCATCGTCGCAGGAGCTACCATCGCCCAGATCCACTCTTTGCTGGACGTAGAGACCATCGTCCGGGCGATGCCTAACACTCCGTGTCAGATCGGCGAAGGGGCTACCGTGTGGGTGGCCACCGAGGCGACCAGCCAAGCTCAGCGCGACCTCGCCGGCGACATCCTACAACTCCTAGGGCTGACCATCGAGGTACACGAGGAGCGCTACCTGAATATGGCGACAGCATTGAGTGGCTCTGGCCCCGCCTATGTCTTTTTATTTATCGAAGCGATGGTCGAAGCAGGCGTACGATTGGGCTTTGCCCGGTCCACCGCCGAACGATTGGCCCTGCAGACCGTGAGAGGCGCCGCCATCTATGCGCAGGAGACGGGGCTCTCTCCCGCCGAGCTCCGAGCTCGCGTCACGTCTCCGGGAGGCACCACAGCGGAAGGACTCTACCAGCTAGAGAGAGGTGGTCTGCGAACCGCCGTGCTTGACGCCGTTCAGGCGGCCTACCAACGCGCCGACGAGCTAGGGAGGACCAAGGCGTGACACTGCTGATCAACTTTGTCGATATCCTCGCGAGGCTGCTGAGCCTCGCCATCCTGGTCCGCGTTCTGCTGTCGTGGCTCCCCATCGACCGCAATGGTCGATTCGCGGAGATCATCCTCCAGATCACGGAGCCCATCGTGGGGCCCATCCGGCGCGTTTTGCCCACCTTTGGCGGCCTGGACTTTTCACCCATGGTCGCCCTGCTGCTCATCGAGATGGTCCACAGCGTGCTCAGGCAGATCCTGATAGCCCTGGCGTAAATGTCCCGCTAACCATGGATTAAGAGACAGCTACTTTCCCCAGAAGGGACTCTGCTCAATCATTTCGCTCAGCGTGATGTTCGCCCGACGACCGGAGGTGAGATCGAGGACATAAATGTCCCATCCACCGTCGCGGTTCGAGTAGAAGGCAATACGATCGCCGGCTGGCGACCATGCAACACCATGGTCGTCAGCATAGGCATCCTGACTCAGATTCCTCGCCTCGCTTCCGTCCACGTTGGCCACATAGATCTCCATGTTGTCATCGCGGTAGGTTTCCCAGGCGATTTGGTTCCCGTCAGGAGACCAGGCTGGCGACTGGTCCGTCGCCGGATCGGTCGTCAGGCGGCGCACCGAGCTATCCGCCAACGCGATGAGATGGATGTCCAAGTTCCCTAAACGGTTCGACACAAAGGCGATCTGTTCCCCACTTGGCGCCCAAGATGGCCCATAATCCGCCGCTGGATGTGCCGTGAGGCGCCGAGGGTTCGTTCCATCAGCCGCCATGACGTACAGCTCCCAGTTGCCATCCCGAAAGCTGGAAAAGGCGATCTCGCTCCCATCGGGCGACCAGGCAGGTGTCCAGTCGTCGGCCGCGTTACGGCTGAGATTGGTCTGATCCGACCCGTTGCGGTTCATCACATAGACCTCACGGTTGCCGTCGCGATCGGTGACGAACACGATCTTGCGCCCGTCGGGAGATAGCGACGGCAACGTATCATCGGCCTCAGACTCGGTCAGACGCTTTGGGTCCGAGCCATCACTGCGCATGATATAGATGTCCCAAGATGCGCCCGGGGCCGATTTTGCCTGAAAGACGATGTAACCCGGTGCCACCCCCGATTCGGGCGTAGGCGCAACGGTCTTGTTCACCACTGTGGGGCTTTCCGCAACGTCCAGCGTTGGTTTATGGGTCCACACGACCGCTACATCGCGCGATCGCCACACCATGGCGATAGCAGCCACGAGCAGCAACGCGATACCCCACAGCCCAAGGCCGACCCAGTCGACCTTCTTTCGGCGGCGCGAACTGGTGACCTTGACGCGCTTGGAGCGATACGCGTCGCTGGCCGCAATGGTCGCGTCCAGTGGATGGTTCCTCCGCACCCAGACGCGCATGACATCGGAAGCAACGCGATAGGTAGGTCCACCCAGCTCCTCCAGGATGCCATACGCCTGAAGCTGCCTTAGCCCCTGTTCCAGATCACCGGTGCCGCACCTTACGTGATCGGCCAGCAGCCGGCTTATATCGTCCGGCGTGCACATTCCATGCTGGCCCGTCTTCTCGGACATGGTCGCCAACACCAACCTGGCAGCATCATCCAAGTTATCCCATCGCTCGCCAAAGTGCTCCCCCGCTGCCTGGAGCACATCCTCCGTCAAATGACTGATCCCATTGGAGGGAACCCACCCCAGCTTTGCATAACGTTGGTAGCAGAAAAAGCCAAAGAGCTGAACCAGGTAAGGATCACCACCTGTGAGCACATATGCGGCGCGGATCACCTCATAGCCCAGCGCCAGTTTCCCGCGGAGAGGTGTGGCAAGCAGCTCCTCTGACTCGTCGGCGTCAAGGGGCGACAACACGATCGTCTCGGCAGTCTCGGGCAAAACCCTATCGTCCAGCGAACTCGGATGTCCCTCTATGCACACGAGCAAGGCCAAGCCTTCCGCACCTGCCAACCCCTTGGCCATCGAGGAAAGCACCCCCCGCCAGCTGCCCCGCCGCGAACCGAGCTCCGATGTGGTCATCTGGTCCAAGCACACGAGAGTGGGGGGCTCCCAGCCGGCGCGCTCCTGTAGCGCCTGCCAAGTATCAGCGGCTTTGTCCGCCTTTCTACCTTGCGGCTTCTCGATCCCAATCCCAAGAGCCTGCGCTACAGCCTGGCGCAGGCCGGCTTCCGACGATACTTGCCCTCTGCCAAGGTCGATGCGCAGAACCCGCCAGCGCGGATAAAGCCTCAAGGAGAGCTGGTTCACAAACGAGGTCTTGCCGAGACGGTGGTGTCCGAACAGGCAGACCAACCGGCTGCCAGCATCAAGCGCTCGTTTGAGCTGGGCAACTGCTTCTTCACGTCCCACAAAGAGATCACGATCGGAAAGGGGACGATCGATAACGAACGGGTTCCTGAAAGACATACTGCTCCGACATCAGCACACAATGCGACACATCGACTCGCCCATCCCTGCGAGCGTCTTGCTGCACCAAGGACCGGATCGAGTATAGCATCCAGCCGTAGGAGCGACAAAGCCGGACTCTCCGGCAGGCCCAAGCCCTTTGCCACGCACGCGTCTTGAAGCCCCAAGGGCTCCCAAGCAAAGCGACCACGCATGTTATGCGTGGTCGCTTGGATGGCAAGCGTCGCTGAGCTATTCGGTCGGGGTTAGCGTCTTCATCATGATATTGAGCCGAAGCTTAGCCTGGTTAAAGACCTTCTCCAAATTCTGGTCTTCGGCCAGGTCGGCAGCTCTGGCAAAGTCTCGGGCCGCCGATTCGGCATCGCCAAGCTTTGCATAGATCTCGGCTCGCTGGAGATGCGCCTCCGCGTGCGTGGACTGCAGCGCGATCAGCTCGTCGAGCTGCTCTAGGGCCGACTGGAGCTCACCCGCCTCTTCATAGGCCAGAGCTAGGGTCTGCAAATAGACCCGCCGGTTACGGAGAGCGTTCTGAGCCCTTGTAAAGGCCTCCCGAGCCCCGGCATCCTGATCGGTAATCTCGTAGAGAACGCCCAGATACACATACGCTTCACCACGGTCCTTATCGATGCGAAGAGTCCGCTGGAACTCCTCGATGGCTGCATCCCAATCCTGGCGAGCTATGTACTGCTGACCGCTGACAAAGGAGGCGCGCGCCTTCTCAGCCTTGGTGTTGGGACCCCAGAGCAGGTTCGAGACGTAGGCACCGACGGCTACCACCACCAAAATGACGACCAGCGAAATCCACGTGGTGCGCTTGCGACGCTTTTTTGCCTCATAGTAGGGAATGTCAACGAACCACCATTCCTGGTCTTCGGAGGGCTGCTCATGCTCGCGAGCACCCGCCAAGCCGCCGATCTTTCGCAGCTCCTTCTCGATAATCTCAGCGTGCCGGGCGATGACGCCATCCACCGTCTCGAGTCGGGTCTGCTCAGATTTGAGGTTGAGTCCCTGCTCAAGAAGGCGCTCCAGCTCGACCTGCACCTCATCGCGTAGGCGCAAGACGTCCAGCACCCCCTCACCCTTGCCCTCCAGGTTCCCAGCCCCGATTTCCAGCTCGCGCAGCATGTCTCGGAGATCGGAAGCAGCCGTTCTGCCACCGGATCGCTCGACCATTCCCTTTGGCATAATCCCCCTCCGTAGGCCCCGCACCGCTAGCGTATCGCGAACGTGGCGGATAAACCACTGGCAACTGGCATTATGGATGATCAGAACCGCGGTGTCAATCCAACAGCTTCCGTTTCCGCCGATCAAAGCTAGGTCCCCGTACGCAGCCACATATCCAGGCGATCCATCCAAACCTCAACGCTGTTCTCCCGCGCAAGGGCGAGGCGCTGGTCCCGCAGCGTGGGATCCTCGAGCATCGCCTCGCCAACTGCTCTCACAAACTCATCGCGATTGCTGGCGATATGCACCAGGGATGCATATGACCGGAGCGTCGGCATGGCATCGGTCGCCACGATGGGAAGACCAGTCGCAAAACACTCGAACAGCTTGGCCGGCATGACGCCCCGCATGAACTCATGCTTAGCGTAGGGAAAGATGAGCACATCGGCATCCTCGAGATACCGTGGGAGTTCCTCGTGTGGAACCGCGCCGACGATTTCGGTATCGGGCGCCAAGGACGAAATGTCCGTACGCACAGGACCCACCAGTCGCAACTGATACCGGCGGCTCAGATCCGCCAACAAGGGAACGTCCAAGCGCCACGAGATGCCCCCATAGTACACACAGCGAAGGCGTTGTTCGCGCCCGGTTCGGCGAGAGCGAGACAGAACCGGCCTGAACAGGTCGAGATCCACCATCGCGGGGAATCGTCTCAGACCAGGGTGTTCGCCGCAGCGCTCGTAGAGAAAATCGGAATCAGCCAATACTAGGTTGGCAGCGCGAAGAACCTCTTCTTCACACAGCTCCCCAGCGGGAGCGTGAGGATCAGCCTGCCAATAGGTGCGACAGAGATAGGCCAGGGTATCAGGCTTCAGTTCCATGGCCACCCGATGCGGCAAGCGGAACGGGAGATAGTTGACCACCACGCAGCGGTGGTAGCGCGAGCGAATATCAAGTAACTCGGAAATAAGAGGGCGAAGCATCAGATGCGCCAACGCCCTGGTCACCGGCCCAGTTGAGGGTATGCATCGCGGATTCCACACCGTGACGCCTGCCGGAACAGCACGATCTCGCTGCAGCGACGGCCGTCGTTTTAGGCGCGCCGCCGCGCGCGGGATCTCCCGCCAGCCTGGGAACCGCTTGGGGATGGGGTTTAGATAGTGGACCACATAGCCGCGTTCCGCCAGACCCGTTGCGATGGTCTGGGAACTCTGCCAGCTAAAGCCCCACTCGACGACGGCTATAAAAAAGACGACTGTTGCCTGGTCGTCGCTAGATGGCATCGCGTGCATCCAACCGGTCCAAGGCTGCATCCGAGGCGGGCCAGCGGTCGATGCCCACGGCCTGCTTGAAGACTCGCCACACGAAAAGCGGGTTCCCGACCAGATAGCGCCGCCAGAGCCTCCGCGGCTCGATGACCAACCTGCCTAACCACTCTAGCGCATGATCGGTCATCCAAGCTGGCGCCCTCTGGCGCTCGCCAGACACATAGTCGAACGCACCCCCGCCCGTCAGGGCGAGCCCAGCATCGATGTGTGACCAGTTGGCTGCCAGCCATCGCTCCTGAATCGGCATCCCAAAGCCAACGACCAGGATATCGGGCGACATCGCATTGATGGCATCGATGACCGCTTTGCCCTCTGAGGCGCCATCGGACTTGTCAAAGTACCCATGATGAAGGGCCTCTACACGGAGATCCGGATGGGCATCTCGCAAGCGTTGAGCCGCTTTGGCCGCCACACCGGGAGCCGCCCCTACGAAAGCCATCGATATGCCGAGTTCGCTGGCGGCCGCCGCAAGGTCCCACATC
>JBNGEB010000114.1:0-3060 GCA_049975585.1 Anaerolineae bacterium
GCGCTGCACGGCACCATAGAGTCCAATGGCCACATCCCCAGCGGCCTTGCCCACGGGGCGCCCACCTTCGATGGCGTGGGTCTCGACGAAAAAGCAGGTGATGCCCTGTGCCGCCAGGAACTCTTCCAATCCCGGGCGCACCGTACCATCATCGTCCATGTAAGCTGGTCGATAGGCACATTCCGGCAACCAGATAGCCCGTGGCGCTCGGCCAAAGTGCCGCTTGTACGACGCGATGCCGGCCTTGAGCTGACCGTAGATCGACGCATCGCGCGAGAGCAACGGGAGATAGCCGTGCGTCGCAGCGGATGTGATGATCTCGATGTAGCCTTCGTCCTGCAACGTGCGAAAGGCGCCGATGATATCGCCTTGGAAGCGCTCGACAAAGGCGTGCCTCACCCGTTCATAGTACTCGCGGTAAAAGCCAGCCAAGTACTCGAGGTGCTTCTCGCCCTGCTCCCCAAAGCGTGGGATGTCACTCCCCGCCGCCTGGATTTCCTCGTCCAGATACGCCACGAAATGCTCGCGCACCAAAGGATCGGCCAACTGCTCCGTCAGCACAGGTGTTAGGCTTACGGTCAGCCGGAAGGGCACCCCCTCCTCGCGCAGATCATACAACACATCCAGCAGCGGCACGTAGGTCTCAGCCGCAGCTTCGTGGAGCCACTCCTCGCCGTGGGGCCAGCGGCCCGCCATCCGACAGTACGGTAGATGACTATGGAGCACAAAGGTAAAGGCGCCGACTGCCTCGCCCTCCGCAGCCGGTGCCGCCTCTGGATGGCCCATGGGTAGGGTGGCTTGGGCCTCCTCCTGCTGCACAGCGGAAACCAACTCGCGTGTCCAGGCGATGTCATCCTCCAATCGCGCTACCAGCCGATGGAGCAAACGCGGGCCACCCGCAGGCGCATCCTCCGATGCCAGCCACTCATCGCGGATCTGGGCAGTTCGCTCCCGAAGGTCCTCCAATCGCTCCGCGCGACGGTGGAGGATCCGTTCTAGCTCGCTCGCGGGTAGCCCAGCGGAGAGCGCTAGGGCAAGAGGCAACCCACTGGCCCCTGCGTCGACGCTTTCCCAGGCTATCGTCAACGCCTCCCGTAGCGCCGATCGCCCCGCCTCTGTGATCGCGAACAGAATGCGCGAAGGCTTGAGATCGCGCGCCTGGCGACCGGGTTCTGTCACGAGACCTCTCGCTACCAAGGTGGCCAGGGCATCTTCCACAACCGATTGCGGGGCAGGCGACCATGGGTAGTTACCCTGCGAAAACGAGCGCACAATCTGGTACCCGTAAAGATCCCGCTCCGCTAAAAGCCCGAGTATCACCAGTTGGATCTCTTGCATCGGCGTCCTCTCATCTGGATATCCAGTGGGGTGAACGTTACTGATGGCGATTCTACCAGCCTTGGCCGCCAGTCTCAACCAGACAACGTGACTCTTGACGCTGTCGCAGCCCACTTTACAATGCGAGGTGCTTCACCAACCCGACGAGTATGGGAGCATGACACGATGCCAGCAGCCGATCCTGGAGTCTTCTTTGGATCCTGCCGCACCATCATGTGGCGTTACCATCAGCATCCCGCCCGACGCAGGAGTAACGCCGCTCGCGCTTCTGCCATGATCCTGATGTCGATCGGCGTGCTTGCGTTAGTCCGAGCAAGCTCTTGCGACGAAAGGTCCTAGTGACAAACGATCGGAACGGCCTCGTGGACGGCCTCTTTTCGGTAGAGCGGGTCACGTATGCCGACCCGGAAACGGGCTGGGCAGTGATTCACGTGGTACCGGCCGACAAACCAGCAAGCGCCGGCTTTGCCGCGGTCGGGGATTTCGAGGCCCCCGAGGAAGGCGCATGCTACCGCATCCGCGGCCGATGGACCCTAGATCCCAAACATGGCGCCCAGGTGCGCGTTGAGAGCGCCGTCCCTGCCATGCCCCAAACCTTGCCGGCCATCGAGCGCTACCTCGGCGGGGCTACCATCAAGGGCCTTGGCCCTCATTATGCCAAGGCATTGGTAAGCCACTTTGGAACCGGAACGCTGGACGAGCTCCAAGCCGGGGGCAAGCATCTAGAAGAGGTGCCCGGCATCGGGCCCAAGCGAGCGCAGGCCATCCGCGAGAGCTGGGCAGAGCACCAAGGCACGCACCAACTCATGGTGAACCTACAGGGAATCGCCCAACTCACACCGCGCCAGGCCCAACGCATCTACCGACAGTATGGATCGGATGCCTGGGACGTCGTCCGCCATAATCCCTATCGTCTTGCGGAAGACCTGCGCGGCTATGGCTTTCGCACATGCGATCGGATCGCGAGACGGCTCGGCCTCGCGCCCGATGCCCCGGAGCGCATCCGTGCCGTCATCATCCACGTGGTCAAGGAAGCCCTCGGTGAGGGCCACCTCTGGACAGATCCGGATACCATAGATGCCGCCACGAACCAGCTCCTCGGTCTGTCCATAGCTGCTATCGCGCCACAGCGAGAGGCGCTCGTACGAGAGGGGCGCCTCGCCGACGGATCACTGGACAAAGACGGCGAAATGAAGCTTTACCTTCCACCCATCCTGGAAGCCGAGAGCCGCGCCGCCAATCGCCTGGCGCAGCTCTTGAGAACGCCGGTGTTGGGCCTCTCGTCTGACCGGGCGGAGCTGCTCGTCCAGCGCGAGAGCGCGCTAACCGATGAACAGGCGTTGGCCGTCAGGCTTGTCCTCGAGGGAACTCGCTTGGTGATCCTCACCGGCGGCCCAGGCTCTGGCAAGACCACCACGGTCCGCTCACTCATCCGCTGCCTAGAGGCGATTGGGCGCTCGTACGCACTCTGCGCGACCACGGGTCGCGCCAGCAAGCAGCTCGCCATTTCTGCACAGCGCAACGCATCCACGCTTCATAGGCACTTGGGCATCGGAACTCGCGGCCTCCCTCAGGTCCAGGCCAGGGAGGAAATCCTAATCGTGGATGAGTCGTCCATGATCGACAACTGGCTGCTGGACCAGATGCTCGCTCGCATCGGGGAACATACACAGCTCTTGCTGGTAGGCGACGTGGACCAGCTCCCCTCCGTCGGGCCAGGAG
>JBNGEB010000114.1:3070-7381 GCA_049975585.1 Anaerolineae bacterium
CAAGACCTGATTGAGGCCACCGATGCTGGGTTGCCCGGCGCCGCCGTTGTGCGCCTAACCAAGCTATTCCGCCAAACGGCGGGCGCCGAGAGCCTCATCGCCGCCAATTGCCAACGCGTGCGCCGAGGCATCCGTCCGGTTAGGCCCGATGGCCCACAATCCGATTACTTTGAGATGCCGGCCGATACACCAGAGACTGCCCGCGAGCTAGCCGTCTCGCTGGCCTCCCATCGTCTGCCCAAGTACCTGAGTGTCCCGCCAGACGAAGTGCAGGTGCTGGCTCCCATGCACGGAGGAGAGGCGGGTGTCCAAGCCATCAATAGAGCCCTCCAAGAGATACTCAACCCCCCAGCTCGGGGCAAAGCTGAGCTCCCACTTCCGGGACAAAGGGCTTCTGTCAGTGGACCTTCTGTGCTCCGCATCGGCGACAAGGTTCGGCAGACCCGCAACGACTATCGAAAGGAAGTCCTCAACGGCGACCTGGGCCGGGTGGTCAGCATGGATGTGGCCAGTCGCACAGCGACCATCGCTTTCGAGGGCCGCCGCGTTCCGTACACCTGGGAGGAACTGGACGAGTTGGTGCATGCTTGGGCGATGACGGTACACTCCGCTCAGGGTTCACAATGGCCCGCAGTCGTCGTGATCATGCTCACCAGCCACTATGTGATGCTAGAGCGAAACATCCTATACACGGCCTTATCGCGCGCCGAACGGATGGCCGTCCTCATCAGCCAAGAGAAGGCCATCCGCATCGCTGTGGCGCGAGATCGTTCCTTACGGCGCCGCACAGCCTTGGCGGCCCGGCTTGACCGAGCGGTAGGCTCAGACGCCTAAGGACAGCTAGCCCTCTCGTCCCCCTTCAGAGCAAGCCCTCGTTTGACCGCCAAGGCACCCTGGCATAAGTTAGGCTTTGCTAACCAGCAATCAGGAGACACGTCGTCCAGATGGGCGCATCAACCGCTTCGCTATCGGACCAAGAGAGAATACAAGAGCGCACTGCAGACCTCACACGGCGCAATTCTTGGGCCCTGGGGGTTGACTCGGCGCTGTTCACCATGGGAATGAGCCTTATCAGCTCCACGACGGTGCTGCCCGCATTCGTCGCGGCACTCACCGATTCGGAGATGCTTGTAGGTGTCGCCAGCGGCCTTTCTGCAGGAGCATGGCTCTTGCCCCAACTCGTGATCGCCAGCGTTGTGGCACACAAGTCACGGCTCAAGCCCATCATCGTGACGACAGCGCTTCTCTCCCGCCCCCTGTTCCTACTCGCAGGACTAGCTATCCTCTTCCTGGGAGCCAGCCACCCGGCCCTGACCTTGGCCATCGTTCTGGCCATCATCACTATCTTTTTCATGGCAGATGCCGTGGTCAGCGTGCCATGGTTCGCCCTCCTGGGCAAGCTGATCCCTGCGACGCAACGTGGGCGCGTGATCGGAGGCTCGCAAATCGTCGGGGGACTGGGAGGCATTGCAGCCGGGGCGGTCGTTCGCTATCTCCTAGGGGAGGAATCCGCCATCGCCTTCCCAGCGAACTTTGCCATCCTATACATGGCCGCTTCCGTTGTGCTCATCTTCTCAGGAATAGCTCTAGCGGGAGTTCGCGAGCCCCCCGCGCCGGTCGAAACCGAGGATCCACCAACAGCGCTCGAGGTGCTACGGGCCCTGCCCAAGCTCATCGCGGAGGATCGCCCGTTTCAGCGCATGCAGCTAGTGCGGATCCTGGCAGGCTTTGTGTCGCTGGCGAGTTCGTTTTATGTGCTCCACGCGACGCGCGAGCTTGGACTGCCTATGGGCTCCACAGGACTCTTTGTGTCGGCCCAGGTAGCCGGAACGCTTGCCGCCGGATTTGCCACCAGCTTGTTGCAAGATCGCTGGGGGCCTCTTGTTCACATGCGCGTGGTCATTGTGGTGGCCTGCCTCGCTCCTACACTCGGGCTAATCATCTCCTCCCTGGCAGGTGCGCTGGGATCGGCCGCCCTATACCCGTACCTTGGACTGTTCTTCTTCCTAGGGATAGTGAGCGGGTCCATGAGCTGGCCCTACTTTAACTGGATCCTGGAATATGCGGACGAGGCCCGACGCCCTCTCTATATCGGCATCAGCAACACTCTTGGGGCTCTCACGATGCTCGCCTATCCACTCGGCGGGTGGATTGTGTCAGCGCTTAGCTATCCAGCGGCCTTTGGCGTCGCGCTAGCCTTTGGCATCGCCGCCTTGCTGCTCTCGTCGCGCGTGCCAAGCGTCCGCATGCAGTCATCATCACAAGCATAGCAAGAGGCGGATGTGGTGCTCGACCACATCCGCCTAGATCGCGTCACGGTTCTCCGCACGCCTTACCCAAAGCGCTATCAAACCAGTCGCTCAAGCCTCCGCGCCACGCGCATCTCATAGAGGCTGCTCATAGCTAGGCTGTGCCACATACCGCTGCATGCCAATCCGGAGCGTGACGCTACTCGCCGGTGCCAATGTCACATCGACTGCCTTCCCATCAACATCCGCCGGCGCGCTCCCTTCCCCTGCGATCTTCACCTGGGTAAAGCGATGCTCCCCGAAAGCGCCTGCCTGCAGCCGCAAGGTGCGCACATGCATCGGACTTGAGTTGGCGAGCGTCACCACCACGCCATCATCGGCGAGCTCTGAGACCAGCGCCCCCACATCAGCGGGCAATCCTGGACGTCTCTCCTCGAGGTCATAGTAGCGCAAACGGACGTGCAGCAGCCCGCCATGATAGATGATCTGCGGTCCACCGCACGTGAGCTGGAGCAGGCCCTCGGTGTGCACCGGGTTGATGTTCTGCCAATGGTGTACGTCCCAGGTCTCCGGGTCCCCATCATCGTGGGCCATCACATCTAGTCGCCGAGCCACCTCGGCATACTGGGCTTCCAGAATGCGATCTGGATAACCGGGGTTTCGCTGCGTAACGTACCGATACCAGGGAGCGATGTGGATGTCGTCCCCCTTGCCGCGGCCCGGCGCCACCTCATTCCACGATGTGTCGCGTGGGGCCATCGCCTCTACACGCTCGCGATCCGCCTCATCTTGCGACATCGCCCAGATCTGGATCGGGTACTCGGGGCGTACCGGCCGATAGTCGGTCCAGCCTTCATCCATATGACGATTCGGAATCTCGAGCCCGTGCTCCGTCTCTCGCCCCATGGCAATCATCCGATCGAGCTGCCCACGAGGGATATCCAAATACCCCATGTCCCCCGTCAACAGGACCGCATTCATGGCCGAGATGGTCAGCGGCTGGATGATGCTCATAAAGCCGTGCGGCCAGCGCCAGCCATAGTAGCCGCCCCACCACTTGCCGTCCATCGTCTCGCCAATGATGCCGCTTGGCCCCACGTTGTCAGGACAGATGCCGTCGTTTGCCTTGATGCGCTCTGCCCACGCCTCAACATAGTCCAGCACCCACCGCCGCCACTTGGGATCCCCCGTGTAGAGATAGGCATGCGTCACCAGGCTCGTCGATGTCAGATTGAGAGGGACATCGCAGCGCATCTGCCGCTCGTTGAGCAGTCGCAAGATCTCCCCATACACCGCGTCGTCCGTCCAGTCGGCGATGGGACCCTCCACCCCAGGGATGTCCTCAAAGGGCGCTGGGTAGTCAGCAAGGACGGCACGATGGGTGGCCCAATCATCCCAAGCGTTGACCAGCCTAGGTCCCCGGCTGCCGGTGATGGGCGACCGCATCATACGATGCTCGGCATCCCAGTTATCGGCGGTCTCGTCCTCGCCCGTGTACATGCCAGCAAACCGTATGGTTCGGGCGACATCGCGCGCGCGACACGGATCGGCGAGACCAAAATAGTAAAAGTAGATAGAGCTCTCGCCGTGGTGCATCCAGTCATAGTTGGCGTCGAACTCACGATAGACCTGGCCATAGCCGGTGAACTGCTTGGTCACGGCCTCCCAAAGCCAGCGGGAGGTCTCGTGAATCCAGGAGCTCCCCCCAAGCGCATAGAAGAGCAGCCAGTTATGATAGCTCTCATAGCCGTCATCAGACCCGTCAAACCCGGGCCACTCCTCTCGCCACACAAAGGTGCCGTCCCGCCGCGTGTAGCGAGCTACAAAGGCGGGCGCCGCCTCGTTCATAGCGTCAATCAGATGCCTCTGACGCAAAGCCCAAGATGGCGGCGTAGCTTGCTTGGGGGCGATAGTGAGGTGTGTCATGGGCTTCCTGCTCCCTGCGCAAAGATGGTAGCGACCACGTACGCCCAAGGGTAGGCAGGAGGGAACGCCCTGTCAACGCAAACCACAAAGCGCCGGCTCTGGCCAAGCAGAGGCGGCGCTGGGGTTAGGCAGCAAA
>JBNGEB010000115.1:0-7364 GCA_049975585.1 Anaerolineae bacterium
CTCTAGCGCAGCAAGTGGGCCGCACTGTGTTCGTGACGGTGGGCGACCGGGGCATCTTGGTATGCGATGAGCGGCGAGCCGAGCACGCACCGGCCGTGCCTGTCACGGGCGAGATCGACGTCGTTGGCGCCGGCGACACGACCATCTCAGCCATGCTGGCATCGCTATGTGCCGGCGCTACCGGGATCGAGGCGGCCGAGATTGGCAACCTGGCTGCCTCGGTAACCATCCAGAAGATCGGCACGACGGGCACCGCCTCGTCGAAAGAGATTGTGGCCGCTCGCCAGTCTCTCCCATCCTAGTCGCCGGCTAGGGCTGGGATCATCTCACGTGGGCCCAAAATAGGTAGCGGTCTCAGGACGTTCAGATCCCACCAAGCCGCCCAGGTTGCAGCTATCTCGCGCAGCCGATATTGCCGGATATAGAGATAGGATCGTTTGTCGGCCGGCACACCGACCGCGTCGATGCCCAGATGGTCGGCGATATAGAGAGCCCGGTCAAGGTGAAAGGCCTGCGTCACAAGGATGGCCTCCTCCACCCCAAAGATGTGCACAGCCCGATAGCAACTATCATAGGTGCGGCGCCCAGCATAGTCGAGCACCACGGCATCAGGAGGCACGCCGGACGCTACGGCAAGTTCCAACATGGCTTGTGGCTCGTTATAGTCGGAGCGAGAATTGTCCCCACTCATGAGGAGGATGCGCACCTTGCCGGCATGGTAAAGCTCGGCTGCGGTGTGCACCCGGTCGGCCAGCACGGGCGTGGGGGAGCCATCGGCCCAGAGCCCAGCGCCAAAGACCAGCGCCACGTCGCGCGAAGGCACATCGTCCAGCGAGAAGACTCGGTCTTGGTAGCGGCAATGGACCCATCGGTGCAGGCCCACGGGCCATGCCACCAAGGCTATCATCGCAACCAAGACCCCGACAAGAGCTATCATCGACCCTCTTGACAGACGCTTGCCGATCCCTGTCGTCACGGCATCTCCTGTGCGGTTTGGATGGCTACCCGCTCGCAGCATATCTCATAGACTATATCCGGGAAGCCCGAGTTCCCCATCGGGAGACGCATCCAGCGAGCGCCATGGGTGTTCGCATGATAGCAAAGAAAGGGGATTCACAACATGACGGATCTTGCCACCGGTCGCTACTTCGAGGACATGAGCGTTGGCGATATGGTCACCAGTCCGGCTCGCACCGTCACCGAGGCCGATATCACGCTCTTTGCCGGGCTATCCGGTGACTATAATCCGCTGCACACCGATGCCATCCACGCGGCGACGACGCCTTTCGGCCAACGGATCGCGCATGGGCTGCTGGGGTTGGCGATGGCTTCCGGGCTGGTGGCTCGAGCTGGCATCACCGATGCCAACGTGCTCGCGTTCATGGGGCTCACATGGAAGTTCCGCAAGCCCATCTTTATCGGGGACACGATCCGCGTCCGCACAGAGGTCACCCGAACGCGAGCCATGCCCAGCGCTGGGGCAGGCATCGTGACCCTAGACCTGACGGTTGTCAATCAGGATGACGAGACTGTCCAGGAGGGCGAGTGGCGCCTGATGCTGCGCGCCCGCGAGACGAACGGCGATCGTTCCTAGCCGTCTCTGCCTCTCAAGTGCTGCAGGATCTCCCCCGCCCACTCAGCGAGGGCGCGCCAGGTTCGCCTGCTACGGCTGCGCACGCGGGCCCAGCCGTATAGGACCCGCCGCCTCATGGAGTGCCACCATGGCACTGCGGCGCCTGGCTCGGCCTCGCCCCAGTCGAGCAACGCAGCGGCCCAGGTTAGGCCAGCCCCGAATCCAACCATCAACACGTGCTCACCGGGGTGAAACCGTCCCTCCTCCGCGGCCTCGCACAGAGCGATGGGCACGGATGCCGCGGACGTATTGCCATAGTGCTCCAGGTTGCTGACAAAGCGCGACTCGTCCACTCCTAACCGCTTGGCAGCCTGGGCAATGATACGCTGGTTGGCCTGGTGCGGCACAAAGTGATGCACGTCCGCCACGGGAATGCCCGCTCGTTCGGCCACCAGCTCGCAAGCCTCCGCCATGATCTGCGTGGCAAACCGGTATACGCCGCGACCATCCATGCGCAAGGCGTGCTCGCCTGCAGCAACGGTCTCTGCCGTTGCGGGGCGTGCGCTGCCACCCGCCGGGACGTATAGCATGCTACTGCCCGAACCATCGGACCCCAGCAGGGTGCTTCGCACGCCCGCTGGTCCCTCGCTCGCCTTCAAAAGCACCGCTCCGGCCCCATCACCGAACAGCACGCACGTCGAGCGGTCCTGCCAGTCAACCATGCGGGACAGCGTATCGGCACCGATGACAAGAACGAGGTCGCTCTCGCCCGAAACGATGGACCGATGGCCCATCACCAAGGCATACACAAACCCGGAGCAACCCGCTCCCAGGTCAAAGGCGCCGGCATCGGTCGCACCCAAGGCGTCTTGCACGAGGCAGGCTGTGCTCGCCAGGGGATAGTCCGGCGTGGCCGTAGCGACGATGATCAGGTCCAACTGGCGAGGATCCGCGTCGGCGCATTGGAGCGCCTGCTGCGCAGCCGCGACGGCCAGAGAGGCTGTCGTCTCGCGGTCATCGGCAATGCGCCGCTCGGCGATACCCGTACGCGACCTGATCCAATCGTCCGAGGTGTCCATCCGTTGGGCAAGGTCCTCGTTGGTGACAATAACACTCGGCAGTCCCTTGCCCCACCCCACGACAGCAGCGCGGCGCGTCAGCTCACACCTCCCATCGCCGGAAGGCCAGACAGACGTTGTGCCCACCAAAGCCGAAAGAGTTTTTGAGGGCTACCTTAGCATCAACTTCGCGCGCCACATGGGGCACATAGTCCAGGTCGCATTCAGGATCGGGCTGGTCCAGGTTGGCGGTGGGGGGAAGCACGCCTTCCTGGAGAGCCTTCAAGGTGAAAGCAGCTTCCAATGCGCCGGCCGCACCGAGCAAGTGGCCCGTGACCGACTTGGTCGAGCTCACGGGAACACCGTCAGCGGCATCGCCTAGCGCCGCACGGATGGCTCGCGTTTCGGTGACATCGTTCAGCGGCGTGCTGGTCCCGTGCGCGTTGATATAGTCCACCTCCTCTGGGGTCAGCCCTGCCTCTGCCAGAGCGAGACGCATGGAACGCGCGGCTTCGGCGCCGTCATCCAGGGGGGCGGCGATATGGTAGGCATCGTCCGTCACACCATAGCCCACTACCTCACCATAGATGCGAGCTCCCCGAGCCCGCGCATGATCCAACGCTTCTAGCACGAGGATGGCAGCTCCCTCTGCAATCACAAAACCATCGCGGTCCTTGTCAAAGGGGCGGCTGGCCTTCGCTGGATCATCATTCCGCTCAGAGAGCGCGCGCATGGCCGCAAAGCCTGCCACGCTAATGGGCACAATGCTTGCCTCGGACCCGCCGCAGAGAATGGCGTCGGCCGCACCTCTACGGATGGTGGCATACGCCTCGCCGATGGCATTGGCGCCGCTGGCGCAAGCGGACGTGACCGCCATGTTGGGGCCTCGCAGGCCAAACTCGATGGCGATGCGCGAAGCGGCAGCATCGGGCAGGATCATGGGCACAAGGAATGGACTGACCCGATCAGGACCACGCTTCAAGAGCACCTCGACCTGCTCGGACGTCGTCGTGAGGCCCCCAATGCCCGAGGCCACGATGGCTCCTACGCGCTCCGAGTTCTCGAGCGGCATCGCCAGTCCCGCATCGGCGACCGCTTCACGCCCAGCGATGAGAGCATAGTACAGAACGGGGTCTATCCGCTTGGCCTCACGCCGGTCAAGGTGGTCATTCGGATCGAGATTCTTGACCTCACCGGCGATCTGGCTACGGTAGCCCTCGGGGTCGAAATGCGTGATGCGCGTGATCCCTGATTCGCCTGCCACCGCGGCAGACCAACTCGTGGGGAGATCGTTTCCCAGAGGAGAAACCGCGCCCATGCCTGTCACCACAACACGAATTGCCATCGATGAACCCTCCCCGTGTATGCATGCTCGGACCTACCGTTAGCATAAACACTAGGCTCGTGCGATGGTTGCACCCTGAGAGACGGCGCAACGGTGATGTGGGATGGGTGTTACAGATCACAGACTGGTTCCGATAGGGAGGATAGATGCTCACCACACCACTCACGGAATTGCTCGGCATCCGGCATCCCGTCATACAGGGCGGAATGGCCTGGGTCGCCACCTGGGAATTGGCCGTGGCCGTCTCAGAGGCCGGGGCGCTGGGCCTTTATGGCGCCGGAAACGCCCCACCCGATCTTGTGCGCGACCAGGTGCGACAGATCAAACAGCGCACGGATCGCCCCTTTGGACTCAATATACCCCTTTTTAGCCCCTTTGTGGATGAGGTGCTGTCCATATGCGTCGATGAACGCGTGCCCGTCGTGACCACGGGAGCAGGCAACCCCGCGCCCTACATGGAGATGCTAAAGAGCGCCGGCATCAAGGTGATCCCGGTTGTGGCCTCGGCGGCACTCGCCAAACGGCTCGAGCGCGCAGGAGCTGATGCCATCATTGCCGAGGGCGCCGAGTCCGGTGGCCATATCGGCGAGGTGAGCACGCTGGCGCTCGTGCCAGCGGTCGTGGATGCCGTAGAGATACCCGTTATCGCCGCGGGCGGCATTGCGGACGGTCGCGGCTTGGCGGCTGCGCTGGCCCTTGGCGCCGCCGGAGTCCAGATGGGAACGCGGTTCATCTGCACGGACGAGTGCATCGCCCACGCCAACTACAAGCAAGCCATCGTCAGGGCCAGCGAACGATCGACCATCGTGACGGGCATCTCGGTAGGGCACCCGGTACGCTGCCTCAAGAATCCCATGGCGCGTGAGTTCGAGGAGCTCGAAAAGAGCGGCGCCTCGGACGAAGAGATCTTTGCCTTTGGCACAGGCAGATTGCGCATGGCGGCCATGGAAGGGGATCTCACAAGAGGGTCTCTGATGGCGGGCCAGGTGTCGGGACTGGTCCACGATGTGGTGCCAGCTCGTGTGGTGGTGGAGCGCGTCACGCGTCAGGCGGAAGAGACGCTAGTCGCTCTAGGCCGAGGATGCGAGGAGACCGTCCGATGACCCAAGCTAAGGAAGAGGGCCTCGCCCTCGTCTTCCCGGGACAGGGCGCGCAGTTCGTCGGCATGGGTGGACGGCTCCTGAAGGACTCGACCAATGCCAAGATCTTGCTCCAAGCAGCAGACGACATCCTGGGGATGCCGCTATCGCGTATCATCCAGGATGGCCCCGAAGACGTGCTCAACGACACGACCGTCACGCAACCTGCCATCTTGGCCATCACCGTCGCCCTATGGCAGGAAGTGGAGGCACAACTCGGCGGGAGGCCATCTGTTACGTGCGTAGCAGGGCACAGCCTCGGAGAGTTCAGCGCTTTGACCGTCGCTGGGGCCCTGGACTACGAGGATGCTATCAGGCTGGTTCGTCGCCGAGGTCAGGCCATGGCGGAAGCGGGCCAGTCCGCACCCGGCGGGATGGGGGTCATCCTGGGGCTCGACGATGAGGACGTACAGGCCATCGTCGATGAAGTCCATGGGCGGGATCCCGGCGTGTGGGTCGCCAACCTGAACTGCCCAGGCCAGGTGGTCATCTCAGGGCGCCAGGAACCGCTCAAAGCGGCCCTTTCCCTGGCGGAGAAGCGTGGAGCCAAGCGCGCGATGCCGCTTGCCGTGAGTGTGGCGTCGCACACACCGCTGATGGAAGACGCCACGCAAGCCCTTTCCGAGGCGCTGAAAGACGTCGCCCTTCAGGAGCCTTGGGCGCCCGTCGTCTGCAACGCCTGGGCGCAACCGATCCAGTCGCCAGATGACATACGGCAAGCGCTTCTAGAGCAACTCACGCATCCGGTCCAGTGGACACAGTCCGTACAGCGCATGCAAGAGATGGGTGTTCGCACCATGCTGGAGATCGGCCCCAAGGCGGTGCTGGGAGGGCTCATTCGCCGCATCGCCCGTGACGTCCAGCGCCTCGCTGTCACCGATCTAGAGGAAGCGGAAGCGCTGCAGCCACTGGAGCTATCGGCATGAGAGACATGGCTGATCGAGTCGCCATCGTGACGGGGGCCTCTCGGGGCATTGGGCGCGCCATCGCGCTCTCCCTAGGGCGACGTGGCGCCAAGATAGCGGTCAACTATGCCCATAGCGTCGAGGCCGCGGAGGCCGTGGTCGAAGAGCTGATCCAGATGGGCACGGAAGCTCACGCGGTCCAAGCCGATGTGTCCACCCAGGAAGGAGCCTCGAATCTCGTCAAGGCCTGTTTGGATCGATTCGGCACGGTGGACATCCTCGTCAATAACGCCGGCATTGCGCGCGACCAGCTTTCGATGCGCTTGAAGGAAGAGGATTGGGATGCGGTGCTGGCCACCGATCTCAAGAGCGCCTTCCTATGCGCCAAGGCGGTGCAGCGCACTATGCTCCGCAACCGTTGGGGGCGCATCATCAGCATTGGATCGGTCGTGGGGCTCACCGGCAATGTCGGCCAAGCCAACTATGCGGCCGCCAAGGCGGGATTGATAGGCCTCACCAAGACCTTGGCACGGGAGCTTGGTTCGCGCGGCATCACTGCCAACGTCGTGGCCCCGGGATTTGTCGAGACCGATATGACAGCATCGTTGGACGAGAGACTGGCCACCCAAGCGCGAGAGAGGATCCCGCTCGAGCGGTTTGGGTCACCGGAGGATGTAGCCGCGGCTGTGGCGTTTCTGGCCTCAAACGAGGCGGCATACATCACCGGGCAGGTGCTCTGCGTGGACGGCGGGCTCGCTATGTAGGCAATCACCTGCCGGTTCTTTTCCTCCCGATGGTCGGCGTTGCCTAGGCGGTCGGGCAGCGCCGACCGAGTTTTGACAGGGCTCTATGATGCAGTATACTGTGTGGCCGTGAAGGGGGCTGTAGCTCAGCTGGGAGAGCGCATCAATCGCACTGATGAGGTCAGGGGTTCGAATCCCCTCAGCTCCACCATGTCAACCAAGCGGGGTTGGCTAGGTACAAGCCACTGAACAAGCTTTTTCGCTCAAGTAGATCCGCACAATCGAGAGACACGGGGCTGTAGCTCAGATGGGAGAGCGCGTGAATGGCATTCACGAGGTCAGGGGTTCGACTCCCCTCAGCTCCACTCCGAACTTTCCCTTAGCGGGAGAGTCGTTTGCGCTTGATCCCCAGCATCGCTCCACTACCTTGACGGATGGCTCCCCGTGTGCTATGCTCGCGTCACGGCTTTGGAGCGGCACCATGATCACGACTAGAGGAAACGTATTCGGGCTCACCCTACCCGAGCTCCTCGGTGGCGAGGAGCAAGCTCGTGCTGGGGTAGAGCCATAGGATAGCGTGCCGCATCTCGCTGCTAGCGCC
>JBNGEB010000116.1:0-2969 GCA_049975585.1 Anaerolineae bacterium
CGGTGCCTCGATCCTGGGGTCTCTCACCAGCCAGCGCATCGTGCCCCATCCCAGAACACAGAAGGCCAGCGCCAGCCCAAAGGCGACTCGAAAGCCAACGGCATCCACGAGCCAGCCGCCCAGCATCGGCGCAAGCAGAATGGGGGCGGCCAGGATGGTGTTGATCATCGCCGTGTACGTGGGCACCTCCTCCTCCAAGCAGAACTCCATGGTCATCGCAAAGGAAGCCGTCCCCACCGCCGCGTTGCCAGTGTTGATGATGGCAAACACCAGGTACAGCCACGGCGCGCTGGGCGCCAGAAGCAGCGCCAGAAGGCCCACAGCGCCTAGCAGAGATCCTAGCTCTGCCAACCACTTGTGCCCAAGACGACCCGACAGCCAACCAAGAAACGGCACCAGGGTCACCTGGGCTGCCAAGGCCGCCATAGTCAGCTCACCGGCAAAGGCATCCCCCACACCAAACGCCCGCCTGGCATAGATGACATAGAAGGCGCCGGTCATCCCTCCGAGGACCGTGAGAATGCGCGCCACAAGGTAGCGCCGGAGGTTCCGATCATGCCGAAGCAAAGTCGGCAGACGCCCCAGGTACGCGCGAGGGGCCACTGCCTCACGTGTAACAGGCATCGAAGGCTCCCGATTCATCGCGAGGCAGCACCAGGAGCATGCCTGGGCGGCAAACGCCAGCAGGAAGCACAGCCCAAACGAGATGGGATAGGCATAGTCGGCCAGGATGCGACGCGAAAGAAGCGCGCCAAGCAATCCCAGGCCACCGCCAAAGGCCCGCCCTAAGCTGAAAAGCAACCCGCGCCTTGACGCGGGGACCACCTTGGCAATCATGGCCTGCCATGCCGGACCAGCCAGCCCACCGCTGAAAGTCGCCGTCCCAAGCGACAACAGCAGCACGAGATACGCCAGCCAGCTAGGAGCCTCCGGCCAGAGAAGGATCAGTCCTGCCACGACGAAATACGGTAGCCGTTCCATCACGCTGATGCGCATGATGAAGGGCTTCTTCCGGGGCAACGTCTCGGCGCGCTGCGCTAGCAGCAGTTGCGGAACAAAGTAACCTGCGTTCTGGATGGCGGGCACGAGCCCGATCAGAAAGGCAGAGGAGGTCAGGTAGCTCGTATAAAGGGACAGGACGGTCGATCCAAAGATGAAACTGAGGGCCAGATCGTAGAAGGTCAGGTCGAGCACGTTCACCCAAAAGTTGTGCCGTTGGTGACGCCTGATGGCCTCTAACGCGGCGCCTCTCTCCGTCTCTACCACTATATCCTTCCACATCCAATTGGGTTGGCATGCGATGCTAACATGGCGCTCTCAAACCGTCAACCCGATCCGCCATTTGCCCGCCGAGTCGGCGCTCAGTACCATATCGCAAGTCTTTCCAGCAAAGGAGAACCCATGAGGGTCACGCTCGCCTATGGGCGGCAAGGGCTGCCGGTAGAGATTCGTGACGAGTCCACCGTCCTGATTCCCAAGCAGAATCCCGGTCTCGCCGACGAGGCCGCAGCCGTGCGCGACGCCTTGGAAAAGCCGATCGGTTCTCTCCCACTCCGAAAAGTCGTCTCGGCTAGCGACATAGTCGCCATCGTCTTCAGTGACTTGACCCGGCCCATGCCAACGGCCCGCGTGCTGCCGCATCTCCTGGCAGAGTTGTCGCATGTTCCTGATGAGCGCATCCTGCTGATCAACGCTCTAGGGACCCACCGGCGCAACACGCCCGATGAGCTCGACGAGATCCTGGGAGCGGACATCGCGCGCCGCTATCCCCTCCTCCAGCACGATGCCTGGGACAAGGACAACCTCGTCGAGGTAGGCACCAGCAGCTTTGGACACTCTGTCCTGATCAACCGCGCCTACTGCGAGGCGGACATCCGGATCGTCACCGGGCTCATCGAGCCGCACCTCTTTGCAGGATTCAGCGGCGGTCCCAAGGCGGTGCTGCCGGGCATTGCGGGATTCGATACCATCATGCAGAACCATGGCTACAAGATGCTGGCCCATCCTCGCGCAACCTATGGTTACAATGAGGGGAACCCGATGTGGGAGGAGGTCCGCGAGGCGGCCCGCATGGCGCGGCCCCACTTTATCTTGAATGTCACGGTCAATCGCAAGCGTGAGATCACGGGGGTCTTTGCCGGCGAGATGGAGGCTGCCCACGCTGCCGGCGTTCGAGCCGTTCGCGAGAGCGCCATGGTGCCCGTCGCAGAGCCGCACGACATCGTCATCACCACGAACAGCGGTTATCCCTTGGACCTGAACCTGTATCAAGGCGGTAAGGGTATGCGAGCCGCGCTTCCCGTCCTCAAGCGCGGCGGGGCCATGATCTATGTCGCCGAGTGCAAGGACGGCATCCCCGATCATGGCGAGTACGAGGAGATCGTGCATCGTGCCGGCTCTGCGGAGGGAATCCTGGACCTACTGCGCCAACCGGGCTTTCAGGCCCATGATCAGTGGCAAGCCCAGGTACACGCAGGGGTTCTGCTTCACGCGTCGGAGGTGCATGTTTACAGCGACTATCTCTCCGATGAGCAGATCGCCGGCATGCTGTGCGTGCCATGTCGCAGCGTCGAGGCTACCCTAGAGACACTGATGCAGCGCTATGGCCCCAACGCCAGCGTGTGTGTGCTGCCCGAAGGCCCTCAGACGATACCGTATCTGACGGACGGCACCCAGCCAAGCTGAACGGCCATCGTAGCTCGCCTAGCCCAGACCCTCGGCTACCAGCACTGACCGGATCCAGCCGTCAACCTCCGTGGCAGCTTGCTCGACGTAGCGATCCTCCATATCCACCAGTGTGATAGGCGGATCGCTAGGCGCCTGGTGCTGGCGGACCCACCGATTGAAGCGCACTTGATCCGGGAGCATCGCCTTCGCGTCCAGTATTATGAGAACGCCGGCGGCGCGGCTCTTAGCTTTGGCTGGCGACGCATCGGCCCCTAGCCAACGGCGCTGCAAAAAGCGAGAGG
>JBNGEB010000116.1:2979-7356 GCA_049975585.1 Anaerolineae bacterium
GATCCCCTCTCATGCACCTCCCTAGACGGGCGTCACAAAGATATCATCGCCCACGAGGCCTGGATAGGCCCCTTGCTCCACCAGATCATCCGCATCGGGGTGCACCAGGAGCCACTTGTTCACCGCGAACAGCAGCTTGCCCTCACCCACGGGCTCGACCGCGAAGGCAATGTCGGTATTCGTGCGTCTGGGGAGGTACACCAGTGTCGCAAACGAACCACCTTCGGCCACGTGAATGGGTGCAAAGTGCAAGTTCCACGGATGGAACTCGACCACGCAGCCCTCCGGCGCATAGAACCCCTCCACGAGACGCGTATTGTAGGTAGGCTCGCCGCCATAGGCGATATCTCGCTGATCACCCACGAGGAGCAGCGCCTCCGTCAGGCAGACGTTGACCTCGACGCCTTTGTGGTACTCCAGTCCCGCCATTTGCAGATTGCGCCCGTAGCACCAACCCACCTGGACATCCATCCCCCCGTACACCTGGGTGGCAATGGTAGTGTTGAGGGCCGAAGGCTCCTCCAGCGCCGGCACCGAGGGCTCGTACACGACCTCTTCCGAGCTGGGAAGGATCTCCTTGGCGCGCGCCATCATCTCGGAAGCATCGAACCGGTCCAAGACCCGGCCATAGCGCTCAAATGTGGGATGGCGGACGCTGCGGATGCTAACGTTGGGATTGGCGGCCTGTAGCCTCTCGACGATGTCAGACATATCTGCCTCCTTCATTGCGTCGTTGAGAGTAACGTCCTCGCCAACCCATTGTACGCCGTCCAAGCGCCACGCGCTAGCGTCACGCCGATGCACCGTTCACCAACGTTGACACCGTCTGCATGCTAGCTATAGTGAGCGCCTAGCAGTCTACCCCGAGGAGAAAGCGAATGACGGAAGTCTTGTATCGAGAGCCTTCCCCTTGGGGCGTATGGGCGGGAGAGAGGCGCTGGGGCGTTGCCCACAATCCCCGCACGGGTTTGGCCACGGCCCTAGCCAACGTCCATCCGGACATCGATGCCAACGATCAAGGTCGCACGAGTCAGACGTTGGGCATCATACAGGAGGTGCATCTCGCACCAAAGGCGGATGCCGTGTATACTCTCTTTATCGTCGCATGCGAAACCGTAGATGGCGCCATCCCATATGCTGCCCTAGAGGACTATGCTGGATAGCGCTGGCGACACAGCGTCGTGGAGCCCGTTTCGTCACCTTCACTATCGTCTTTGCTCAACGCTTGGGGAGGAATCATGAACCTACGCATCCCTGGACCCACGCCGCTAGCGCCAGAAGTCATCGACGCCGTCGGCCAGCAGATGATCAACCACCGCGGTCCCGAGTTCGAGGCGCTCTTCAGCGATGTGACCAAGTGGCTCAAGGTCTTTTACGAGACCGGGAACGACCTGTTCGTCCTTACCACCTCGGGCACCGGCGGCATGGAAGCGGCCGTGGTCAATACGCTATCGCCGGGCGACCGCGTGCTTTCCGTGGTAATCGGCGTGTTCGGCGAGCGCTTTGCCAAGATCGCTGAGGCCTATGGTGCGGACGTCACCCGACTGGAGTTCGAGATGGGCCAGGCAGCCGACCCGGAGGTCGTGGCCGCCAAGCTACAGGAGGGCGCCCCCTTCAAGGCTGTGCTCCTCACCCAGAACGAGACCTCCACCGCTGTCACCAACGACGTAGCCGCGCTGTGCAAC
This sequence comes from Anaerolineae bacterium, assembly GCA_049975585.1. Classification (GTDB taxonomy): domain Bacteria; phylum Chloroflexota; class Anaerolineae; order UBA1429; family UBA1429; genus DAIRUQ01. Next base: position 4,665 of record JBNGEB010000116.1, read on the forward strand.
GCCATCCACGACGCCGCCGACCCCGCCCCCCTGATCCTGGTCGATGCCATCAGCGGGCTAGGAGCGATTCGCCTGCAGACCGACGCCTGGGGTTGCGATGTCGTCGTCAGCGGTTCCCAGAAAGCATGGGCGGCACCTCCAGGACTGGCCATGGTAAGTTTCAGCCCCAAGGCCTGGGATGCCTATCAGCAGGCGCGCATGCCGCGTTACTATCTTGACTTTGGCCTAGCAGCCAAGTACGCCGCACGCAACCAGACCCCTGCGACGCCCAATCTCCCCACGCTCTACGGCCTCCACAAGAGCCTCGAGGCGATGGTCGCCGAGGGCCCCGTCGCCATCGAGAAGCGCCACGCGGAGATCGGCGCGTACTGCCGCAAGCGGGCCTTGGACATAGGCTTGGGCCTGTTTGCTGACCCCGATCACTACTCCAATACCGTGACAGCGGTCACGTTTGGGCCAGAACATAGCTCCAAGGAGATCCTGGCTGCGCTACGAGAGCGGCACGGGGTGATCTGCGGATCCAGCAAGGCGCCAGGCGTGGAGATGATCCGTATCGGTCACATGGGCTATGTCACGATGGCGGATATCGACGGCGTGTTCGACGCCCTGGCCGATGTCCTTGGTCGCTAGGGTGTTTCACCTTGGCATCCAAGGGGGCGAGCGATAAGCCCGCCCCCTTTACTTGCCAAAGAAGCGCAAGAGGGCGCGCGGAAGATGATACGCATCGTCACGGTCACACCATGGTAGAGACCCCGCTGACGAGCCGACAGACGCCAGAGTCCGATCCGAGCCTGTCCTCTGCGTCAACTGCAGGCACGGAAGTGAGCGAGCTGGCGCGTTCCGCCGGTATCAACGCTGCCGGCAACGTGGCCAGCCGAGCCCTTGGGCTGGTGCGCGAGGCGCTGATCGCAGGAACCTTTGGCGCCACGGCCGCGACCTCGGCTTGGGATGCCGTTAGCGGTATCCCCAAGATGGTGTACGAGCTCCTCATCGGCGGCATGCTCAGCGCGGCGCTGGTGCCGGTGCTGAGCGAGTACGCTAACCCCGATCGCAAGGACGAGCTCGACTATCTGTTGTCCTTGCTGCTCTCGCTGGCCGCCGTTGTGCTGATCGGCACCGTTCTCCTCCTAGAGCTCGCAGCGGGCCCCATCACGGCCATCCTTCTGCCCGGCCTTGACCCCGACACGCGTCACTTGGGGATTCAGCTCACGCGCATCATCGTCCCCGCGGTATTGATCTATGGCATCTCGGGCATCATCCAGGCGTACCACTATGCCCGCAAGCGCTTCATCTACCCGTCGATGGGAGCACCCGCGCACAACCTCGGTATGATCGTCGGCGTGCTAGTCTTTGCCAGCATGGCAGGCATCAAGAGCTTGAGTCTGGGCGTCCTGCTAGCCGCCATAACGCAACTGCTGGTGCAGCTTCCGGGCCTCAAAGGGACGCACCTGATCCCGTGCTTGCGTTTCAATCATCCGGTCATCAGCCGCATCCTGAAGCTCTACGCTCCCGTGCTCCTCAGCGTCATCGTCGCCAATCTCGGCATCCTCATCGACCGTCGCTTTGCCTCGCAGACAGCCGCCGAGGCCATTACCTGGATGACCAAGGCTACCTACCTAATCCAGCTTCCCCTGGGACTGGTGTCCATGGCAATCTCGTTGGCCGTCCTCCCCACCCTTTCGCGCATCGATGCCAGCCAGGATCTTCACCGATTCCGCGTCACGCTCTCACAAGGGCTTCGCCTCGTACTGGTGCTCGTCATCCCAGCGGGCGTAGGCCTGCTCGCACTGGGACAACCGATCATCGAGCTAATCTACGAGCATGGGGCTTTTGGAGCAAGCTCCACGGCGCGTACCTTGGCAGCACTGCGCATCTATCTCATCGGCTTGCCTTTTGCAGCCATCGACCTGCCCCTGGTCTTTGCCTTCTATGCCCAAAAGGACACTATCACCCCCGTACTGGTAGGTATCGCTGCCGTGGGCGTCTATCTAGCCGTGGGACCCCTCAGCGCTTTTGTGCTGGGTTGGGGCTTTTTAGGGCTGGTGCTTGCGAGCTCGACGCAGCTCGCCAGCCATGCCGCGCTGATGCTGATCCTTTTCCGAAAGCGATACAAGGGGTTGGCAGGCTACGGCGTCATGACCGCCTTACTCAAAGCCGCGGCAGCTTCGGCCTGCATGGGGCTAGTGGCCTGGCTTGCCTGGGTGGGGTGCGAGCGCTTTTTCGCCGGAAGCGGCATCGTGGCCGAACTGCTGCGCGTTGGGCTGCCGGCAGCCATCGGCGCCCTGGCCTTTGCGTTCGTCGCACGCCTTCTGCAGATCAGCGAATACGAACACCTACTCGCCTTGATCCGGCAACGGTTCCTGGGAACGCATCCATAAAACGGCGGGTCGCCTAGAACCCCTTGGGGGGCAACGCGGTGTCACTCGCCGGTTCGTTTAGCCTTGCGACTGCATCCTCGGCGTCGGCGCATACGTCATAGAGTGCGCGCAAGTCCTCCTTGGCGAAACGAAGCGCATAGAACTGCTCTAGGACCTCTAGCAGCTTCTCCCAGTATCCATAAAGATTCACCAGCAGCACCGGTGCCCTGATATCGCCAAGCTGCTTCCCCACGAGCACCTGAAAGAACTCCTCCAAGGTGCCAAAGCCACCTGGAAGGACGATGAACGCGTCGGCTCTGCGTTCCATCTCTGCC
>JBNGEB010000117.1:0-7353 GCA_049975585.1 Anaerolineae bacterium
GGAAGCCGACGGGTGTGTCTAGTCACCCATCACCACACTTAATAGCGTAGACCCTACCTATGTAGCATGCTACAGGCTGGGAGCTCGCCATGCCACGAAAGGGCACCATCGCCCTCCTCGTAACCGTCAGCGTGTGGGGCTCAACCTACACGATTGCCGGCGCCGCCATTCTGAACCTGGCCGCGAGCTGTAGCCGGGCAATGGTTCCACGCCATTCCGGACATTGGTAGACCAGCACCATAGCATAGGTCATCCCGTCGGAAGGCGGATCGAGGTAGATGCAACGCTCGGGGCGAAAGATGAAGCCTTCGTCGATGGCCTACGCGATGTAGGGTGAGGCGCTATTGCTATTATCGAGGCCTCACGCAGACCCGCCACGTGCGGCCTTTCTGTTCTGGACAAGTGGACCCAAATGCATATACTCGGAATGGGTTAGCCGCCGTTGACCTACCAGGAGGGACGGTGGCACGGCTGCTAGCCACCGTGAAAAGGTCGTCTCAGCGAAACAGGGGGAATGCTATGCGCAAGATACTGCTCGGCATCGTGGCCCTCACATTGCTCGCGTCGCTAGGTCTGGCAGGCTGCGGCCCCACCGGCGGCGGAGGGTTCAAGATCGGTTTGGTCACGGACGTAGGCCGCGTCAACGACCGCAGCTTTAACCAGGCCGCCTGGGAAGGCGCGCAGCAGGCCGCGGAAGAGCTGGGCGCCGAGGCCAAGTATATCGAAACCACCGACGCCAAAGACTATGAGGACAACATTCGGCAGTTCGCCGAAGAGGGCTATGACGTCATCGTGACGGTCGGCTATGCCCTGGGCGAAGCGACCTCCAAGATGGCTGACGAGTATCCCGATATCGACTTTATCGGGGTGGACCAGTTCCAGACCGAGGTCAAGGACAACGTCGTGGGGCTGGTGTTCCACGAGGATCAAGCCGGCTATCTCGCCGGCGTCCTGGCCGCCAAGCTCACCAAAACGGACACCGTGGCAGGCGTCTTTGGAACGGACCTGATCCCGGCTGTCGTGGCCTTCAAGGAAGGCTATGAGTCAGGCATCAAGGCAACGGACCCCAACATTGAGATCATCTCAACCTACCACCCTGGCGAGATCAGCCAGGCCTTCACCGATCCTGAGTGGGGCGCGGCGACGGCGGCTCAGGCCATCGACAAGGGCGCAGACGTTATCTTTGCCGCCGGCGGGATGACTGGCAACGGGGCTCTGGAAGAGACCGCAACCCACGAGGGCCTCTACTGCATTGGCGTCGATAGCGACCAGTGGGAAACAGTCCCCGGCGCGCATCCTTGCCTGGTATCCAGCGCCATGAAGCTCATCACGCCCGCCGTAGTGGATCTCATCAAGCTCGCCAAGGATAACAAGATGCCGACCGGCGACTATTATGGTGACGCTGGGCTGGCACCTTTCCACGACTTTGAGGAGGAGGTGCCCGAAGACGTCAAGACCCTGCTAGAGGAAACGGCCGAGAAGTTGGCCGATGGCTCCATCTCCACGGGATATGGCGGCTAGGCTCCTACGCTAAAGGTGCAGAAACACAAGGGGAGGCACATGCCTCCCCTTGTCATTTTGCTGCGAGTATCCTAGAATCCTGGCAGGTAATCTCTGCCAGAAAACCCATGCCAAGGGGAGAGCGCCCAATGACCATTGATACGTCTGTCGCCCGCTCTGAGCAAGAGCGTCCTTCCTTGGGCCAAGCCATTCGCATCCCTGCCCTCGCCATCGTCACCGCGCTGCTGGTCGGAGCCATCGTCATGGCGCTCTCAGGAGATAACCCCCTCGTGGCCTATTGGGGGCTACTACGCGGCGCTGTGGGCGACGCCGCAGCCATCTCGCGGACGATACGCAAGGCCTGTCCGCTCATCCTGACAGGGTTGTCCGTAGCCTTTGCCTTCAAAGCGGGCCTCTTTAATATCGGCGCCTCTGGGCAGTTCTTGATAGGGACCATCTGCTCGGTCGCCGTCGGGCTCGGCTTTGAAGGACTGCCACAAGCCATCCACATGCCGCTGGCGCTGCTAGCGGGCGCAGTGGGCGGTGCGCTCTGGGGCGCCATCCCAGGCGCGCTCAAGGTGTGGCGCGGATCGCACGAGGTCATCACCACCATCATGCTGAACTATGTGGCGTCCCAGTTCGTGGGCTGGACCGTCTACGCGGGTGGCACCCAGGGGCAGCGACCCGGCCCGCTCTCAGACCCAGAGGCGGCTTCGTATGGCATCTCGGAGACACGAGACGTGCTCGCGAGCGCCCGCATCCCCGCGCTGTTCCCCGACCTTTTGGATCGCGCCCATTGGGGCATTTTTATCGCCATCTTGGGCGCGGTCGTCATCTGGTGGATCCTGAACCGCACGGTGCTCGGTTACGAGATACGGACCGTCGGGAAGAACCAGGATGCCGCCCGATATGCCGGCATGCGCGTCAACAGCTTGGTCGTGCTGACCATGGCCGTCGCGGGAGCGTTGGCGGGGATGGCTGGTGCCATCGAGACGCTGGGGCTCAACTTCAAATTCGCTCCCGAGTTCACCGGCAGCGCCGGCTTTGAGGGAATCACGGTGGCGCTTTTGGGCAAGGTCCATCCCTTGGGCATCGTCCTTTCGTCGTTCTTGATCGGCGCCTTGGACGCCGGATCAACCAAAATGCAGTTCGTGTCTGGCGTCGATGTGCAGATCATCCAGGTGGTGCAGGCGCTGGTGCTGGCCTTTGTGGCAGCGCCCGAGATCGTCCGACGCATCTACCGTCTCAGAGAGTCAGCCGCTAGTCCACCCATTCCGTCGGTCGCCGAGAGCGCAGAGACGGCGCGGAACGCCTCGCCGGAGGAGGACGACCATGCAGGATAGCATCGGGCCACGCTGGCGAAAGTTCTTGCGCTGGGTTTCGCAGGGCAGCGTGATCGCATCCCTTCTGGTTGCGGCGGCAGCGGTCATCGTCGATGTGACCGGGCTTGGCGAGGGGTGGCTGGGCCTGTTCCTGGGCCGAGGCGTGCTCAACTTTGCGCTCCGCGCAGCGGTTCCACTGACGCTGGGAGCGCTATGCGGCATTATGTGCGAGCGCTCGGGCATCATCAACATCGGCATCGAGGGCATGATGCTCGCCGGCGCCTTTGGAGCCTTTGCCGCCAAGGCGAACACCACCTCCCTGCCCCTCTGGTTGAGCCTGTTGGTAGCGGTACTGGTAGCCCTCGCCGTAGGCGCTGCCATGGCAGCCATCCACGCCGTCTTGAGCATCCGTTTCAAGGCGGACCAAATCATCAGTGGCACCGTGATCATCATCCTGGCTACGGGCCTCACCACTTACTATTTCAACCCCGACTGGGTCAGCGTGGGCAAGATGGGCGACCTGTCCATCCCGATCCTGTCAGATATCCCGGTGGTGGGTCCCGTCGTGTTCTCGAACGGCGCCATCACCTATGCCACGCTGGCTCTGGTAGCGGTTCTGCAGGTGCTCCTGTTCAAGAGCCGCTGGGGGCTGCGAACGCGCGCCGTAGGTGAACATCCACGGGCAGCCGACACCGTGGGCATCGACGTCAACCGCACCCGTTATGTCAACACCATCCTGGGCGGGATGCTGGCCGGGTTGGCGGGAGCCTTCCTGGTGCTGGAGGCCGTCGGCCAGTTCAAAGAGGGCATGACCGCTGGACGCGGCTTTATCGCGCTGGCCGCCATGATCTTTGGCAACTGGAATCCCGTGGGGGCCTTGGGCGCATCGCTGCTCTTTGGCTACACTCAGGCCCTTCAGAACGAGTTCCTTCTAGCGGGCATCACGACGGTGCCACGCCACTTTATTAGCATGCTGCCCTACATCGTCACCATTATCGTGCTGGCTGGATTCGTCGGCCGCGCTCGACCTCCCGCCGCCGAGGGCAAGGTCTATGAGACGGAGTAAGCCATGAGCCACACTGCGCCAACTGAGGAGTCCATCCTCCAAGCCCGCGGCATCACCAAGCGCTTCCCCGGCGTGCTGGCCAATGACGAGGTGGACCTGGACCTCTACCAGGGCGAGATCCTGGCCCTGTTGGGCGAGAACGGGGCCGGCAAGACCACCCTCATGAACGTGATCTATGGGCTCTATCACGCCGACGCCGGCGAGGTGCGCGTGGAGGGCGAGCCAGTCAGCTTTGCCAATCCCCGTGACGCCATCGCGCACGGCATTGGCATGGTCCACCAGCACTTTCAGCTTGTGGAGCCCATGACCGTCACTGAGAACATGATCCTCGGCGCCGAGATCACCAGCCGCGCAGGCCTGCTCGACTTTTACCGGGCCAGGCAGCGCGTAAGCCAGCTCTCTGACGAACACGGATTGGCAGTCGATCCTGATGCCATCATCGAGGAGCTGCCAGTCGGCGTGCAGCAGCGCGTGGAAATCCTCAAAGCCCTCTATCGCAATGCGCGCATCCTGATCCTGGACGAGCCTACTGCTGTGCTGACGCCGCAAGAGATCCGGGATCTGTTCCGGGTGATGCGCAGCCTAGCTGATCGTGGTCACGCCATCATCTTTATCACCCACAAGCTGCGCGAGGTCCTAGAGGTCGCCAGCCGGATCGTTGTCATGCGCAACGGGCGCGTCGTCGGTCACGCCCTCCCGCAAGAGTCCACGCGTGAATCGCTGGCCTCGATGATGGTCGGCCGCAACGTCATCCTACAGGCGCCCAAGGGTGAGGCGCATCCGGGCCCAGTTGTGCTGCACGTGGACCGGTTGCGCGTCGAGGATGCTCGCGGACAACTGGCGGTCCGCGATGCTAGCCTTCACGTGCGCGCCGGCGAGATCCTAGGCGTGGCGGGAGTACAGGGCAACGGCCAGACCGAGCTCGTGGAGGCTATCACCGGCCTCCTACGACCCACGGGCGGGACCGTCACCATCGATGGCGAGGACGTCACCCACGCCTCGCCGCGCGCGCGCACCGAGCTGGGCGTCGCGCACATCCCGGAGAACCGCCACCGCTACGGCATGGTAGTGGACGATTCTATCCGCGACAACCTGGTCCTTGACACCTACTACAAGGCTCCCTTTGCGCGATTCGGCTTGCGCGACGATCAAGCCATCGCGGAGAACGCCCGGCGATTGGTGGACCAGTTCAGCATCATGGCCCCGAGCATCGAGACCGAGCTCGGATCGCTATCCGGAGGGAACCAACAGAGAGTGGTGGTCGCCCGAGAGCTGGGACGTCCCATCAAGCTCCTGATTGCGGCGCAACCGACGCGCGGCTTGGATGTGGGCTCGATCGAGTACATCCACAGCCGCATCGTGGAACAGCGTGATAGCGGCGTAGCGGTGCTGCTGGTCTCTGCCGAGCTGGACGAGATCCTCTCGCTGGCCGATCGCATCGCGGTGATGTACGAGGGCGAGATCATCGCCACCATGCCCGCCGCCGAGGCAACGCGCGAGCGTATTGGCTTGTTGATGGCCGGCGTGCGCAAAGCGAGCATCGCCGAGGCGGGGTAGGCAAGCGCCTAGCAGAATGATGGGAACACCTTGATGAGCTGGGGCAGGCGATCGGGGCGGATTCAGCTAGGGGCGCTCGTGGTAATCGCCGGCGCCCTTTGCACGTGCTCGGCCATGGGCGCGCGTCCCACGCCAACCCCCATCGTCGTCTCGCCCACAGCCTTGCCCACCGCCACAGCCACCCTCGTTCCGACCAAGACGCCGCGGCCCATGCCAACGCCGACGACTACCCCCACAGTCACACCAACGATGGCGCTGATCTCCGAGGATGCCTGGTACTGGCTGCGCTGGGCCTACTATACGCCCGCGCCCAGCCCAACCTATGTGCGGACCACGCCGCGTTCCGGATCTCCCGTGGGGACGATTCCTGCTGAGGGCACGACGCTCGAGGCAGCGCCAACAGTCACCGTCGTCACGCCCGAGCCGCAAGGCACCGCCTGGAGCACCCCAGCCCCCGCTACGCCTACCGCCACCCTGACGCCCGCCGCAGACGGCTCCCCGACGGCGGACGGCTCGTCCACGCCCGCAGCAACAGTGACATCGACGCCCTAGCGGCTTACCAAGCGCGAGCTATGCGCCCTCGGGCTCGCGGCCAAAGACAAGCGCAACCATAAAGCCCGCGGCAAACATGGCCAGAAGTACCAACGGGCTCGCTTCGGCCAGGCCGTCGGGCCACAGGCCGTAAACGGCGCCAACGATGAGGCCAAGCACCACATAGTAGCTCACCGAGGGCGCCCGCGTGATGGCGATGTCAATCAGCTTGGAGAATCCCAGAACGCCCAATACGGCGCCCACGCCAAGGCTCCCCAGCAACACCCACTCGATCTGGAACGCCTTGAGGGCCGACAGGGCCGCCATAATAGGCTGATACGTGCCCGCCAGGATCAGCACATAGGACCCATCCATGCCCGGGGTGACACTGGCACCGCCACCAAGAAAGCTGGTCACCAGCATATAGAGCGCACCGCCCCAACCGGTAAGAGAGCCGGCATCCTCGTAGCCCAACCGCTGGGGTAAAGCGCGAAACGCCACGACGATCGCTAGGCCAACGAGGGCGCCTGCGATGCGGCCAAACGTAGGACGCATGTCATCATGGAGACGGATAACTCCGGGTATCGTGCCTAGCATCAACCCGATAAAGAACACCTTGGTGGCCTGCTGGTAGTTGGTCCACAGCCAGTCGATCCAGCCCGAGAACAGCACTACAGCCACGACCATGCCAAGGCCCACGGGTAGGAGGAATCGCAGGAATTCCGGCCAGCGGTGGCGCTCCACGACAAAGTTGCCCACAGCGTCCACAAACTCGTCATAGATGCCCATCGTGATCAGAATCAGCCCGCCGCCCAGGCCGGGCACGAGATGCGTGATGCCATAGGCCATCCCCTTGAGCACAAGCGCCACATAGCGCAACATGCAGTTCCCCTTCCATGTGCTACTCGATGCACCAGAGTATAGCGAATGCCAGTAAGAGCCCCAACTCGCGGCGGGCAGCTAGTTCCTCCAAAAGAGAACGCCGCGGTGGCCGCCGCGGCGTTCAGGAATGGGGATAGGGTTGGCAAAGCTAAATGGATGCCGTGTCGCGTGGCAACTCGGCCAGGGCGTCGATCTCACGCATCTCGCCCGTCACCGTAAAGATGGTCCGCTCGCAGATGTTCGTCACGCGATCAGCCGCTCGCTCTAGATTGTGGGCGATCCATAAGAGGTGGTTGGCTTGCTCGACCTGCACCGGATCGCGGACGATCTCATCCAAGAGATGCCGATAGACACGTTCATAGAGCGCGTCCACCTCATCATCGCGATCGGCGATTGCCAGGGCTTCCCCCACATCGCGCCGGACAAAGGCGTCCAGTGCCTCGCGGAGCATCTCCATCGCCTTTCGCCCCATGACATCGATGGTCGGCACAAGCT
>JBNGEB010000118.1:0-7305 GCA_049975585.1 Anaerolineae bacterium
GCTAGCGTGAGGGCAACGGGCTTTACCAAGCCAGAGGGTGCGGCCCAGGTGGATCCACTCTGCACCAACGCGCGGAGGCCGGCCAGCGGGCCTTGGATGGGCGCCGCAGGCCCAAATCCCCACGTGCCAACGATGTCATAGAAGCCATGCTGAGCTTGGTAGGCCAGATGGGGCAGCGCGATGAGGAGGCCCGCGGCCAGCCCGGCTACTGTCTCGGGGCGGCGAGCGCGGCGCCAGTCAGCGACGATCGCCAGCAGGACGGCCAGGGCGATGAGCCATGCTGCCAGATGGGCCGCGAGGGCCAGGCCGGCGGCCAGGGCAGCCTCCAGCCAGCCGCGCGGATCGCCGTCGCGGATGGCCAGGGCCAGGCCATGCAACGCCAACGCGGCGATGGGCGCGATCCAGGCAGCGGGACCGAGGTCGCGAGCTCCCTGGATGGCCAGCGGGTGCAGGGCGTAGGCGAGTGCCGCCACCAGCGCGGGGCTGCGGCCGTAGGCTCGGCGGGCGAGATCGTACACCAGCATGGTGGCAAGTCCCGCCACGAGGGCATGCAGCAGCATGACGGCGCGGGCATCGGGCCACACGGCTAGGGCCAGCGCGTCGACATAGACGCCGGTGGGCGGCTGTACGAGGTCGCCGGCGGGCGCCGCAGCTCCGGTGAAGGGGATCGCTTCGCGCAGCAGGTCCTCGGCGCGAAGGAGCGCGCCTGCGCCGACCTCGTCGAGAGGGGCCAGCCCGGGCAGCAGGACGCGCAGCACTATCGCGATCCCCACCACGCCCCAAGGGAGCCATCGGTGCCAGGCTGGCGCTGTGGTGTTCTGCGTCGACTTTGGGTGGGCAGTCGTTTGCTGTGCCATGTCGCGATTCTAGCACCTGAAGCGCGCCTCCGCAAGGGTTGGAGGCGCAAGTAGTCTGCAGCCTATCCCTGTTTTACCATGGACATGGGGAAGGACTCGGCCCGGTCGCGGTTGGGGCAACGGGATCGCCGGGAGAGTACGGGTGCGCGTGCCGAGGGCCTTGACACGCACTGGCGCAGCCCGGACAATGTGCCAGGCAAACAGGCCGTCGTCGTCTTGTGCATCAACGAGGAGCTAGGCATGAGCACCTTCCCCATGACTCACATCGAGGACCTAGAGGTCTCGCGGCTGATCATCGGCACCAACTGGTTTCGAGGGTTCTCTCACTATTCCGCTGCCAAGAGCCGGTGGATCCGAGAGTACATGGATCTGGACCGCATCGTCGAGATCATGAGCGTGTTTGCACGCAATGGCTGCAACGCCGTCCTCTCTGGCCCCGAGCCGCTCATGCAAGAGGCCATCCACCGCGTCAAGGAAGAGACGGGCGTTACCATCCACTGGTTCTGCACTCCAAACGGCGAGGATGTGGACGATCTGATGCCGGGCATCGAGCTCTCGGCCGAGATGGGCGCGGCCGTTTGCCTGCCCCACCAGCACTGGACCGACGGCAACATGATCGTCAACCAGAAGCGCATCCTGGGCTTGGAGCGCGTCACCGAGCGGATCCGCGAGCTGGGGATGATCCCGGGCCTCTCCACGCATCGCCCCGAGACGGTGGTCGTCTGCGATGATGCCGGCTATGACGTGGCCACCTATATCCAGCTCTATAACCCGGTCGGCTTTCTCTGCCAGGTGGAGACGGACTGGATCTGTCGCATTATCAACGAGACGCCCAAGCCGATCATCGTCATCAAGCCGTTGGCCGCGGGCCGCGTGTTGCCGCCCACGGGGCTGACGTTCGTCTATGGCAGCATCAAGCCGACGGATATGGTGTGCGTCGGAACCATGAGCACCTACGAGGCCGAGGAGGACATCGCCCTGAGCCGCAACATTCTATCGGGGCGCGGTCCCACCGGCACCGAGCTTCAGTTCAGCCGCAGCAAGTCGAGCTTGGTTCGCCAGAAGGTCGATCCGCTGGCCACCCACGCCCCCACACGGAACGAGGAGGAAACAACATGACGCGCGTAGAGGTCGCCCCTGACTATGGCATAAAGACCATGCTGGATCGCCTGAGCCACCCCGGCCTCTTGCTGGCCGCCAGCAAGCCTTCGGGCGAGGTCAACGTCATGACCATCGGCTGGGGCACGCTGGGGATCATCTGGGGCTTGCCGATCTACTGCGTGCTGGTACGACCTTCGCGCTACACCTACCAGTTCATTGAAGAGGCGCAAGCCTTCAGCGTCAACGTTCCCAGCGATGAGATGTTCAGTTGGGTGAACGTCTGCGGTACCCGCTCCGGCCGCAACCTGGACAAGTTCGCCGAGTACGGCCAGACCTACGCGGTGAGCGAGGTGGCTGACACCATCACCATCGATGGCGCGATCCAGGTGTACGAATGCCGCGTGGTCCATCACAACGACGTCCTCCCGGCCACGCTGGACGCCGAGGTCGAGGCGGGATCATATGGCGGCAGCGACTATCACCGCATTTACTATGGGCAGATCATGCGCGTGACGGCGGAAGAGGCCTAGCCTGCCAGGGAGGTCGGTAGGTCCGGGTGGGGGGCGCACAACGGGGGGGCCGACTGGGCTCCTCCGCTGCGTTTGCAGGCATTTATGGCCGCGCGGCGGGCAGGCCGAGTGCTACGGATGCACGATCACCCAAGTGCCCGGATCGCTCGGTGAGGCTTCCACGCGCTGGGCGCCTTCGGGCACGGTCGGGGTGGTCCAGTAGTACAGCCACTCGGCGTCCTCGTTGCGCAGGTTCACGCAGCCGTGGCTGGTGGGGGTGCCCCATTTGTCGTGCCAATAGGCGCCGTGGAGAGCAAAGGATCCCACAAAGTATTGGACCCACTGCACGTTCGGCAAATAGTAGCCCGGCCCCGTCATGAGCTGGGAGCGGATTTTGGTGCGCACGCGGAACTTGCCCAGCAGCGTCGGCGTGCCGGCCTTGCCCGTTGAGACCAACGTCTCAAAGACCAGCTCGGTGCCCTCCCAGGCGCGCAGCGTCTGGTCGCTCAGGTCCACCTCGATCCACTTTTCTTCGGTGGGGAGTGGCAAGTAGGCCTCGGTGATCCAATCTGGCGTGGGCGTCGGGCTCGGCGTCAACGTCGGCGTCACCGTGGGCGTGTTGGTGGGGGTGGGCGTCAGGCTGGGCGTGAGGGTCGGCGTCTGCGTCGAGGTTGGCGTCACCGTTGGTGTGTTGGTGGGCGTCGGGGTCAGCGTGATAGTGGGCGACGGAGTGATGCTGGGCGTTGGCGAGATCTGTCCCACCAGGTAGCGCGCCTCGCGGTGCAGCTCGTCGTTGCTAGCGAGGAGCATCAGCGCTAGGCTGCCCACCAGGGTAAAGGCCAGCATGGCGACCATGGCGCCGCCCTGGAGGAGCCGCGCGTTGGCCAGGTCGCGCAGCGGCGACTTGGGCGCAGGGCCCATAGGCTCGAACGAGTCGTCTCGTTGAAGCGCTGGATCGAGGCGGTCGGCTTCGGCAGGCGTCATAGGTTCAGACATGGGCCCCTTGCCATTAGGAACCGGCCGGCGGTCGTTTTGCCAAACCGTTGCCGCCTATCCGCGACAACACGGGCGATTATACCGTGCTCGCAGAGGCGCAGCAAGCCGCTCAGCCGATCTTGACGCAGCCCCCGGCCTCGCTATGATGGCTCTTGCATGGTTCGATGCCATGCGGTGAGACGATGAGGGGGGAAGCATGGGTTCGATCACGGCACATGTGCCGCGTTTTGCCGAGATGGACGCCTGGGCCAATCGCGTCTTGTTGGTCGATCTGAGCGAGGGGACCATCCGTGCGCGGGAGACGGCGCCCTGGCTACCCGACTGGATCGGGGGGCGCGCGCTGACGGCTCGCGCGGCCTGGGAGCTGGCCCCCGAGCCGGTCCCGGCGCTGGATCCCGCCAATCCCCTGATGGTGTTTGCGGGCGCGTTGACGGGCTCGCGGGCGGCCTATTCCGGCCGCGCGACGGTGGCTGCCTTTAGCCCACAGGGTTGGCCGCGCGAGTGGTTCAAGCGCTCTAGCATCGGTGCGCATTTTGGTGGGGAGCTCAAGCGCGCTGGCTATGACGGCATCGTCGTGACGGGCGCCTCGGAGACTCCGGTGCGCATCCTGATCCGCGACGATGAGGTTAGCATCCTACCGGCTGACGAGCTCTGGGGCATGGAGGTCATCGACGCGCTGGACGCGCTAGAGGCCGACGCCGGCCGCGGGGCGCACTCGCTGGTCATCGGGCCGGCGGGCGAGAACCTGAGCGCCATCGCCACCATTCAGACCGCCAGCTCGTCGGCGGCAGGGCATGGCGGGCTGGGCGCGGTGATGGGCTCCAAGAAGCTGAAGGCCATCACGGTCGTAGGGACGGGCCGCGTCTCTTTGGCGGACGAGGACCGCATCCGCGCCCTCTCGCGAGCACTGGCCAAAGAGCACGGCGGCGTCATGTCGGCGCGGCGCGAGCAGATCGCCAAGCTCAACGAGCAACTGGAGGAGCAGGGCGGCGGCCATGTGCGGCTCTATGCCTGCACCGAGGCTTGCCCAACCCCGTGCAACGTGTACTATCAGGGCATTCAGGGCGTGGCGCACGATCGCACCTACTCGGGGCACTGGGCCTGCGTAGGTGGGCTGCTCCGCGGCGTCCGCAGCGAGCCGGGCCTCGACCGGCGGGGCATCTTTGACTGGCACCTTGGCATGCGCGGCGCCTTTGAGATCAACGTCCTCTCCAACACCTATGGCATCAACCAGTGGGATCTGCTCGTTGGCATGGTCCCATGGCTGGAGGCGTGTCAGAACACCGGCCTCTTGGGCAAGATCAACGGCGTTCCGATGGATTGGGACTCGCCCGAGTTCTGGGCCATGCTGGTGCATGCCATCGCCTACCGCGAGGGATTTGGCGACGTTCTGGCCAAGGGCGGCTGGGCTGCGGCACGCTCGCTGGATCTGGGCGTAGATCTGATGCGGCGCTACTATACCGGATGGGGCCACGCAGGCCACTGGGACGGCCACGGGGATTTCGCCAACTATGTCGTGTTCCCCTATTGGATCGCCTCGGTGCTCCAGTGGATGACCGATACCCGCGATCCGATCCCCAGCGGCCATGGACACGCCTCGCGTTTTATGAGCTACATCCCCATGCGCGCCGGCCGCATGACGCCCGAGCAGGAGCGGGCGCGGCTGGCGCAGATACCGGGCATCGCCGAGTGGCTCTATGGCGACCATCGCGCGCTGGATCCTCGTGGCGGTTACGAGGGCAAGGCCGCCGCCGCCGCGTTCCACGTGGTGCGCTCCATGATGAAGGACAGCCTCCCTAGCGACGACTATGTCATGCCGCTGGTAGCCAGCCCCCATTCCGAGGACGGCATCCCGCGCATCCTTGGCATCGAGGGCCGCGACGTCGAGGCGGCTTTCTTCCGAGCGGGGACCGGCGTCGATTGGGACGCCGCGGCCTTTGAGCGCGCCAACCTTAACGCCTTTGCCCTGGAGCGGGCGCTGCAGGTGCGCCACTTTGGTCGGGACCGCCGCATGGACGAGAGCGTCTTGCCCTACTTTGCCTATCCTGAGAACTGGGCCAACCGCTTTGTGGGCGAGCGGCGGGCGTTGGATCTCATCCAGTTCGAGACGGTGGCTTCCGAGTACTACCAGCGGCTGGACTGGGATGCCGCTACGGGACGGCCCACCGAGGATGCCATGCAAGCCACCGGGATCGAGGATGCCTACGGCGACATGGTAGCCGGCGCCGCCCAGTCCGAGCCGGGCGAGCTCCCCGAGGAGCCGCCTATCACCTACATGACAGAAGAGGCCGTCAAGGAGGCTGGCGCGGCCTGAGGCCGTACCCCTCTAGGCAAGCACGTTGTGAGCGGGACCGAGAAGGGAGATGCGCGATGAGTGGATTCCGAGGTGTGTGGCCGGCGCTGGTAACCCCCCTGAACGATGACGGCCGCGTCAACGTGGCCGTCACGCAAGAGCTGGTGGATGCGCTGATAGCTGCGGGCATCGGGGGCCTGTATGTGTGCGGCAGCACCGGAGAGGGCGTGCTGCTCTCACCTGGCCAGCGCCGCGAGATGGCGGAGGTGGCCATCGGAGCAGCTCAGGGGCGCGTGCCCGTCATGGTGCACGTGGGCAGCATCAACACCGAGCAGGCCGTGGACCTGGCCCAGCATGCCAGCCTGGCCGGCGCCGACGCCATCAGCGCCGTGCCGCCATTCTACTTTGATTACCCTCACCAAGCGCTGCGCGAACACTATCAGGCCATCGCCGAGGCCGCCGGGAGCGTGCCCCTCTACCTCTACTATATCCCGTGCTATACCGGCAACGAGATGTCTCCGGAGCAGCTTGCGGCCCTGTGTCGCATCCCCGGCGTGGCTGGCATCAAGTTCTCGCATATGGACATGGCCTACCTGAGCACCTTTATGGCCTTGCGCGATCCCGAGGTCACCAACGTCATCTCGGGCCCCGACGACCTGCACCTGGTCTGCGCCGTGCTAGGGGCCGAGGGTGCCATCGGCAGCACCTACAACTTTATGCCGCGGCTCTATGTGGATATCCGCGGCGCGCTAGCGGCCGGCGAGCTTGCCATGGCCAGGCGACTGCAGTTCTCCGCCAACCGGATCATCGAGGTGGTCCGTCGGTACGGGGCCATCCCGTCGGTGAGGGCCACGTGCCAGCGGCTGGGATTCGCGGTGGGCTCTGCCGTGGCGCCCATGCCGACCCTCAGCGGCGATGAGCTCAAGCGCTTCCATCACGACATGGACGAGGCGGGCCTGCCCCAACTTTTGGAGCGCAATGCCGTCTATGGCCCTGAGGGCGACCCCATGCGCGGCAAGTTGGCCTAGGGGGCACCATGTCCGACACGATGATGCCGGTGATGGCGTTCCCCGGCGGCGAGACGCGCACCTTTTACCAGGAGGTGGCCGAGTGCGGCTTTACGGCGGCGCTGGTGGCTGCGCCGACTCCTGAGGAAAACCAAAGCCGCATCGGTTGGTGCGCCGAGCTCGGCCTGCGGGCCATCGTGAGCGACGGTCGCATCACGCGTGACCTGCCCCAGCGAGAGGGCTGGCGCGAGGTGGTCGAGGCGGTGGTGGCCGACTATGCGGAGACGGAAGGGCTCTGGGGCTATTTCGTCACCGACGAGCCATCGGCTGTGGCGTTTGAGGACCTGGGACGCCTCACTGAGGCGTTTCGCGAGCTGGACCCCGCTCGCGTCGCCTACTCGAACCTGTTTCCGAATTATGCCAACGCGGATCAGCTCGGGACCGTGTCCTATGCCGAACACGTCCGCCGTTTCATGGAGGTCGTGCAACCGGCGTGGCTCTCGTACGATTTCTACCCGCTGCTGGACGATGATAGCGTGCGA
>JBNGEB010000119.1:0-7198 GCA_049975585.1 Anaerolineae bacterium
CGGCCACCGCCGCCCATCCCATGACCAGCCCATCGAACCAGGGCGAGACGAGATCAGCCCCCATGAAGGCCAGGTAGGCGTTGACGTCGACGCGCAGCACCCTCCCGACCAGCCAACGCAACGCCGCAGAAACATACGCCAGCGCCAACAGAGCCCCGGGAGGCAATCCCCGTCGGGCGTGAGGCCGCCTGACAAAGAGAGCAACGTCCCCCATCAAGATGGCCAAGGCGAGCCACCATGCCAGCGTCGGACCATCCTCCAGGTACCAAACTGTCAGGCCAAGCGCATGCAGGGAGACAGGCGCCAGCCACCAGACGGCGCGCCTGGAGGGTAGTTCTCCCATCGCCCAAGGCAGCAGCCTAGGCGCAACGCCCACCACCAGGATCGTCGTCCCCAGACCCGCACACGAAACCTCCCACACCCGCGCAGAGGCCACGCCGGAGAGCACAGGTCTCGCCAGCGCGTGTATCCCCGCCAGCGCCCAGCAAGCCACGGTAAACCAGCCCCACCAGCCAACACGCGCTCGATAGCGCTTCAGCCCGAAAGCCACGCCTACCGCGATCAGCCAGCAAAAAGCGCCAGTAGCCAGAAGGAGACCGGACCAATGCCATGTTGGGGAAGGCTCCACAGCATAGAGATAGGCGGGATCGAGCAGGTGTCGGAGGAGCGTCCTCATGAGGAAACGACGCGTCTAGGGCGCCCAAGCATCCAAGCTTGCCCGATCCACAAGCCCAACGCCGGCGCGGCCTTGCTGGCATGATAGAGAACATCCAGCACCGGCGGATCCAGGGGAGTCCAGCGCATCGGTGCGTGGTAGGCCGCCATACCGACAGGATCGATCAGCGCATAGGGAGTCCAGAGAGCCACCAGCCCATACGCCAGCAACAGCCAAGGCGATCGGTATCGATGGTACAAGATAACGAGCACTGGCAACAGCATCACATAGTGGTGTTCCCAGACGTGATGGTACACAACAAAGTAGGTAGTGAACCAGAAACACATCCCCAGCGCGGGATCCCATCGGCTCCCGACAAAGGTAACCACCAACCCCACAACCACCACCATGATGACCCACGCGCTCTGGATCGACGAATGCGCATCAGCAGGCAGCGATGGCCACACGGCTGAGGTGATGCTGTAGAGAAGCTGGCGAACACCCAGGTTGCCGAGCTGATGCGACGGGACACCCGACACCAAGTTGCTCCCAAACTGCCGGATGCTGCCCGGATACCACAAAAAGTAGGGCACGGACGTGACGAGGACGGCGCCAGCCCCCACCAGCAGAGCATGCCACTTTCTATCGCGAAGCAGCACGGGCGCCAGGAGGGCCGTGTTCTGCTTCCAGATCAGGCTCGCGGCCCAGCTCGCATCGAGCACCCAACCTGGCAGCCGCCGTGAAACAGCCAAGAGCATCAGCAGCACCAAGGCGCCCTGGATCGCCGAGAACTGCCCCAGGTAGATCTCGAGGTAGAACGGGGAGAAAAGCAACCACATAGAGGCCAGGATCGCCCGCTCCCACGGATCACGCCCCATGCCATACGATAGCCAGGCGCAAGCCCACCAAACAAGCACGATCAACACAGTCCACAACCGGAAGGCCCACAGGGGAGGAACGGCGTTCAGCACGACACCCAGCGTGTATGCAGGAAAAGGCAGATAGCGGTACGGCGTGTAGCGGGGGACGACCACGTCGATGGCGTCATTGTCGCTTTTGTAGATGCTCGCGCCGGTGAGGACATTGTGGCCGGCTTGGTAGATGGCAAAAAAATCCCACCCCCGCCAGCCCTGCGTTGCCGCGGAGTCAAACGTGAAGCGATTCCAGAACCCGGCTCGCCAAGAGATCAGTAGAGACAGGTGGAACAGGAGCGCCACCAGCAGCAGGAGCCTGCCCGCGACGCGCTGGCGTTGCTCGCCCTGACTGACGTCCATCCTCATCACACGCTCAGCTCGTCGTGAGCTGGCTACTGATGCTGTACCACCTCAATGAACGTCGCAATGTTCTCCGGGGGGACGTCCCGTGGGATGGCATGCGTCGGCGCGACGATATATCCGCCATTCTGGCCGATGGTCTCCATCATGTGCCGCATCACGCAGCGCAGCTCATCCGGCGTTACCCGCGGCAACACCTGCTGCGTGCTGATGCCGCCATAGAACGTTAGGTGTTCGCCGAACTCTCTCTTGATGGACTGCACATCCATGACCTCGGGCTGAAACGTGTTAAAGATATCGAGCCCCATGTCAATAAGATCCGGAAAGAGCTCGTCCACATCCCCACACGAGTGCTGCATGACATACTTCCCAGCGCTCTTGACGCGCTCGTACATGACCGCGACCCTGGGCTTGATGAAGCGACGCCAATGCTTGGGCCCCATGATCAGGCCTCGTTGCTGCCCCCAATCATCCCCAAAGCGCACGCAGTCGATGTCCCAGGCTAGCAGATGATCGATGACCTTCAGGTTGTACTCTAGAATCCGGTCCATGAGCTCGTCCACAAAGGCGGGGTGCAGCACCATATCGACCAGCACGTTCTCCATACCCCGCAACGTCCACGCGCGCTCGAACATCGAAAAGCCCACCCCCGCGTGCCGGAAGCAGTCGGGATACTCGGCCACGAGCCGATCATAGCGTCTCGCATTGCGCTCCAGATCCGGCTCTGGGAACGTATAGCCCTTCAGCGAAGGCTCCTTTAGCAGTATCTCGTGAACGTTGCCGATATCCTTATCGATCGTCCGGTTCCAGACGATGCCAAAGCCATCCCGCCAGAAATCCGGACGGACCTCTTCAAAAAAGCCGTCCTCGACGCCGGCGAGATGATTGCCCACGCCATCCAGGAACTGCTCGTCATCATAGTAAGCAACCATCTTAGCATGGGCATCGAGCGTGAGATCGAGCTGCCAAGGCGTAACATCGGGTTGCTCGTGGGCTAGCGCCAAAAGAACGCGATCGCGGCGGTTCATGAGCGTCTCCTCATACGTGACATATCTGTCCCGATACTAGCTATCGAAGCCAAGCACGTCAAGGTGCATCGCGAGCAACGCGCAGCTTTTGACACCCGCCTGCTTCTGTGTTAGCATCGGGCCGTTCGCAGCAAAGGTATGAGCTTTCTCATCGTGAGGGGTGGAGGGACCGGCCCGACAAAGCCCCGGCAACCTAGCGGACGTTCATATGCGTCCCTTGTGGTGCCAAGTCCGGCAGGCGCGACGGGCGCCTGAAAGATGAGAAGCATGGCAAGGCGTCTCCCGTCGGGGAGGCGCCCTTTTTTGGGCTCATCGTCGGCGCCCAGACGCGTCGATCGATCTTCCGCTAGACACAAGGTGGTAGGCGTTCGTAATGCCCGTCTTTGCCCCACAGTGGCACCCGATCTCTCTCGGCGGACTGCCCTACGTCAGCGCAGAGATCGCCTGGGATAGCGTCCTTCGGCACACACGTGCCATTCCAGCCTGGCCACAGTTGCCTCGTCGATCACCTTTGGAGAGGATGTACGCCCAGTTCTCCGAGGGTTTCCCTGGCATCGTTCTGGATGACGGCGCCCTACGGGTACGCGACGAAGCCGACATCGAGGAAGCCCTTCAGCAGCTCTACCTCGCCTATCTCGAGAACGATCTCTCGTACGGAGCCATTGGCCCTGACTATGCCAGCGGCCTGGCCGCCCTCCTCCAGGGCAAGGTCGCTCTACCGGATGGCATCATCGCCCTCAAGGGACAAGTAACGGGCCCGATTAGTTGGGGGCTCTCGGTGATCGACGCCCAGCAGCAGCCCATCCTTCATGATCGCGTCCTCGGCGACGCCGTCAGCAAGCATATCGCCCTCAAGGCGGCTTGGCAGGAACAGCAGCTCCGCCGGCGGCATGCACAGACCATCCTGTTCATCGATGAGCCCTACTTGGCCTCTCTGGGATCTACATTCGTGCGGCTCAGTCGCGATCAAGTCGCGAGCATGCTGGAAGATGTGCTTCACGCGATCAGTAGCACCAAGGGCATCCACTGTTGTGGTGACACGGACTGGAGCCTGGTCTTGGGAACCTCGACCGACATCCTCAGTTTTGATGCCTATGACTATGCTCCGCGCCTAGCAGAACACGCGCGTGAGGTCGCTGCCTTTCTCGAACGCGGCGGCATCCTTGCCTGGGGCATCGTCCCTGCCAGTACTGCCGCGCGTTCTGAGACCGTCGAAACGCTCATGCAGCGCCTGGACGACGCCATCGAGATGCTGGTGAAGCAAGGTGTGCCCCTAGAGACCATCCAGCACAACGCCCTCGTGTCGCCATCCTGCAGCCTTGGCCGTCTCCAGCCAGAGTTGGCCGAGCGCATCTTGGAGCTGACGCAGGACGTATCGCTGACCATGCAGCGCCGCTTGGGCCTCTTGCCAGCCTCAGCAACCATACCTTCATCATAGGCAAAGGAGACCCTCTTGGGCATTCTCGTTGTGGGATCGATCGGCCTTGACAACGTAGCCACTCCCTTTGGTCAACGTACCGACGTTCTTGGCGGGTCCTGCACCTATTTCGGTACCGCCGCAAGCGTCTATGACAAGGTGGCGGTCGTAGGCATCGTCGGTACGGACTTTCCGCAGGAGCACATCGCCTTTCTGCAAAGCAAGCGGATCGATCTGCGTGGCCTCCAAATCGTCGAGGGCAAGACCTTCCGTTGGAGCGGCTACTACGGCCAGGATCTCGATGTAGTCAAGACCCTAGAGACTCAGCTCAACGTCTTTGCAGGATTTCGCCCTGACATCCCAGAAGACCTCCGCGAGACGCCCTATGTCTTTCTCGCCAACATTGACCCTGATCTCCAGCTAGCCGTCCTAGACCAAATGCGCGCGCCGCGCTTGGTGGCGCTTGATTCGATGAACTACTGGATCGCCTCCAAAAGGGACCGCCTAGCGGAGGCCATGGCACGGGTGGATCTCGTGTTGGTCAACGAGGACGAGGCCCGTATGTTCACGGGAGAGGGGAACCTGATCTCTGCAGCAGAGTCGTTGCTCGCTCTTGGTCCAAACGCGGTGGTCGTCAAAAAGGGCCAGCACGGGGCTATGCTGCTAACGCGTGACGGCGATCTGCCACGGCGCGCCTTTTCTGTGCCAGCTTACCCCCTGGTATCCGTGGTGGATCCGACCGGCGCCGGCGACACATTCGCCGGCGGCTTTCTGGGCTATCTGGCGCGCACGGGCGACCTCACGCTGGGTGGTCTTCGGCGGGCGGTCGTTCACGGCGCAGTCGTCGCATCCTTCACGGTTCAGGGCTTCTCAGTCGACGCCTTGCGCGATCTCACCATAGAGGATGTCGAGCAGCGGTATGCCGACATGCTCTGCCTCACCCATTTCGACGTCCCATCACCCACTCTTTGCCGTCCGTACGAGCAGAGCATCACCTAGCATCATGCAAGTCTCAGCCTGCAGAAAGGATCTGACATGAGCGTTCCACACGACGTCAAAGACCTTGGCCTAGCATCCGAAGGTCTGCGTCGCATCGCCTGGGCCGACCGTGAGATGCCCGTTCTTTGTATGATCCGCGAGCGATTCCGCCAGGAAAAGCCGCTCGAGGGGCTTCGCCTCGCAGCCTGTCTGCACGTCACCACCGAGACGGCCAACCTGATGCGCACCCTCAAAGCAGGTGGCGCGGAGGTGGCGCTCTGTGCCTCCAATCCCCTGTCAACGCAAGACGATGTGGCAGCAGCCCTCGTCGCCGAGTTCGACATCCCCGTCTTTGCCATCAAGGGCGAGGACAACGAGACCTACTACCGGCACATCGACCAGGTGCTCGACTTGGAGCCGCAGGTCAGCATGGATGACGGCGCCGACGTCGTCTCCACGCTCCACAGCTCGCGTCGAGAGCTCTTGCCCAATGTGCTCGGCGGCACCGAGGAAACCACAACGGGCGTCATTCGCCTGCGGGCCTTGCAGGATCAAGGCAAGCTGGCCTACCCCATCATCGCGGTTAACGATGCCAACACCAAGCATCTGTTCGACAATCGCTATGGCACCGGCCAGAGCACCATCGACGGCATCCTGCGAGCCACCAATACGCTGTTGGCCGGCAAGACCTTTGTGGTGGCCGGCTATGGCTGGTGCAGTCGCGGGATCGCCATGCGGGCGCGAGGCATGGGCGCTCATGTCATCGTGACCGAAGTGGATCCGCTGCGTGCTCTCGAGGCCGTCATGGATGGCTACCGCGTCATGCCCATGCTAGAGGCCGCGGCCATAGGCCACATCTTTGTGACGTCCACTGGCGACAAGAACGTGATCGACCGGCAACACTTTGAGGTCATGCGAGACGGCGCCATGATCGCGAATTCTGGCCATTTCAACGTCGAGCTGAATCTCGAGACGCTGGCCGAGATGTCGACCGAGGTCACAGAGCCTCGCACCTCGGTCCAGCAGTACCATCTGGCCGATGGACGCGTCATCAACGTCCTCGGAGAGGGACGCCTCGTCAACCTGGCGGCCGCGGAGGGACACCCATCGGCCGTGATGGATATGTCCTTTGCCAACCAGGCCCTTTCCGCCGAGCACATCCTGAAGCACCACGAGACCATGGAAAAGGCCGTCTACTCGGTTCCGGCAGACATCGATGAGAGCATCGCGCGGCTCAAGCTAGAGTCGATGGGTATCGCCATCGACGTCCTCAGCGAGGAGCAACGCAAGTACCTGGCATCGTGGGAATCGGGCACCTAGGCACAACCCACCATCCGTATAGCTCACGCAAAGAGAGGCGATATGAGCACTTTCCTGACATCACCCAAGTATCTCTTCACCAGCGAGTCCGTGTCCGAGGGGCATCCGGACAAGATCTGCGATCAGATCTCCGACGCCGTGCTAGACGCCGTGCTCGAGAAAGACCCCATGGGGCGCGTAGCCTGCGAGTGCGCCACCACCACGGGCATGGTGCTCGTTACCGGGGAGATCACCACCTCCTGCTATGTTGACATACCAACGGTGGCTCGCCAGACCATCAAGGAGATCGGCTACACAAACGCCGAGTACGGCTTTGACTACCATACGTGCGCCGTGCTAACGGCCATCCATGAGCAGTCGCCGGACATTGCCTTGGGCGTTGACGCGGCTCAGGAAGCCAAATCGGGCGAAATGGCTGACGCAGAGATCGAAAAGGTGGGCGCGGGCGACCAAGGCATGATGATCGGCTACGCCTGCACCGAGACGCCCGAGCTCATGCCCATGCCCATTCTGCTCTCTCACAAGC
>JBNGEB010000120.1:0-7171 GCA_049975585.1 Anaerolineae bacterium
CGGCGCCAAAGGGCCCACCAATGGTCGTCCAGTCCCCGAGATCAGATTCGAGGCTGGCAGCTTCCATCAGTCCGCCCACGACGAGCTTGTCCTCTTCACCTGTCAGGGTGATGGTTGCCTGGGCCACGGCGCCCAGATCGAGGCCGTGGGGCGTTTGGTCAGCGATGGCTAGGTGCTGCGCTTTGAGGCTGAACTCGCTGACGAGTTCCTGCAGTTGGATGTAGGTGGGCTTTTGTGCCGCCCATGCACCGCCCTCTTGGTCGAATCCGAATCTAGGTGCTACCTGAACGCCCCAACCCAGCGGCCCCACGACTTCTAGGAACTTGCGGCCCACCAGCGTCTTTTTGGCCACCGTCACGACCATGTCGTCGATCTTGGACCAGGTCTCCTCACTGATAGGGGCTCCGTCGCGCATCAAATAGTCGCTCATCGTATCCTCCGCATGCTAAGGTCTGGACGCGCTAGTGACGATCGATCAGGCTGCCGATGATCGGCGGAGCTTTGGGCCCTTTGGACTCCTCGTCTTCCTCGGGCGGCTCTTTGGCAGGAGGCGCTGCTTCTTCCTTGGCCTCTTCCAGCAGGTACTGAAATACGGCAGCGTGGTGAATTTCGTGATCGCGGATGCGCTCCACCAGCTCCTTGAGCTCTTCCTCGGATAGCTCGGAAAGCTGCTCTGAATAATCCTCGGTCACCTCGTGCTCTACGTCGATGTCGGCTTGCAGATTGGTGGCGATGTCATCGGTCAGTACCAGCTCGCCATGCTCAAAGCTGGGATCGCCGCCCTTCTCGAACATCTCCTCCGCTAACCAGCCAAGGTGCTGCATCTCGTTGATGGCGATGTCCTCGATCTCCTCAGCGGGCTCCTTGTCTGGCGTAAGGAAC
Organism: Anaerolineae bacterium; assembly: GCA_049975585.1. Classification (GTDB taxonomy): domain Bacteria; phylum Chloroflexota; class Anaerolineae; order UBA1429; family UBA1429; genus DAIRUQ01. The sequence continues at coordinate 883 of JBNGEB010000120.1, forward strand.
GCATGGTAGAGGTATTGCAGCACTACCGAGTACTCGTGGCGCACGCCTTGGTTCAGGATCTCTTTGAGGCGAGAGGCTATCTCTGCGCTGGGCTGTTCGCCCCCTTGTTCAGGCGTCTCTGCTGCCTCGCCCTCGCCGGCGAACTCGTCCGCAAAGTCGGCGAACTGGCCCTTGTGGACAAGCTCGTCATGCAGAATGCGCGAAAGCAAGCGTCGGATCTTGGGGTCGTCGATGCGCTCAATGTGATCGCGGTACTGGTCGATAGCTTGCTGTTCCAGATCGACATCCTTTAGCATCTGCGTTTTGGGTGGCGCTAGCGACTCGTCCACTGGGAGGCGCTCCATGGTCGGGTCGCCGCCGAGCTCGACGACGGCGTCAGCCAACCAGTGAAAGTGGCGCATCTCCTCACGCGCGATCCCCTCGATCTCGGCCGCTTCCGCCGTCTCTCCTAAAGCATATGCATGACGCAGATACTGGATGATGGCCTGATGCTCGCCTTTCATATCGTCAAGCAGCATAGCTATAACCGTATCGTTCATACTGACCTCCTTGCGATCATCGTACCAGCCGTCATGTTCCTGTTAGGTGCGATGATCCTTGCTGCGCTCCCGGGCAAAGGTCTTCGAGTCGAATCCATCAGGGACGAGACGGCTCTCGTACCCGGTGACATTCACGTCAGAACCCGCTCGCACGAGAGCCTCTTGCGTGTTGGAGCTGCCATCGTCCAGAGCAACGTAGTGTCCTTCTGGCCGATCCCTGTGACGTGACGGATACTACGGTCGACGTACCACGACGGGTTGGGATGTTGAAAGATACTCGCGGGAGCGGCGCAAACCGGGATGGGATCTACTCCAAGATCTCCTCGAACATGTCCTTGCCGGCACCGCACTCTGGGCAGACCCAGTCGTCCGGTATGTCCTCAAATGCTGTGCCTAGCTCGATTCCGCCATCGGGGTCACCAATGGCAGGATCATAAACATAGCCACAGACAAGGCACTCGTACTTGGCCATCGTGCTCTCCTTGCGTTCCGCTTGCTCGTTGCTGGATGACTCGATAGGGATGCTAGTTGTCTTGAAGGAACAGCTCCTCGTACAGGGTCTCGATGCGATGCTTGTGCCCCAGCTCCTCGTTCGCCAGGAAACGAAACAGCTCGTTGACTTGGGCGTCGTCTGTAACCTGGGCCAGCCCATTGTACAGGTCATGGCTAGCCTTCTCGCGCTTGCCGGCCACAATCAAGACGCCTTGAAGATCGGTATCTGGCTCCAGCGGTTCCTCGACCAAATAGTCCGTCAGCTTCAGGTCTTCTACCTGCTTGCGCTGAACAGCCGAGATGCGCCGGAAGGTGCCCTTGTCCAAAAGCTGCTGTAAACGCCTCTTGTGGCCGACCTCTTGCTGCTCCAGCTCCTTGAGCAACACCTGAACGGGTCCAGACTCAACCTGCTCGGCCGTATCGCGATAGAGAGCCGCGGCGGCCTCCTCGCGCTGAATGGCCACGCTCAGGATGTTCTCTAGAACGGTCTTGTCAGGCATGTCTTTCCTCCACTATGCATGGTGTTCTTGTAATCATTCTAGAAAAGCGGGCCCTTGGCGTCAAATGTTGGCCTTGCTAGGCAAGCCATATCTCAATGACGGGCACCTCGACGTCTGGCTTGACAACCGGGAGCTCTAGCGTGACCGTGTCGCCTTCACCTTCCCAGCGCGAGAGCCGCTCTGGCATCTCTGTGAAGGGCACTTCGGAGCCATCATGCAAGAGTTGAGCATACGCCACACGACCGGCAAAGCCATCCAGATGGAGGTGCCGGATGGGCCAGTTTAGCACGTGGACGTAGAGGCGGTTGGTTTCGGCATTGTAGGTCAGCCGGCAATCCTGCGGGGTGATGCACCAATCCGGCGCGGGGCCGCAACCGTAGATGGCACGGCCGTGGCGCCTGAGCCAGGCCCCCATGCCCTGCAGACGATCCAGCGCGCGGTCATCGAACTCGCCCCTGGCGGTTGGCCCAACGTTCAGCAGCAGGTTGCCGTTCTTGCTGACGGTGTCGATGAGCAATACGAGTAGCTGCTTCACGCTTTTCCACGTTGCCTCATCGCGATGGTAGCCCCACGAGCCAGAGAAGGTCTGGCACGTCTCCCACAGAACTGGCTCGCCGTTGCGCGCCGGTTGACGACGAACCATGACCTGCTCGGGCGTCGTAAAGTCAAAGCCGCCGGGCTCGTCCATGAGGTCCAGGCGGTCGTTGACGAGAATGTTGGGCTGGAGCTCGCGTACTAGAGCAAGGAGCGCCCGGGACTCCCAGTCATCGCGCCCCTTGCCGTCCTCGCCGGGGTACGAAAAGTCAAAGAAGAAATAGTCCACGGGGCCATAGTTCGTCAGCAGCTCGCGGACCTGGCCGCGCATATAGGCGGCATAGCGAGTCATATCCCGCCGGGGATTGGTGGCGCGCGCCTCTGCGCTGTTGCGCATCGGATGCACGCGGTCGATGGTGAAATCGGGATGGTGCCAATCGATGAGCGAGTAATAGAACCCGATGCGGATCCCCTCGGCGCGAAAGGCGTCCACAAAGGGACGAAGCAGGTCGCGGCCACAGGGCGTATTCGGCGCCTTGTAGTCTGTCAGGGCTGAATCCCAGAGGCAGAACCCCTCGTGGTGCTTGGTCGTCAGCACGACATAGCGCATGCCGGCTTCACGCGCCGCCCGCGCCCATGCGGCGGGGTCGTACAGATCGGGATCAAAGTGGTCAAAGTATTTCTGATACTCCTCGTCTGGGATCTCTTCGCGGTTCTTCACCCACTCGTGGCGTGCGGGAAGGGCGTACAATCCCCAGTGGATGAACATGCCAAAGCGGTCATGGATCCACCACGCGGCGCGCTCGTTCAGATCTTGGACTGTCATGCGTCACTCTCCTAAAAGCTGGCTTGGCGGCTGAACAATCCCATTATGGCACACGGATGCCAATCGTCAAGGCCCCCTCCCTGCTGAGGATGCCCCGAGAGCGCGTGTTGTGTATATGCTCGCGGCCTTGCGGATCCGAGTGCTTTCGGTTATCCTCAAGGTATCGTTGCTGATGTCCTCGCAGTCTGTGGCCGTTAGCCTCCAGAGTCGCGTTAACGCTAGCGTTGTGGTCGCAGCACTCAAAGGAGACAGCCTCCCATGGAAGTCCTCAAAGTATCTGCTCGTTCCAGATCCACTGCTGTCGCGGGGGCTATCGCAGGCGTGGTACGGGAAAAGGGTCGCGCGGAGGTGCAAGCGATCGGTGCCGGAGCCGTCAATCAAGCCACCAAGGCGGTGGCCATCGCCCGTGGCTATCTAGCCTTGGACGGCATCGACGTCATCTGCATTCCGGCGTTCACCGACGTGATGATAGGCGATCAGGAGCGCACGGCGATCAAGCTTATCGTCGAACCTAGATGACCCTTCGCGTCGATCTGCACACGCACACTAGCGCATCCGACGGCGCCCTCTCCCCCAAGGCACTGGTGGTGGAGGCCTGCTCGCGTGATCTAGACGTGGTGGCAATTACGGATCATGACACCACCGAGGGCGTCGCGCCAGCTCTCGAGGCAGCAGATGCGTGCGGCTTGACGGTCGTGCCGGGCGTGGAGATCAGCACGCACCATCCCGCTGGCGAGCTTCATATGCTGGGGTATGGCATCGACATAGCCGATGCGCGGCTTGAGGCGCTGCTAGCCCGGTCGCGTGGGTCTCGTATCGAGCGAGCCAAGCGAATGGTCGCGCGACTTGCAGAGATGGGGATGCCGATCTCTTGGCGAACGGTGCATGGGCTGGCCGGGGATGGCACTATCGGACGGCCTCATATCGCCGAGGCCCTCCGACAGGCCGGCCACGTCGATTCGATCCAAGAGGCGTTTGAGCGCTATCTCGATAGTGGAAAGCCAGCCTACATCCCTCGAGAGAAGATAGGCCCCTGCGATGCCATCGCCGCCATCCACGGGGCGGGGGGCGTCGCCGTGTTGGCCCATCCCATTGCCTGTCTCTCCGTCGTCCCTGAGCTGGCGGGCTGTGGCCTCGATGGGCTTGAGGCCTACTACACAGGATACAATGCAGAGGCGATCTCTACCATTCTGGAGGCTGCCCAAAAGTACGGCCTCATCTGCACGGGTGGCAGCGACTTTCACGGGGAGTCCGTTATCCCTGAGAACGTTCTCGGTGGCGTCAACGTGCCAGAGAGATGCTATCAGGAACTGCGCGCAGCTCTTGCGCGGGGAGCCTACGGAAACTAGGTGCTCCGTGGTGCGGTCAATGGGTTGCTAGGACTTGCTCTTGGGGCGGCGCGGCTGTCGTCGTCGCGATCGACGACGTGGCCGTCGGCGGGAAGTGCCTTGCTGCCGCTCGTCGCTCCCCTTGGCCGTTGAGCTCTCGCCTCGTGACGGCGCCTCAGTAGGCGCGCTCGTTTGAGGACTTTTGCCTGACGAGGGCGTTGGTCGATCCTTTAGAGCTGATTCCAGAGCCCTACGTTGCTCGTCTGCCAAACCATTCCCCACCGCGGCGGTGATGGGCTCTTCCCCTCTGAGCTGGCCAGCGGTAAGGCTTAGGTGGGTGCCGTCTTGCAGGCGAACCTGAGCCTCCTCTTGGAGCACGTCAATCCGCACAACCCGCGCAGGTCCCAGCTCTGTCTCGACCGTTCTGCCCTCTTTGGGGAAACGCTTCTTGACGGTACGGTAATGGTCGTCCTCATAGCGTAGGCAGCATAGCAGACGTCCGCACTGGCCCGAGATCTCGGAGGGGCTAAGCGGAAGATCCTGATTCTTGGCCATGCGAATCGAGATCGGGGAAAAGCCGGTCAACCACGTGGAGCAACACAGCGGCCGGCCGCACTTGCCGATGCCCCCGATGATCTTGGCTTCGTCTCGCACGCCGATCTGCCGTAGGTCGATGCGCGTGCGGAACGTTCTGGCAAGATCGCGCACCAGATCGCGGAAATCGACGCGTTGCTCGGCGGCGAAAAAGAACGTGAGGCGGCTGCCGTCGTAGCTGTATTCCGCGCCGACGATCTTCATCGGCAGTCCCAACTGCTCGACGCGTTCGCGGCAGGTGGCCACAGCGGCCTGTTCCTTGTGCTCGTAGCGGACCGCATCAAGCAGCTCATCGGTGCTAGGCTTGCGTATCACCGGCTTGAGTTCGCCCACAATCTCGCTCTTGGGCACGTCGAGGTGCGGAAACACAACCCGCCCCATCTCCAGACCTCGCCCAGTTTCCACAATCACCGGATCGTCGGTCTCGAGCTCCAGGTCATCCCTGGCCGAGAAATAGTACACCTTGCCAACGCCCCGGAATCGTATGCCACAGACAACGGGCATGGCTATCGTCCTTCCTCTAACTTGATGGCTGGCGGTCGCGACGCCAGCGCAGTAGCATCACCTCAATGGCTAGCCTGGGGTTCACATGGTGATCGATCTGGTCCAGCGCATCCTCGATACTGCGCAGTGCTTCGGCGGCTTGCTGGATGCCATAGACATTCGCCATCATGCGCAGGTGCTCTTGCTGGTCTTGGTAGGTCACGAGCGGCTCTTGGCCAGCGGCCGTGAGGAGCACGTCGCGCCATAGCACGCTCCAATTGCACAAGAGACGCGCGATGTCATCCCTCTTGGCAATCTGCTCAGCCGCCGCGAGTCGGTGGGCACGTCCGTGATGGCAGAGGTCGATGGCCTGCTGGATATCTTCTGAGAGGCGCTTCTCTAGCGATGGATCGCTGCTGGCAGCGACCGCCCAGGAGAGGCTGCCCCCAGCAAGGCGGGCGAGGACGGATGCGTGAGACGTGGGCACCCCGTGACGCGCCTCGAGCGCAGTTTGGATGTTGGCGCTCGGAATCCTACGAAGGTGGTAGACTTGGCATCGCGACAGAATCGTTGGCAAGATGGCCTGCGGCGAGGTGGCGGTGAGGATGAGAATAGAGTGCGCAGGCGGTTCCTCCAGGGATTTGAGCAGAGCGTTGGAGGCCTCGGTGCTCGCGTCATCAAAGTCAAGCAAGAGCGCGATGCGACGCGATGCCTGGAATGGCGTCAGCGACAAGAACTTGCGCAGCTCACGCACTTGGTCGATGCTGATGGCGCTATCGGTGCCTCGGATCACCCGGACATCCGGGTGCTCGCCCGCCATGACGCGCCGGCAGTTGCTGCAGGTGCCACAGGGCGGCGACGGCTCCTCACAGGCTAGGGCCTGTGCTAACTTGGTGGCAAGATGCTCCTTGCCGATTCCCTCGGGACCGCAGAGAAGATAGGCGTGCGAAACCTCGCCGGCGGCTATCTACCGGCTCAGGAGCGCTACAGCCC
>JBNGEB010000121.1:0-1431 GCA_049975585.1 Anaerolineae bacterium
GCATAGAGGCTCAGGCTGGGTATGAATTGGCTCGCCAGGTGCAGCCCTCCCACGACGGCCACGGTGAGGAGCACCCCCACGATGGCACTCAGAGCGGTGAGCAGCAGCCCCTCCAGCAGGATCTGGTGCAGGACCATCCTACTGCGCCAGCCCACGGCTCGCAGCACGCCGATCTCGCGGGTGCGCTCGTGCACCGTCATGATCATGGTGTTCATCAACGCCACCGAGGCCACCACCACGGTCATGGCAAAGATGCCGATGATCCACTGGTTGAGCATCTCGAAATCGGGCAAGCTCTCGGTGAATTCGCTGCTTTTGGAAAAGATAAGGCCAGGATATTCGGCCGATAGCTTCTCAATCATGGCATCCGTCTCGGACGGATCCACCAACTTGATCTCCATGACCATTACCTGGTTCGGCTTGTTGAGCAGCCGTTGGGCCTGGCGCAGAGGGATCACGACGCCATTGTCCTCAAAGGTATTCCCCGTCTCGATGATGCCCACGATGCGAAAACGGCTCCCAAGTATCTCGAGACCATCGCCGATCCCGCGGTGCAGATCTTGGGCGGCTTTCCAGCCAAGGAGGCACTCACGGCTGGAGCGAAAAAGGCGTCCTTCTCGCAACCTGTAGCTCTGCACGACGGGGTCGGTGTGCGAACGCCCCGTGACCACGAGAAAGGGCGTTCGTGATGTGCTAACGACGTTCATGACCACGCCGGTCACATACTCGACGTTGGGCAGCGCCTCCACACGGCGCAGGACGCGCTCCTCGATGACGCTCAGCGTGGTATCGGGCTGGTCGCGCTCGACAGCGGTGATCTCGGCTCCCGATCCGAACATGTTATTGAAGGTATAGATCGCGCCCTCGGAGACACTTGACATAAGCATAATACCTAGAACGGCGATGCCCAGGCCCACCAGCGTCAGCAGCGTGCGCGTGCGCTGGCGCGATAGAGAGCGCAACGGCATGCCACCAAAACGCACCGGCACGACCTGCTGACGGGATGAAGCGCCGCCATCATAGCTGAGAGCCTCCACGGGTGGCAGGCGTGAGGCCCGCCAGGCCGGGTAGATCCCGCCCACCAAGCCGAGGATGAGGGCCATCGTCATGCCCTGTGCGACCAGATCGGGTGGGACCTCAGAGCGAGCCAACCCTTCGAGCATGGGCGTACGCGCGGCCATCCCGAGGAGCAGCGTTCCTAATCCCACGCCCATGATGCCGCCTACCAGGCTGAGCAGTAACGCCTCGCCCATGATCAGGTTCAGCACGCGCCTAGGACCCCATCCCACAGCCCGCAACACGCCGATCTCACGGGTGCGCTCCTGGACGCTCATGAGCATGGTGTTCATCATCCCCACGCCGCCCACTATCGCCGCGATCATGGCCACCAGCCAGGCAAAGATGTCTAGGTACTCGAGCATCTCCAGCAGC
>JBNGEB010000121.1:1441-7113 GCA_049975585.1 Anaerolineae bacterium
GGGTGCCGGCAACCTCCACATTGGGAGGCAGGATGTGCTCCAGGCGTTCGCGGAAGGCGTCCACGCGATCGGGGCGGTGCAGCCAGATGTCCAGGTAGATGACCTGATTGGGCATGCCCGCTAGTATCTGGGCATCGCTCAGGGATACGACGCCGCCCGAGTCCTGGAGCGAGAGCCCCGTCTCATAGATGCCCACGACGCGGAATCGACTCTCGCCGATACGCACGCTATCGCCGACACCCTTGTCCAGCTTGTCGGCCGCCACGTTGCCCAGCAGCAGGGGACGGCCTCCGCGTCGGCTGCGCACCTCGGACAATGAAACGCCATCGGTAACTTTGTAGCGGGTGATGGCGACGCCCTGCGGATCCATGCCGAAAACCACAAAGAAAGGCAAGCCTTCCACTCGTGCCAGATGGTAGAGGATACCGTCGGCGGCACGAACCTCGGGCAGATTCTTGATGCGATCCACCAGCGAAGCGTCAAAGGGGGTGCCCAAGGTTAGCGCCTGGCCCTCGCCCTGTACGGCTTGCAGCACCAGGTGAGCATCCGAGATGCTGGTGGCCTCCAGATAGCTATCGGCGATGCCGCGCGCCAATCCGGAAAGGGTGATGATGGCCGCGATGCCGATGGCAATGCCTATCAACGTGACGAATGTGCGCGTCCTGCGGCGCCATAGGCCCTTGAGTAGCATACAGACGCCCCCGCTAGAGCAGCGCCTGAAGCACGCGCGATAGCTCTCGGGCAGTCGGGGTGAGGGAGCCGTCTTGCGCAAAAGGCGTATCGACCAGGGCCTCGACATCGCCAGCGATGAGGCGTTGTCCCAGCTCACTGCGCGCCAACGAGCGCAGGTCCTCCGTGAGGGGATCGCGCACGAGGTAGCTATCGGCGATGCATCCATCGCTCATCAGGAGAATGCGCTGGGTGGAGCGAGCTACATTGCGATCGTGAGTCACCACCAGGATGGTGGCGCCCTGCTCACGGTTGAGCCGCTGCAGCAGCGCAATGATCTCCTCGCCGCTGACGCTATCCAGGTTGCCGGTGGGTTCATCGGCTAGAATCAGCGAGGGGTCATTGGCGAGGGCCCGCGCGATGGCCACGCGCTGCCGCTGTCCTCCCGAGAGCTGGCTGGGCAGATGATCCTCCCGCGCGGAGAGTCTCACCAGCGCCAAGAGGTCGCGTGAGCGAGCGTGCCGCTTGCGCGCCGAGGCGATCTGCCCGCGCATGGGCACCTCGACGTTCTCCAGCGCCGTGAGCGTGGGGATGAGGTTGTGCATCTGAAAGACAAAGCCCACGGTGCGTGCGCGGAACTGGTCCAGATCGCGGACCTCGGCCAGGTCCTGACCGTTGATCATGACCCGCCCGCGGGTGGGGCGGTCCAGCGCGCCGATCATGTTGAGCAGGGTGGACTTGCCACTGCCCGATGGTCCCATGACGGCGACCATCTCGCCTTGCTGGACCTCAAAGCTGACCTCGTTCAGGGCATAGACCTGGACCTCGTCGCCATAGATGCGGGTCAGGCCTTCGGCGCGGATGAGCGGCTGCTTGCCCCCTTGGCTGGCGTCGCCTTCGCTGGCCATGGCGTCACTCGGCCCCATCGTCCACGACGATATCCACGCTGGCCGTCATCCCCCAACGCAGGCCCTCGGCGGGGCCGTCCAGCGCGATGACAACCTGATAGGCGGTGCCGCCCAACCCCGCGCCCGCCTTTAGTGCGACGCTCGTGACGGTGCCCGTAACCTCCAGCTCGGGGAGGGCGTCAAAGAGCAGCTCCGCCTTGTAGCCCACCCTCACACGCGCCGCGTCGATCTCGTCCATGTCGGTAGTCTCGATCTGAAAGGCGTCCAGGCTCCCCACCGAGATGACGGGCATGCCCATCGGAGCCATCTCGCCCACCCGAAGGTCCACCTGCGCCACGGTCCCTGCGATGGGCGACGTCAACCGTGCCTGGCTGAGGGCCGCCTGGGCCTGCTCCAGAGCCGCCTCTGCCTGAGCGACGCCGGCCTGGGCCAAGGCCAGTTCCTCTGGCGTGGCCGAAGCCATCACCAAGGCCAACTGCGCCTCGGCTTGAGCGAGCCCCGCTTCTGCGGCGTCGCGCTGCCCCTTGGCGACCTCCACCGCCGTGCGGGCAGCGTCCAGGGAAGCCTGGGCCTGCGCAACTTGCGCCTCGGCCGCGGCGACCTGCTCGGGGCGAGCGCCCTGCTTCAAGAGTTCGTACCGCAGCTCGGCGATGGCCACCTGGTTTTCGGCGGCAAAGGCGTTTCCCTCTGCGGCCTCATAGAGCCCGAGCGCGTACGAGTCCGGTGCAGCCTCGCGCAGCCCGCCCATGGCATCTCGCTGGCTCTGGGCGGCATACCGCTGGGCCTTGGCCAGCTCCACCTGTTGCCGAGCAATCTCGATCTCCTCAGGCAGGGGGCCGTTCACTACCTGCGCCAATTGGGCCTCGGCAGCTTGGAGGCCGGCCTCGGCGATGGCGACCTGGTCCTCGGCCGAAGCGATCCCCAGCTCGGCGCTAGCCACGGCCTCGCGCGCCTGCGCCACGGCGGCGCGTGTCACGTCAACCTGCTCCTCCCGAGCGCCCGCCCTCAAATGGGCGAGTTGAGCCTCGGCCTGAGCAAGGCCCGCCTCGGCCTGGGCGACGGCGGCGAGGAGCTGCCCGTCGTCCAGGCGAGCCAGCAACTGGCCGGGCTCGACCTGGTCTCCCTCCTCAACCAGCACCTCCAGGACGCGCCCCGGCTGGAGAAAGGCCAGCTCGGCCCTTTCCACCGGCACCACGCGTCCCGTAACAGACACGTAGGACTGATCCCACGTCTCCCAGGGGTCCACCGTAGGGGCCGGCGTGTCGCTCGAAAGAGTGCCACACCCCAGCAGGGCCAACGACAGCACCCATGGCACGACGAGACGAGCGATCGTCGCACTGTGGTTCATACATCCTCACCTAGTGACATTCCCATATGATGCCATATCCTAATCCACAAAACGGCTGCAGGCAAAAGCGCACGAACTGACTCACCTTGACTAGCGGCGCCCGCAAAGTAGCATCTTCACGATATAGGATGTGGGTCGCCAGGAGAAGGTCTGGCGTGGTGGAAAAGAGAACTCGCTACTGCATCGGGCTCGCTTGAGTGGATAGGCGCAAGTGCGACTACTTTGTCGTACTTTTGAGAATGGATACGTATAGTCATATTTATAATATTCTAGTCTAGCTTATCCTTTTGCTTTTCCAAAGCCTCGGTTGGCGATAGGCCGTAGGTGGCTACCATGTCGGCCAGCATGTCCTCGTCGGTTTCCCAGGCATAGACGGTGCGCGTGGTATCGGCATGTTGATGCCCGAGCAGGGCGGCGACCCATTCCAGCGGCATGCCCTCGTCGAGCAGATCCTGAGCGCGACGGTGCCGCAGGGAGTGGGGGGATGTGTTCTCGTAGAGCCCCTCCGCCTTGGCCGCCTGCTTGACCAGATACCAGGCATGCGACGGCGTGATGGCGGTCCCCTTGCCACGACCGTGCGACACAAAGAGCGGCGCGTACACGTCATCGTCGCGCTCGCGCACATAGGCCTGGATCAGGCGGCGGGTCTCGTCGCGGAGGAACACCGTGCGGGGCTTGCCGTTCTTGGTCTTGGTGAGGCGGATGCGGCTGGCACGACCATCGAGCACATCTTCACGGCGCAGCGCCAAGGCCTCACTGATGCGCATCCCCGTATCGTACAGCAGCGACATCAACGCACGATTCCGGAGCAGGGCGAGCCGGCGCGCGCTGCCACGCTTCTTGGGCAGGGGCTGGCGCAGGTAGTGGGTGATGACAGCGGCCACCTCAGGGTCCACCTTGCGCTGCTTGTAGCCGCGGCGTCGGGTACCGCGCCCCTGATCGATGCGGCGGAGCATCCGATCATAGGAGACGCCCTCGGGCAGCAGCTCGCGCAGATCCAACCAGTTCATCAGGCGACGAGCCGCGACCAGGTAGGTGCGGCTGGTCCGCGTCGCTCCGCCGCGCTCGTCCGGGGGCAGTGACGGATCGGGATACGCCTCGCGGAGCCAGCGGTTGAGACCGGCCAGCGTCTCTTCGTCGATGACGTCCAGCGCGATGGGCGCCAGGGCGTCGGCAGCCGCGTCGTCCTCGCGCGCGATGTGGAGATAGCGGATCAACGCCTGCAAGCCATAGCGATAGGTGCGACGTGTCAGCGGGCTGAGCTCGAGGTCGGCCAACATGGCCTCGGCGGCCTGGTTGACCGTCTCGATGTCCGCCAGATCCGAGGGGGGGTCCGATTCCAGGTGGGGGAATTCAGCCATGGCCCTGCCTTTCTTGGTTTATCGCGATTATACGATTTAATATTGCATAAATCATATACTATCTAGGCAAGCCTGTCAAGCCCTTTGCCCCCTCCCAAGGCCCACGAAATGCTCCAGGAGCAGTCCTCAGGGCGATGCGGAACGTAGCGACGCTGGCTAGCCAATCGTTGAGGCCCTCCATCTTTGACAGACCATCCACCTGCAACCTATAATAGCGCATCAGCGTCCCGTTGACGATCCCGCACGGCGTGCCGCCTCGTCGCCCCTCCTGGCGTCGGTTCGTCTTTCGTCATGCGGCCAACCCCGTGTGCGTCCGCTAGCTAGAAACGACGTGTTACCCATGGCATCCCGCTTGGTGCGCTGCCCGCGCTGCGGCGAACCCAACCTAGATTCCGCGTCTGCGTGCGCCAGTTGCGGCGCCACGCTCGCCTGGCCGTGCCTTCGGTGCGGCACAACGCACGCTTGGCACCAACTCGTCTGTCCACAATGCGGCGCCGATCTCGCCGGCATGCCCTATCCCAGCGTGGACTGGCCCCAAGGTCCCGAGACCGGCCGCACCATCGCCGACCGCTACGTGGTCCTAGAACGCATAGCCTCCTCACGGACGGGCGCCGTCTATCTCGCCCGCGACGCGGCCGATCCCTCCCGTCGTTATGTCATCAAGCAGCTTTCCACCATCGCCCTCTTTCGCGCCGACGAGCGCCGCGAGGCCGCCCGTCGGCTGCGCGCGGTTGTGGACCGTTGGCGCGACGTGGAGCACGAGGCGCTGGTCGGCATCCACGATCTCATCCTGGGCGAGCGAGCCCACTATGTGGTGATGGACGCCATCCCAGGGCTCAGCTTTCGCCAGATCATCGCCTCGCCGCACCTGGCGGTCTCTCCGGACCTGGCGCGCAACTGGGGGCGCCAGATCTGTGCGCTCCTGACCCACCTACACACGCTGCCGCAGCCGATGTATGCGCCGTTCCTGTCGCCGGGCCATGCGATGGTTACCCCAGACGGCACCGTTCGGATCGTGGATCTCGGGCTCAGTCATCTGTTCACGGGCACCGATCCCACCTATGGCCCCTATGGCACCATCAAGGGTTACGCCGCTCCCGAGCTGGACACAGCTCCGCTGTCGCCCACCAGCGACGTCTATGCCGTGGGTCGCCTACTGTACGCTCTCCTGGCGGGCGTGCTGCTGGAGGAAGGCACGCGCGGCGCCCCCTCCCTGCAGCGAGCCGTGCCGGGCATCTCGCGCAAGCTCGTTCGGACCATCGCCCGGGCCGCCCATCGCGACGCCGACCAGCGCTTTGCCACGGCACAAGACCTTGACACCGCCCTAGCGGACGGCGCAGCCGACGCGCCCGAACCCATGAGCGATTGGATCGCTCGCGCGCGCCA
>JBNGEB010000122.1:0-7057 GCA_049975585.1 Anaerolineae bacterium
AGTTCACCTATGACGTCGCCAAGCTGGCGCATGAGGCCGGCATGCTCAACGTGTATGTCACCAACGGCTACATGACGGACGAGGCACTGGATCTACTGGCCCCGCGTGAAGGCGAGCGGCTGCTCGATGCCGCCAACGTGGACCTCAAGGCCTTCACCGATACGTTCTACCGGAAGCAGTGCGGCGCCCACCTTCAGCCGGTGTTGGATGCCCTCATCAGCTTGAAAGAGCGAGGGGTGTGGCTCGAGGTCACCACGTTGATCATTCCCACGCTGAACGACTCGGACGAGGAGCTCCGTCAGATCGCTGCTTTCATCGTCGAGGAGCTTGGCCCGGACACACCGTGGCACGTGAGCCGCTTCCATCCGACCTACCGACTGACGGATGTGCCATCCACCCCGGCATCCACGCTCCGCCATGCACGGGAGATTGGTCGCGAAGCCGGCCTACACTATGTCTATGTAGGCAACCTTCCTGGCGACGAGGGAGAGACCACGTATTGCCCTCAATGCGGTGAGCCGGTGATCCCACGCTCTGGGTTCAGGGTCGGCAGGCGGCACTTGAAAGATGGGCGTTGCACCAACTGCGGGGCAGCGATCCCCGGCATCGGCATGTAGGGGATGGAGGGGCCTCGTCTAGAGGAGCTGGCGGGCGCGCGCGATCTGGGCGACGACCGCGTCCCGGGCGGTGCCACCAGAGACGCGCCTCGCTTCCACCGATGCCTCTACGTCCAGCACTTGGTAGAGGTCGCTGGCGAATGCCGGCGAGATAGCCGTGTACGCGTCGAGTGGCAGTTCGCTTAGCCCCAAGCCCGCGTTCTCGGCTGCCAAGATTGCCTTCCCTACCAACTCGTGCGCCTTGCGGAATGGAATGCCCCGCTTGACCAAATAGTCGGCCAAGTCGGTGGCCAGCAAGCCATCCTCCAAAGCGGCGCGCATGGCCTCAGGGCACGGCGTCAGCGTCTCCACCACCCCCGCAACGATGGGTAGCACGTCACTCAGGGTATCCAGCGTATCAAACAGCGGCTCTTTGTCCTCCTGGAGATCCTTATCATACGTGGAAGGTGTCCCCTTGAGGACGGTGAGCAGTCGCACCAGATTCCCCGTGAGCCGGCCAGCCTTGCCTCGGACTAGCTCCAGGCTGTCCGGGTTGCGCTTCTGAGGCATGATGCTAGAGCCCGTCGTGTAGCGCTCATCCAACTGAACAAAACCGTAGGCTCTGCTCGAGTAGATGATAAGGTCCTCTGCAAGGCGGCTTAGGTGGACGCCCAGGGTAGCCCCGAGGTAAAGCGTATCCAGGATCATATCGCGATCGGCGACGGCATCCATGCTGTTCTCGGTGATGCCGGCGAACCCAAGCTCCTCGGCAAGGGTCTCGCGATCGATCTCGTAGGCGTTGCCCGCCAGGGCGCCCGCACCCAACGGGCAACGTGAGGCGCGCGACCGCGCCTCATCGAGCCGATCTCGGTCGCGCTGCACCATCCAGAAGAACGACATCAGCCAATGGCTAAAGCGCACCGGCTGAGCCGGCTGCAGGTGCGTGTAGCCAGGCATGAGCAGATCGAGGTGCCGCCCTGCCTGGTCCACTATGGCCGACTGGAGCTGGACGATCCGCTCGCGCAGTTTGTCCAGCGCGTTCAGCAGATAGAGGCGCACGTCCGTGGCCACCTGGTCGTTGCGACTACGGCCGGTGTGGAGCTTGCCCGCTCCCTCGCCGATCAGCTCTCCCAGACGACGCTCGATGGCCGTGTGGATGTCCTCGTCGGTGTCGGCATATGCGAACGTCCCATCGTCCAGCTCGCCCATGATCCGCTCGAGGCCCCGAACGATAGAGGCCACCTCGTTATCCACGAGAACGCCTGCGCGTCCCAGCGCGCGCGCATAGGCGATACTGCCACGCACATCCTCTCGCGCCAATCGTCGATCGACGCGCAACGAGCTGTTGAATCGCCACATGAGATCATCGGTAGGCCCGGTAAAGCGCCCGCCCCACAGCCTGGTCATGGTGCTAGTCTCGCTTGAACTCGGTATAGTCGGGCTGATCGTACTCGCTTCGTACGCCCTCGGCGTCCACCAGAGCGCGCACCTTGAGCGAGAGCCCGAACAGGTTGATAAAGCCCTGGGCGTCCGCCTGGTCGTAGACGTCATCGGCGCCAAACGTGGCCAAGTCCTCGCGGTAGAGGCTGTACGGCGACTTGCGCCCTGCAATCGTGCAGTTGCCCTTGTACAGCTTGAGACGCACGGTGCCGGTAACGCGCTCTTGCGTCTTGCGTACCATGGCGTCCAGCGATTCCCGCAGCGGCGTGAACCATCGGCCGTTGTAGACCAGCTCGGCGTAACGCAGCGCGATGGTGTCCTTGTAGTGAAGCGTCTCGCGATCCAGGCATAGACTTTCGAGGGCCTGATGGGCCGTGTGCAGGATGGTGCCACCAGGAGTCTCGTACACGCCGCGGGACTTCATCCCTACCAGGCGATTCTCCACCATGTCCGAGCGCCCGACGCCGTGCTTGCCGCCAAGAGCGTTCAGCGCTTCGATGAGCTCCACGCCGCCCATACTGGTCCCATTGAGCCGGATGGGAACGCCCTGGCGAAAGTCGATCTCGACATACTCGGGCTCGTCGGGGGCATCCTCCGGCGCTGTGGTGAGCACGAACATGTCGGCAGGGGGTTCCTGCCAGGGATCTTCGAGCACGCCACCCTCGTGGCTTATATGCCACAAGTTGCGGTCGCGGCTGTAGATCGAGCGGGTTGTTTGCGATACCGGAATGTTGTGCGCCTCGGCGTAGGCGAGAGCATCCTCGCGAGATCGGATCTCCCACTCGCGCCACGGTGCGATCACGCGCAGCTTGGGGTTGAGTGCCTTGAAGGTGAGCTCAAAGCGCACCTGGTCGTTGCCCTTGCCGGTGCAACCGTGGGCGACAGCATCGGCGCCCTCGAGCTCGGCAATCTCGACCATACGCTTGGCAATGAGGGGCCGCGCAAAGGATGTGCCGAGCAGGTAGTTCCGCTCATAGACGGCGCCGGCCATCAAGGTGGGTAGGATATAGTCGCTGACGAACTCGCCGCGAAGATCCTCGATATAGATCTTGCTCGCCCCGCTCTGCAAGGCCTTGGCCTCCAGCCCGTCCAGTTCCTCCGCTTGGCCGAGATCGGCGGTCATGCAAATGACCTCGCAGCCATAGTTCTCTCGCAGCCACGGCACGATTACCGACGTGTCCAGGCCGCCAGAGTAGGCGAGCACACACTTGTCGACTTTTTCTTTCACGAGTCTTTCTCCTCTGGTTTGGGCGCGATGTCGATGATTAGCGCCGTCTCGTTACAATGGCCAAAGTGTACGCAGTTGATACAGTCGCGCCAGATCTTGCGCGGCAAGGTATCGCGCGGTATCTGGCGAAAGCCCAGCGCCTCGAAAAAGCCCACCTCGTAGGTCAAGGCAAAGACGCGAGGGATACCCAAGCTCTGGGCTTCGCGCAACAGATAGCGCACCAGGCGCTGCCCTATCCCTCGACCGCGGTAGTCTTCGCTCACGGCAAGGGAGCGCACCTCGGCGAGATCGCCCCAGAAGATGCTCAACGCCGCACAACCTACCACTTGCCCGTCCAGCTCGGCAACCGAGAAATCCCGCAGGAACTGGTACACGGCTGCCAGTGGCCTTGGCAACATCTTCCCAAGCTCTGCATACCCGTTCACGATGCGCGCAATCTCTGGCGCGTCATGTGCCGTCGCGCTGCGTATCAGGACTTGGCTCGCAAGAGGGGCCTCAGCGCGCATGTCAGACAGCTTGGGCAAAGATGCCATCCAGGGCCTCCAGTGCAACGTCGATATGTTCACGCTCGATGGTCAGCGGCGGAAGGAGCCGTAGCACGTTCGCCCCAGCCCGGCAGGTGATGATACCTCGCTCATAGCCGGCTTCGATGATCGGGGCAGCCTCTGTCTCGAGCGGGATGCCCCACATCAGCCCGACGCCGCGCACACCCTTCACGACGTCGTATCGCTCTGCCAGGTCCTGAAGCCTCGCCTCCAGATAGGCTCCCATCTCGCGCACATGACCGAGCATGCTGGCATCCGACACACGGCGCAGCACGACCTGCGCAGCCGCACAGACTACCGGGTTGGCCGCGAACGTGCTGCCATGATCGCCCGGAGCGATTGCACTGGCGACGTCCTCGGTCATCACGACGGCGCCCATCGGCAACCCGCCGCCCAGCGGCTTGGCCAGCGTCATCAGGTCAGGGGTGACTGCCGCCATCTCATGGGCCCAGAGACTGCCAGTACGCCCCAATCCGCACTGCACCTCATCGAAAATGAGCAGCGCGTTGTGGTCATCGCACAGCTCGCGCAACCCCACCAGGAATCCTGGGTCCGCGAGATTCACGCCGCCTTCGCCCTGCACCGGCTCGACGATACAGGCGCACACGTCATCGCCCATGGTTCCCGCCGCAGAGTCCAGGTCGTTGAACTTGGCAAAGCTGGCCCCTGGCATGAGTGGACGAAACGGCGCCTGATAGTGCTCGCGCGGCGTAAGCGCGAGCGAACCCATGGTGCGCCCATGGAAGGCGTTCTCAAAGGCCACGATGCGGGTCTTTTCGTCACCATGGCGACGAGCCCACTTGCGAGCGAACTTGATCGCTGCTTCCACCGACTCGGTGCCCGAGTTGCAGAAAAAGACGCGATCGCCAAAGGATCGCTCTACCAGCATCTGGGCAAGCTTGGCCTGAGGCTCGGTGTGATACAGGTTGGACACATGGATCAGGCGTGCTACCTGTGAGGTGATGGCCCCCACAAGCTCTGGATCGCCGTAGCCCAGCGCATTCACCGCGATGCCACCGACGAGGTCGAGGTAGCGATGACCGCTGTCATCGAACAGGTAGACCCCCTCGCCGCGGGTTAGCACAAAGGGAGCGCGGGCGTAGGTCTGGACGACGTAGGAGCTTTCCAGATCTTGGGTGCTAGGCTGCTCGGCATTCATGCCATCTCTCCTTGGTCTTGGATGTTCGCTCGGATCAGGGTGCCACCCTCGGCGGCGAGGCCATCGAGGTTCGTGATACGTACGCGCCCGACGCCCGCGTCCAGGGCCTCCAAGGCCGAGCGCACCTTGGGCACCATGCCGCCGGTGATGACGCCTTCCAGGATGAGGCTCTCTGCCAAGTCCTCATGAATCTCCGCTATCACGTGCCCGTCTTGCATGACGCCGGGCGTATCGGTCACAAAGGCTAGCTCTTGTGCACAGAGGGCGCGGGCCAGTGCCAGCGCCGCGTGGTCGGCGTTGACGTTCAAGGCGCGTCCGTCGCTCCCCAGCGAAATGGGCGAGATCACGGGCAGGAGACCTTGGCCGAGAACCAGCTTGATGTAGGACACGTCCACGTGCTCGATCTGCCCCACGCGTCCCAGGTCGATGCGTCCGTGGGTTAGCGGCTTGGCGCGGAACAGCCCGCCGTCCACGCCGCTGAGGCCGATGGCCGGCGTGCCTGTGGCCACCAGGCGCGCTACCAGGCGCTTGTTGATGGCACCAGAGAGTACCATCTCGGCGACCGCGAGGCCTTTGTCATCGGTGATGCGCAAGCCATCCACGTAGCGGGGTTCGAGGCCCAGCCGCCTCTGGAGCGACGCAATCTCGGGGCCGCCCCCATGTACCAACGCCACAGGAGAGCTGCTGTGCAAGGTCCCCAGAAGCCCGACCAACCGGTCGAGGACGGGCCCGTCAGCCAACTCGGCTCCGCCTATCTTGATAACGCACACGGTCTCGCCCATCTTTAACTCCCTAGAGCAAGCCGGTGGTCTCGTCGAGACCTAGCATGACGTTGGCGTTCTGTACCGCCTGCCCAGACGCACCTTTGACCAGGTTGTCCACTACCGAGACGACCACGACGCGTCCCGGTATGCCCGATTCGGCAGCCGAGAACGCCACGCGGTTGCTACGTACGACGTGAGCTAGAGAAGGCGGCGAATCGGGCGGCATCACGGCCAAGAATGGCTCCCGATCGTAGGCCTGGCGCCAGAGCTCGGTCACGCGAGAGGCCGTCCAGTCTTCGCCAAGGCTCACATAGATCGTCGAGAGAATGCCTCGCGCCACCGGGAGCAGATGCGGCGTAAAGGTCACATGCACCGCCGACCCGCCATAACTCGCGAGCTCCTGCTCCATCTCTGGCACGTGACGATGGGCATGCCCCACCGCATACGCGGAAAAGTTATCATGGACAGCCATGAAATGGGTCTTGGTGCTCGGCTTGGCTCCCGCACCTGACGTGCCCGATTTGCTGTCCACGATGATGTGGCCATCGCCCAACGCGCCCGCTCTCACCAGCGGCTCTAGAGGGAAGAGCACCGAGGTCGGGTAGCAGCCTGGATTGGCCACTAACCGCGCCGCCGGCAAGGCCTGGCGTTCGAGCTCTGTCATGCCATAGACCGCCTCAGCCAAGAGCTGGGGGGCAGGATGAGGCACGTACCAGCGCTCGTAGGTCGCCACGTCGCGCAGGCGAAAGTCGGCCGACAGATCGACGACCCGGCAGCCCGCGGCCAGCGCCTTGATGGCCCAAGTTGCGGAGGCGCCATGCGGCGTGCACAAGAACACCAGCTCAGCATCGGCCAGCGGAGCTTTTTCTGGCGAGACGAGGGTAACATCGAGGGGATCAGGATAGACCTCGCTGAAACGCTTGCCGGCATAGCTCTCCGAGGTCGCAAAAGCAAGCTCGAGGCCGGGATGTTTGGCAAGGATGGCCAGCAGCTCCCGCCCGGCAAAGCCGGTCGCCCCAAAGACGCCCACAGGTGTTCTCGGCATCGAATCGACCCCCCTAGCTCAACATGCAAAACGCCAGCTCTCCGTCTGGAGAGCTGGCGGGTCAACCTTCGCGGATATCACCCCAAGCGCAACTAACCAGACACAAGGTCCGGGTATGGCCTGGAGCTCCTCCTGACGATGCCGCATCCGCTCGCTTGCACGATGTCCTACTCCTTGAGAACGCAGCTAGTCTAACCCAAAGAGGCGAGGCTGTCAAGCCGGGCCTGTAGGAGGGTGTTGAAAAAGTGGCCTCGACAATGTGGGCAACCTTGAGGCTTGG
>JBNGEB010000123.1:0-7027 GCA_049975585.1 Anaerolineae bacterium
CACGCCGCCATCGAGGTGCTGGCCGCCTGGCTTTGGGAGCGCTACGACCTCGCCGACCAGCAAGCGCCCGCCGAGGAGGCCGAGCCGGCGACGGGCCAAGCGCCGGGCGTCAGCGATGAGCTGGCCTGGCTGCGGGACACCCCCGTCGAGGCTCCTGCGCAGCTCCAGGAAGCCGTCGATCAAGCCCTCAAGCTGGTGGCGCCCATCGCGGCCACGTACAACGTCCAGATCGAGGCGCGCCACAGCGCCGCCCTGCCCGGCCTGGCCGTCCACGGCACTGCCCTCAACCAGATGCTGGTGGACCTGCTCACCGCCGCCATGCACCACAGCCCCGGCGGCAAGGTCACGCTCTCGGCGGCGCAGACGGGTGGCAACGTGGTGATCCAGGTCTACGGGCGACCGGGCGCGACGTCGAGCAACAAGGCCCCAACGAAGGATATGGCCAGCCTCGAGCTCGCCGCGCGCATGGCTAGGCTCTCGCGCGGCCAGCTCCGCGTGCAGGACAGCGCCAGCGGCTACCTGGGCGAGCTGACCCTCCCACCCGTGGGACAGCACACAGTCCTGGTCATCGACGACAATGCCGATACGCTCCAGCTCTTTCGACGTTACACCACCGGCTCACGCTACCGCCTGGTGGCCACCCGCGAACCCGAGCGCGCCCTGGATCTCGCCCAAGAGCATGCCCCGCAGGCCATCGTGCTGGACGTGATGATGCCGCGCATCGATGGTTGGCGCCTGCTGGGCAACCTGCGCGAGCACCCCGGCATGCGGAGCATCCCCATCCTGGTGTGCACCATCATCCCCCAGCAGGAGATGGCCATCGCGCTGGGAGCCGCGGGCTACCTACAAAAGCCGGTCACGCGCCGGCAGTTCCTGGACGCGCTGGATACGTTGGTTGATCATGTGGCGACAGGATCTCCGTAAGCGCCCCCACGCACTCTAGCAACTCCCGCCCCGAGATGCCCATGTTGCGCGCCACCGACAAGCTGTCGCTGACGATAGACTGCCCCGCCGGGTCGCGCGCCGACACGATCATCACGGGGATCTCGGCGATAGCGGCGTCCTCGCGCATCACCTCCAAGAAGCGGACCCCGTCCATGCCGGGCATCACCAGGTCCAGCAAAACGACATCGGGATGATGCCGACGCATCAGCGCCAGGGCGCGGCGCGCGTTCTTGGCCTGGAGCACCTGGTAGCCTCGCGGCGACGAGGCCAGCACCCGCGCATAGAGCTGCAGCACCTCGGCGTCGTCATCCACGATCAGCACCTGACGGACCTCCTCGCCCAGCGCGGCCACGGCCCCCAGCAGCTCCTCGCGCGGGATCGGCTTGAGCAGGTAGCGCACCACGCCCAGCCGCTCAGCCATGGCGTCATAGCCGAGAATCCAGCAGAGGACGGCGGGCGTGCCGTAGGGCAAGTCGCCGATGCCGTTGGGCGGCACGCCTGCGGCCTCGTAGGACGGCGCGTTTACTACCAAGGCCCGCGCCGGCGAACGCCGCAGCTCGGCCAAGGCATCCTCATAACTGGTTACCGTCGCCACCTCGGCGCCCTCCATGTAGCGCTGGAATAGCCGCGATAGCGAGCGCCCCTGCTCCAACACCACATAGCGCGGCGCGATCTCGAGCTCGGGGTGGCTAGCCGCATGCGGCCGCTCCTCATAGCTTTCCCAGGGGTTGAACCAAAGTTGGGCGGCATCGCCCGTTGTGACCAGAAGCGGCACTGGCTTCTCGATGGGCAGCGAAAAATAGAAGGTGGTCCCCTGCCCG
Source organism: Anaerolineae bacterium (assembly GCA_049975585.1). GTDB lineage: Bacteria > Chloroflexota > Anaerolineae > UBA1429 > UBA1429 > DAIRUQ01. Next base: position 1,767 of record JBNGEB010000123.1, read on the forward strand.
ACTTGGCTCTCCAGCCACATCTTGCCGCCGTGCATCTCCACGAATCGCTTGCTGATGCTGAGCCCTAGGCCACTCCCGCCATGCCGTCGCCGGATGGAAGCGTCTAGTTGCTGGAAGGGCTCGAACAGCCGCTCCCGATCCTCCGACGCGATGCCGGGCCCCGTGTCCTTCACCGAGCCGATCACCTGGTCGCCCTCCTGCCAGGCCTTGACCACCACGCCGCCCCGCTCGGTAAAGCGGCCGGCATTGCTGAGCAGGTTCAGGATCACCTGGCGGACGCGGGTGCCGTCGCAAAAGAGCTCGGGCAGATCGTCGGCCAGCTCTACTCGGAGCGAGAGCCCCTTGGACTCGAACAGGGCCCTCACCGCCGTGACGGCCTCGTCCACGATCTGGGGCAGTCGCACCCAATCCCTGATGAGCGTCATGCGCCCGCCGTCGATTTGGCTCAGGTCGAGCACGTCGTCCACCAGCTTGGAGAGGTGCTGGCTGTTGCGCTGGATGGCCGTGATGTCGGCCAGGAGCGCGGGCGGCAGCCGGTTCCCATACACCTGGGGCGCCTGGGTGATCATCTCACTAAAGCCGATGATCATGTTGAGGGGCGTGCGCAGCTCGTGGCTGACGTTGGCGACGAACTGCTCCTTGGCGCGGCGGGCTTCCTCAGCGACGCGGTTCATCGCCTTGAGGCGATCGGTCATGCGCGCCAGCTCGCGATTGGCCTGCACCAGATCCGCCTGGATCTGCTTGAGCTCCATGCGCTGCTGGCGCGCCTCCTGGATCATGTCGCGCATCTTGCGATAGCTGAACAGCGACCATTCGGTGACGCTGAGCAGGCCCATGGTGGTGGCCCAGCCCAGCACGCCTGCGAGCGCGCCGCCCACCAGCACCACGCCCGCCAGCGCCGAGGTGATGGTCAGGCCGCTCCAACGGTCCAGCAGCAGCAAGCCTAGCATCACGAGGCCCTCGGCGGCAAGACCAGCGGGCCAGCCGATGACCACGGCGGCCATAAGGGGCAGCAAGCCGTAGAAAAAGGTCGCCAGCGGCTGGCCGAACAGCGCGGTAGCCGCGGTAATCCCCGCCCAGAGCACCGCCAGCCATGCGAGCTGCGCCCATCGCAAGCGTCGGCGCGCCAGCCAGACCAACAGCGGCACCAGGGGCAGCAGCGCAAAGGTAAGCCCCCAGGCGCGCACGCCCATATCGCCCGGTTGGGTCATCGTGATGACCAGATGCCACGCCAGGTAACTCACGCCCGTCACCACGACGAGCCGCTCGAACGTAGCCCGCATCAGGTCGGCGATGGCCTCCATCAAGTCCGGATCGGCATCCGATGATCGTCGCAGCATGTGCGTCATAGCGAGCCTCCCCCCACGTCGTTGATGGGTTCAGTATACGCCATCGGGGGCGAGCTGGCAGGTGGAGAGAGCGGGCGGGAGTGGATCGGGGGAGCATTGACGCCCCCACCGCCGCGCGCTATCCTGGCCTCAGCCATCCACACGGCCTAGAGGAGGTCCCCATGGCCAAGTTCCCCGTCCATTCCGGCGACGCCTATGCCATCCAAGAGGACGGAGGAGCCGCCTGGCGCATCGGCACCACGCTCATCGAACGGCGCATCGCCCTGACCGACGGCCGCCTGACCTGCACCCACCTCACCAACCGAACCACCGGCACCAACCTGGTCCAAGACACCGGCTCGGACGAGTTCCTGCTGATCATCGACGACGCGCAGGTGGCCGGCGCCAGCGGCGGGTACGAGCCCACCCTGGCCGAGGCCGGCGAGCTTCCGGTGCCCAAGGCATCCCCTGGCATCGCGCCAGGCGTCTGGCTGGAGCTCACCCTGGATCGCGACGATATCCAGGTCACGTTGCGCTATGAGATCCCCGCCAGCACGCCGCGCACGCACCTGGGCATGATCCACACACAGTGGCGGGTCACCAACCGCACCGGGCATACCCTGCACGTCAGCGACGTCCGCATGCATCACCTGCGCCTGCGCCGCGACCTGATCCCCCGCCTGACGCTGTATGCCTGGCAAGGTGGCGGCGCGGGTCCCGGCACCAACCAGCCCCTGGTGGATCCGCCCGGCCAGCGCCCCAACCGCACGCTCTGCTCATGGGCGGGCCAGCCCAACTATCGCGCCGACGACGTCTTTGACGGCTCCAGCTCCTACCATCCCTATATGGTGCTGGAGGACGGCCCCAACGCCGAGGGGCTCTACCTGGGCATCCGCTACTTGGGGCCGTGGGAGGCGCGCTTCTGGCAGGCGCAGTACGGCGGCGAGGACGGCGCGCGCCGCGACGAGTGCTACCTGACGAGCATTGGCCTTGCCAAGCATGTGGAGCCCGTCGCGCCCAATGCCACCTTTGTGGCGCCGGCGGCGTTCCTGGGCGTGTACGCCGGCGACCTCGACGCCGCCGCCGAGCAGCTCCACGACTGGCAAGCCACCTACAAGTGGGACTATACCAACGAGGATTACCTCTGGCGGGGCGCCATCTGGAACCGCCACTGGAATCATCCCGATCATCACTGCGATACCGAGCGCCGCCGCGAGGACATGTGGCGCGTGGCCAACCTCTGCCGCACCACCGGCGTCGGCATCGCCCACGAGGACGATTTCTGGTTCGACGAACGCGGTCGCGGCGTCTGGGAAGGCGTCGACTGGCGAGGCCTGGTGGAATACCTCGGCGAATCGGGCATCCGCTTTCGCTTGTGGATGCCGCCGCAGCATTTCGATCCCGGCACGCCCGTGGACGTGGAGCATCCCGAATGGCAGCCGCAGTCCGTAGAGCCACGGCCCATTACGTCGTGGTACGGCAAGGGCTTTTGCAATGCCTGCCCCGAGGCCATCGAGCACATGAAGGCCCTGATGATCGAGCGGCAGGAGCGCTATGGCGCCTTCCAGCATCGCCTGGACGGCTGGGTACAATCGCCTTGCTATGCCAAGGATCACGCTCATCCGCCGGGCTATCCGTTCCTGCAGCAGTATCGCATGTACCTGCGGATGCTCCGCGACGTGCGTGATGCCTGCCCCGACATGGGCCTCCAAGGCTGCAACTCGGGCGGCGAGTGGTGCGATTGGGACAAGCTGGAGCTGCTGGATCAGAACCAGTCTTCCGATGGTGGCGGCCCCGACGACCAGTACTACCTGACCTACTTTTGGTCGGCGGCCAAGTTCCTTGGCGGCGGCGGCGGCGCGCATCATGAGGACCCGGCCTGGATTGAACGCGTGCGCGCCCAGACGGTGCTGCAGCGCTACCTCAAGGCCAAGGGCGTCGTAGGACGCTATGCACGGTTCTACCATCCGCGGGCCGAGGGCGCTCCGGACGCGCACACCTTCCGCCAGGTGATGAACGCCGACCGCACCCGCGGCTATCTCCAGCAAGATAGCCCTTGCGAGAGCGAGGTGGTGGTCTATCCCAAGCGACTGGTGCCCGAGCTGAGCTACACCGTCACCTGGCTGCACACGGACGAGCGTCTGCTGGCGACGGGCGGGCAGCTCATGGCCAACGGCATCCGCCACGACGGCAGCGATGCGGGGGAGATGGTCTTTCTCAACCTGAGCGATCATCCCGGCGCCGGCACCGACACCGAGCCGCCCACGGCTCCCAAGCTGCTCTCTGTCGAGTGGGCCGAGTATTGGGGGCATCGCGGCGTGGCGCTGCGCTGGACCGAGAGCCGCGACAATGGCCTGGTGGCGGGCTATCGCGTGCTGCGCTACGGCGCCGAGATCGGCTATGTGGGGATCGGCACGTTCTACCTGGACGAGAGCGACGGTGCCGACCCCAACGCCGACTATGCCATCGTGGCGGTGGACGCCGACGGCAACCAGAGCGCGCTCTCAACGCGGGGGTAGGAGGGAGGACGGGCGGCAGGGGGTTGGTAGGGGCGCGCCGGCGGGCGAACACCCGCGCATCGGAATGCGTCGGGATGCGCCGCCTACATGTGGTGGGCCCGGGTAGGGGCACGGCATGCCGTGCCCTCCGTAGCCCCCCTCAGAATGGCACGATCGACTCGGCCTCGCGGTGCTGCCTCGCCCACGCCCAGTTCTTCTGCACCGCCGCCTCGGACGTGTTGGCATAGCAGTACACGCACAGATGCGGGCAGGTATCATAGCCGCCGATATCCTTGCTGACCACGCAGCCGCACGCCTCGCGCTGGCCGGGGTCCTTCCTGTGCTCAACCGCCACCTCGGGCAGACCCAAGGCCAGCTGCTGGCCAAGCGGATAGCCCAGGAACGCGCGCAGCTCGTCATCGTCGGGCCGCAGCCGCAGCATCAGCTCGTCGTCCACGCACCGGTTGTGCGCGATGCCCAGATCGTCCAGGTCGATCTCCTCAGCGCAGGTGGCGACCTGGATGCCCCACATCTCGGCCATGTCGCGGATCTGCCGCGCCACCTCGCGCATGGTCTCGCGCTCGAACTCTTTGTAGGCGACGCCCGCGCCGCGGAGGTTGCGTTTCACCTTGGCATAGGTCGCTATATCGGCAAAGCTGATGACCAGCTTTTCAGTGTATTCGTGCAGCACCTCGCCCACGCGACCGACCTTCTCGACGAGGGCGTCAATGCCCAGCTCGTCGGTCAGGATAAGCGGGTCGAAACGCCAGATCACCCGCCCCTTGCCGATGCGATCCGAGAGCTCCTGGAAGGTGCTGATGCGCGCCGACAGCGAGGGGACGCCGGGCTCCAGACCCTCCTCCTCATAGTCGTTCACGGTGAACTGGAAATAGTAGGTGAGGCCGCGCTCGTCTAGCTTGTCGAGGAGCCGCATCAGCAGCCGGGGGTTCTTGCTCCAGAAGACGATCACCTTGGCGTTCTCGAACGACACGTACTGGGGGCGCCGATTGAACGGATTGACCCACACGGCATAGCCCGCGTTGAGGCGGTTCATGAACCACTGAGCATAGAACGCCGGGATGTCGGTGGATCGGCTGGCGGAGATGATGTACGGCGCGATGCCCTGCTCGTTGCCGTGCTCGGTCGCGATGGTGACGTTGGGCCAGGTTGCCATGGGTGGTGCTCCGTTGCAGGACGCTTGGCGCTATTCGCGCTCGACGTTGTTGGATGCCGCCAACCTCCACGTCGTCGGCGTCGCATCCAACGGCCCCTCGACCATCGTGCGCACATCCATCATCATCCACCTCCCCCATCGCCCGCGTCAGCTCGCCCAGTCTAGCCGCCAGCGCGACGCTTGACAACGGGGCTCTAGCCTGCCAGGATGCGGCAACGTGAACCGACGACACCCTTGAGGCGAAGCGGACCTATGCATAGA
>JBNGEB010000124.1:0-2877 GCA_049975585.1 Anaerolineae bacterium
ACGAGGGAGTGTCTGGTGACATCACGTTTGATGCCCAGCACAACCCGGTGAAAAAAGCCGCCATCGTCAAGATCGAGAATGGCGAGAAGCTCTTCTTCAAGTTCGTCGCGCCATAGGGTTTGGTCGTTCGTTGGGGGAGGGTCACCTGGCCCTCCCCTTGCGGATGCCTTTGTCGGACATGCTTGGGTCTGTGCAGCAAGGCCTCATGCTTGAGGAGGCTTGATGAAACGTTCCGCGCTGCGGGTGGTTCTGCGTGCCGTGGCTTGGGCGCTGTTTGCCGCCATCGCGGCTGGCGTCGTGGGCCTGCTTGTATACCTTGTGGACCTGAACGGCCCCGTCTATTTCGCACAGTCGCTAGTTGATGGGCTTCGTCTCGGCTTTGTGTATGCGCTGATCGCTCTGGGCTACACACTCGTGTATGGCATCGTCGGGCTGATCAACTTTGCCCACGGCGATGTTTTCATGGTGGGGGCCTTTACGAGCTATTTCGCCGTTACGCAGTACGGATGGGGCTTTGTGCCCGCCATCCTCCTCGCGATGCTTGTGTGCACGCTGCTGAACGTGGTCATCGAGCGGATAGCATACAAGCCCCTGCGGAATGCGCCGCGCATTGCAGCGTTGATCACGGCCATCGGCGTCTCGTTCTTCCTAGAGTATTTCACGGCGCTCAAGTTTGTCTTTGGTCCTGACTTTATCACGTACGAGCGGCCTTTTGAGGTGGTGGTGTGGAACGTAGCGGGTGTCACGGTGACGAATATCACGGTGATCATTGTGGCGCTCACCTTGCTGCTGGTATTCGGCCTGCAATACATGGTCCAAAGAACCAAGCTGGGCAAGGCGATGCGCGCTGTGCAACAGGACAAGGATGCTGCCCGCCTGATGGGCATCAACGTGGACGGCATCATCTCTTTCACCTTTGCCGTTGGTGCTGCGCTTGCTGGTGCGGGTGGCGTGCTCTATGCGATTGCCTTTCCACAGATCTGGACATTCATGGGGCTAATGCCGGGCCTGAAGGCCTTTGTCGCTGCCGTGCTGGGGGGCATTGGGAGCGTCCCTGGCGCGTTTGTGGGCTCGATCCTGATGGGCGTCATCGATGTGGGGGTCGTGAGTTTCGTGCCTGCAGGATCGCGATTGCGCGATCTGTTCGCATTTCTTGTGCTGATTCTGGTCTTTCTGGCCAAGCCCTCTGGTTTGTTCGGTCAGAGCCAGATCGAGAAGGTCTAGGGGGCGGCCTACATGCAGACACGACGCCGATTCCCGACCTGGATACCAACCGCCCTCGTGGGGGTGGCTATCTATGTGGCGTTCCAATACACGGCTAACGCGGACCTTATCAGCGCGTACTGGTATCGTGTGGTGCAGATCGCAGGCATCATGGCGATTTCTGCGCTTGGGCTGAACCTGGTTTACGGTTTCAACGGGCAGTTCTCGCTAGGCCATATCGGGTTCTATGCCATCGGGGCCTATGGCTCGGCGCTGATCAGCAAGGACTATGTGAGTCAGTGGAGCGGTGGGCAGTTCGTCGCCTTGTCATGGATGATGGCCGCTCAGTTAGGGGTGCTGTTGCTCCTATTCATCACGCGCGTCGCGAGGTTTGCCGAATGGCGGCGCAGAATTCGCGAGGCACTTGATGAGATGCTTCGGCCGGCGGAGGCTGTGGCACTGGTGTTCGTGCTGATAGCCATTGCGATTGCCATAGCGGCTGGGGTATCGGTTGTTGCGACTTACCACCTCCAGCAGGCGTTGGAGGCGCTGCTCGGGCTGTTGTGGGGTGCCTTGGGAGAGACCCTAGGGCAGAACGTCTTGTTTGCGCTGGCGCTGCTGAATGGTGGTACCATGGCAGCCCTGGTTGCCTATCTGGTCGGCCTGCCTCTGCTGCGCCTGACATCGGACTATTTCGGGATCGCGACGCTCGGCCTTGCGATCATGATCTACACGGCGCTGCAGAACTCGGACATGGTCATCGCGACCATGAAGGGTGCGCGCGGCATGGTGGGCATTCCCAACTGGACAACATGGGGATGGGTGTTCGGCGTTCTCGCGGTGGTGCTGTTCGTCATGCGGAACCTCGTCCACTCGAGCGCGGGGCGCGCCATCGTCTCGGTGCGCGAGGATGAGATCGCGGCACAAGCGGTGGGCATCGATATCGCACAGCAGAAGGCGATGGCCTTTGCGTTCGGCGCATTCTTTGCCGGCGTGGCGGGCGGCCTGTATGCGCACCTGATGAGCTTCCTGCACCCAAGTACCTTTAACGTCGTGAAGGGATTCGATCCGCTCATCATCATTGTGTTTGGCGGCCTTGGGAGCATGACGGGAACGCTGGTGGCCTCGGCGGGGTTTGCTGTCTTGATCGAGGGCCTTCGCGTGGTGCTGCCGCAAGGCTTTGAGGACTGGCGGTTTGTGCTCTACCCGCTGATGCTACTCGTAGTGATGTTGTTGCGCCAGCAGGGACTGCTGGGCACCAAGGAGTGGGGATGGTTTGCGGCGCCGCGGCCTCGCCCGCGCGAGGATGCACCGTCCGAGCCGCAGGTGGTGGAGGAGAGCTAGATGACAGACAGCATGTCCGCCACTGACAACATCCTCGATATCAGAGATCTTACGATCCTTTTTGGCGGCCTCCGGGCTGTCGGCGATTTCACCATGTCGGTGCCGTATGGCGGGCTCTACGGGCTCATCGGGCCGAACGGCGCTGGCAAGACGACGGTGTTCAACCTGATCACCGGTGTGTACAAGCCCACTGACGGCGACATCCTCTACCAAGGCGAGAGCCTCGTGGGGCTGCCTACCCACCGGATCACGCAGCTCGGGGTCGCGAGGACGTTTCAGAACATTCGCCTATTCCAGAACCTGAGCGTGCTGGACAATGTGCGCATCGCG
>JBNGEB010000124.1:2887-7023 GCA_049975585.1 Anaerolineae bacterium
CGCGCTCAACATGCGCGCTGGCTATGGCTTGCTCGAAGGGATCACGCGACTCGGGCGGTTCAGCAGGGCGGAGAGGCGGCTGACCGAGCGGGCCCAGGAGCTCCTGGGCGTCTTGGGCTTGGAGGATCGGCAGCTCGAGACGGCCAAGAATCTGCCCTATGGCGAGCAGCGTCGCTTGGAGATCGCGAGGGCTTTGGCGACGGAACCCCAACTCTTGCTTCTGGATGAACCGGCAGCGGGCATGAACCCGACCGAGTCCGAGTCCCTCATGGAGTTGATTCGGTTCGTCCGTGATCGGTTCAATCTGAGCATCTTGCTCATCGAGCACCAGATGCGGGTGGTCATGGGCATCTGCGAGTGGATCACGGTGATGGACTTTGGCGAGGTCATCGCTAGGGGTACTGCGCGCGAGATTCAGGGCAACGAGCGGGTGATCGAAGCTTACCTGGGCAAGCGTGCCGGTAGGGAGATGGGCGTCTATGCTCCTTCAAGTTGAGAACCTTCATGTAGCGTATGGCGCGATCAGAGCCTTGCGCGGCATCTCCTTCCACATCGAGCAGGGGGAGGTCGTTACGCTCATTGGAGCCAACGGGGCCGGCAAGAGCACCACGCTACGTACCATCTCTGGCCTGCTACGACCGAGCGAGGGGGACGTACGCTATGAGGGCGAGTCGCTGGTGCGCACGCCACCAGAGAGAATCGTTGGGCTGGGGATCTCGCAGGTCCCCGAGGGCCGACGCATCTTCCCGCGACTGACGGTGCAAGAGAACCTCGAGATGGGGGCCTACACGCGATCGGATCCAGCGGAGATACGCGAATCGATGGAGCGCGCATTTAGCAGCTTCCCTAGACTGCAAGAGCGCCTCAGCCAGCGCGGCGGGACGTTATCCGGTGGCGAGCAGCAAATGCTGGCCATGGGCCGGGGGCTGATGTCACGCCCATCCTTGCTTCTGCTGGACGAGCCTTCCATGGGACTGGCGCCGATCCTCGTCGAGGAGATCTTTGAGATCATCCGCCGGATCAACTCGGAGGGCACGAGCATTCTGCTGGTGGAGCAGAATGCGGCCATGGCGCTCTCGGTCGCTGATCGCGGTTACGTATTGGAGACAGGGAGCATCGTCCTTGAGGGCACGGCTCAGGAGCTAGCGCGTGACCCCCAGGTGCAGGCAGCCTATCTGGGCCATTAGGGTTGCGCCGTGCTACAATCGGTGACCTTGGCGAGCATCGGGGCTTGCCGCCTTGGGCGGTAAGCTCCGTTCGTCTTGCGATGACTGAGGGGGGACATCCGAATGGATCGCAACCGATCATCAGTGCTCTCGGGCGACTGGCGATGGTGGCTGGTTGGCCTTGGCGGGGCATTGATTCTATTGGGCTACTTGCTACCCACGTTTCCCACTCGGATCACGGCCGTCGTAACGCGCTTTAGCGATGGATCAGAGTTGATGACGACGTTCCCCGTTTTGATCCATGAGCAGCACTTCCTTCAGGCGGATACTCCCACGGATGCCGAGCTGGCGGCATTGGACGTGACCGTGCGGGACCTAAGCGGGTTGCACGCGGCGGGCTATGGCTGGCTGGCTCGGATTCTAGGGAGCAAAGAGGCCGCGCGCCATGCCAGCTTTGTGATCTGCTTGCTAGTTCCGCTGCTATCCGGTTTCGTGCTTGCTGGGGCCGTGGCTGCGAGCATCGGCCGAGGCAAGATGCCCAGCGGGCGCTGGGTGCCAGTGGCAGCTCAGCTTGGGGCGCTATCCATGCTTGGCCTGGCGCTGGCGTGGGCACATCAGGTGGACTTTAGCGCCGAACTGCAGGCAGCGGCAGGCTCCGCGCTTTTGCCTGGTGTGGGGCTGTGGGTTTCCTTGGTCGGTGGGGCGGCCATGTTCGCTGGGGCGCTTTTCCTTCGGGATACCACGCACAGGCAGTTGACTACCTGGTGGGCCTTGGTGCTGGCGGTTGCTATGACGGCCTGGCTTCTCACAAAGGTGCATCCGTATCCGTTTCTTGAGATCTGGCGCTTTGTGAGCGATGGCATCCTGGTGACCCTGCGCATCGTTATCACCTCCTTTGGTTTCATCCTGCTGGTGAGCTTGCTGGGCGGACTGGGACGCATTTCGCGCAACCCGATCATCTATGGGGCCTCGTCTCTGTACGTCGAGATTATCCGGGGAATCCCGCTGCTGGTACAGCTCCTGTTCATCTGGTTCGCGCTCCCCCAGGTGTTTGACATGATTGGGGCGCTGCTCTTGAGCATCTCGCCGGATTGGCAACGGCAGGCGCAGGTGATGATCGATCTTCGGCTGAGCCCGTTCACGGCGGCAGTCCTGGGCTTGACGATATGCTATGGTGCGTACGGATCGGAGATCTTTCGCGCGGGCATCTCGTCAATCCACTCGGGACAGATGGAGGCGGCGCGGTCCTTGGGCATGAGCTACGTGCAGGCGATGCGCTACATCATCCTGCCCCAGGCGGTCCGCGTCATCCTGCCGCCAGTAGGCAACGAGTTTGTAGCGTTGCTCAAGGATTCGTCCTTGGTATCGGTGCTGGCGGTGTCTGACCTGACGAGACGCGGGCGAGAGTACATGGCCCGCACCTTTTTGAGCTTTGATACCTGGATCATGGTGGCGCTATGCTACCTGGTGCTAACCTTGTTCTCGTCACGTGTGGTCGAGTTCGTCGAGAACAAGATGGCATTCGAATAGTCGTCTGGAGTTGGGGGTACGGGGGAACGACATGGCAGAGTTGATCCGCGACAATGGTGAGGGCGGACCAGGGGATATCATCCAGATCACGGGCGCTTGCAAGACGTTCAACCACGGTCGGATTGTGGCCCTGGATCACGTCTCTCTGGCCGTGCCGCAGGGCCAGGTGGTCGTCGTTATCGGGCCCAGCGGTTCGGGCAAGTCCACCATGTTACGGTGCATCAACCACTTGGAGTCACTGGACGATGGCAGCATCGTGGTGGATGGAGTGCCGTTGACGGATGCAGAGAACATCAACAAGGTACGGATGGAAGTGGGCATGGTATTCCAGCAGTTTAACCTATTTCCGCACCTGAGTGTGATGGACAACGTGACACTTGCCCAACGGACGGTTCGAAAGCGACGCAAGGCTGAGGCGGAAAAGATTGCCATGGATCTACTCGCCAAGGTGGGGATTCCCGAGAAGGCGTCCGCCTACCCGGGGCAGCTCAGCGGCGGACAGCAGCAGCGCGTGGCTATCGCGAGGGCATTGGCCATGCAACCCAAGATCATGCTATTCGATGAGCCTACGTCCGCGCTTGACCCGGAGATGATCAAAGAAGTTCTTGACGTCATGCTGGAGCTCGCTCGTGAGGGCATGACGATGGTAGTCGTGTCCCACGAGATGGGGTTCGCCCGCAATGCTGCTGATCGCGTCATCTTCATGGACAACGGCCAGGTCATCGAGGACACGACGCCAACTGGACTGTTCGATAGTCCCCGCGAGGAGCGCACTCGCGAGTTCCTCAGCAAGATCCTACACTAGCGATCCGTCGCTAGGTATGGATGTCCTCGTGGCCGGGCGGGATCGCTTGCCCGATCTTGCGCTCCTCGCCTCGGATCAAACGCCCGATGTTGGAGCGTAGCTCCCACAGGGATAGGGCCCCTGTTCCCAATCCAAAGATGACCCAGACCCAAGGCCATCCGAAACCGAGGGCCCCGATGGCTAGGATGATGGGTAGCGCTATCGCCATGGTCACAGAGCCCAGCGATGCGTAGCGCGTGACTCCGAGGGGGATGGCCCCAACGATCATGGCAATCAGGGCTGCGGTCGGCGAGATCGCCAGCGTGGCCCCGATCGTGGTCATGCTACCGACGCCTCCAGCGAAATCGAGAAAGATGGATCGATTGTGCCCAAGGACCGCCGCGATCCCGGAAAGCGCCAACGCCCAGGAAGCTCCTGGAATCAGGGCTCGCGTGAGCTGGACGCCGGCGTACCCCTTGAGGATGTCTGCGACTGCTGTCAGCAGGGCACAGGGAAGGCCACTGGAGCGCAGCACGTTCGTTGCGCCCGTGTGGCCGCTTCCTACGCGCAGTACATCGATGCCTCGCAGGCGCGCGATGGCATAGCCCGTAGGTAGCGAGCCGATCAGATACGCGGCGGTCACTGCTGCCAGAAAC
>JBNGEB010000125.1:0-6964 GCA_049975585.1 Anaerolineae bacterium
CCGTGAGGGAGCTGCTGATCCCACTTGGCCATAGGCAGACGCTGCCTTGGGACGCGCTATTGCACGAGACGACAGTGTCGGGTCTCATCGATCGAAAGGAAGGCACGCACTATATCAACCCGTTACGCAATGCCACCCCGGCCTATCTGCGGGACGGCACGCTGTTTGCCCTGGAGGTTGCCCTGGACGTGCGCTACTATCGGGATGTGGCGCAGGCCATCAAGCGTCTGGGGGGTGCCGATCGCGAGGTGGCCTTGCGGCTCCTGGGCACGTATATCGATATGTTGAACATCCTTTGGGCTTACCGGTATCGCATCTTCTATGGCCTCTCTCCAGAGGAGATCGTCAACTATACGCTGTGGCATACGTGGCACACCGATACGGATTTGATCCGTGACATCGCTCTGGGTGCTTTGCCGAGCGAGGTGGTGGATCGGGTATGGGGTTCATGGCGCGTGGACGTCTCCCCGCTGGCGGGCATGCCCGAGGGGCAGATGCTCCCCGTTCTGGAGATGATCTTGGAGCGCTACTGGCGGGGCTTGGCCATGAAGGCAATGTCTGGGTTCCCATTTGGCCTAGGGCCCCTGTTGGGGTATGTCATTTTGGACGAGCTCGAGTGCCGCGATCTGGTGCGCGCTTTGGAGGGTAAGGCCATCGGCTGGCCGCCCGAGCGCATCCGTGAGGTCTTGGTACGAGGCGAGGATTAAAGCGAATGTTCGTACCCGCCGAGATGTCCGAGGTGGATATCTTTTGCTACCAGGATGATGTAGAGCAGGTAGCTCAGGCCGTGGCCAGCTTGGGCGTCATGCACCTGATGGATGCCAATACCCTCGGCAAGTGGGGCAAGGACACGGGTACCGCTTGGGCAGGCCGCATTAGTGCCTACACAGCCTACGAGGCGCGCATCCTCCGGCTCATGGAGCGCCTGAGCATATCGCCCGAAGGCGCGGTCTGCCGGGGGCGCCTGGACCCACGTGGGGACGTCACACACATGGCCGAACGTCTGGATGCTGTCCAGGGCCAGGTGAACACGCTGACGGAGCGGTCGTCCAGCTTGCGCCGCGAGATCGAACGGTGGGAGCTCATCTCGCGCTCGCTCACCATTCTGGAGCCACTTTCCATCAGCCTGGCGGACTTGCGGACGTTGGAGCATCTGCACATGGTGGCGGGGACGATCCCGCAGGAGAACTTGGTCCGGCTGCAGGCCAGCCTATTCCGCATTCCCTACTGCATCATCCCCCTCTATCGTCAGGAGAGCCGGGTGCTCGTCTTTGCGTTCTGCGCGCATGAACACGCGCCCATCTTGGACCGTGCCCTGGAGAGCGCTTTCTTGGACCCACTGTCCCTGCCCGAGGAGTATGGCGGCACGGCTCACGAGGTGCGTGAGCAGGTAGCCGATCGCGTCGCTGCCGAGAAGCAAGCTCTGCAGGACACCCAAGAGGCCACGCGCAAGCTCGCCGACGAGCTGGAGCCCGAGCTTCGGGAGATGTTGGCTCGCGTGCGTGGTGACAACGCTATGGCAGAGGCCATGGCTCACTTTGGCTATCGGGACCAGGTTTACCTGATCGCGGGCTATGTTCCCACGGACGAGGTGCCCCGCCTGCGCGAGGCGGTCGAGGATGTTGCGGGGGGCAGGGTGACCTTTGAGGAGAGCGCGCCCCATGGGCCTGGGCAACGAACGGTGCCCACGCTGCTTCGCAACGGGCCCTTGCTGCGGTCCATGGAGGCTCTGGTGGCGACCTATGGCGTCCCGGGCTATGAGGAGATCGACCCGACGCCCCTGGTCGGGGTCACCTTCGCCGTGATGTTCGGCGTCATGTTTGGCGATCTTGGCGCCGGTTTCGTGTTGGCCTTGATAGGCGCCTTGCTAGTGACCAGAGCGGTGCCGTCGCTGCGCCGATTCGCCGCTGCGGGCGTCTTGTTACTGGCTTGCGCCCTTTCGTCGTCCGTGTTTGGGGCGCTGTACGGCTCCGTGTTTGGTATAGAGGGGCTGATCCCGTCGTTGTGGCTACGCCCCTTGGACGATATCCCTCGCTTGTTGTTGACCGCCGTCGGGTTTGGGGCCGTGATGCTGAACATAGGGTTCGTCGCGCACCTGGCCACGGCCGCCCGGCAGAAAGCTTTTGTCCAGGCGTTGTTCGACAAGAATGGGGTAGCGGGGCTTCTCTTGTACTGGTCGCTGGGGGCCATGGTGCTTTTGCCCGCCTTGGGGCATGCGACGCCTTGGTGGGCGGCGATTTTGGCAGCGCTGCTCTCGTTGGCACTGCTTGCCTCCGAGCCACTCACCCGTTGGATGCTCGGACAGAGGCCGCTCATCGAGAGCAATCTGGGCGAGTACCTGGTGCAGGCCTTCTTTGAGGTGTTCGAGGCACTGATCAGCTATGTGAGCAATACGCTGTCCTACGTACGTCTCGGGGCCTTTGCGGTTGCCCACGCTGGTTTGAACATGGTCGTGTTCATCTTGGCTGACCTGCTGGCCGGCGGGGCGTTGGGCTCGGTCCTGCGCGTCGTGGTGATCGTCCTAGGCAATCTGGCCATCATTGGCTTCGAGGGCCTCATCGTGGCGATCCAGACGCTGCGTCTGGAGTATTATGAGCTGTTCGGCAAGTTCTACAAAGGTTCGGGGGTACCGTTCAAGCCACTGACCCTACCAGCGATAGAGTGCGAGGCTGAGGGTGCCTGAGCAAGAGGAGGGCATGGGATGTATACGATGCTTGCTGTTCTAGCCACACTTTTGTGTGGGGCGCTGGTAGGCTTGGTGGGCTTGAGACGCTCACGCACTCCACGAGCCGCGGTTCGCGCAGCGGTGGGGGGGATGCTGGGGGCCAACGGCTTGGCGGTGTTGGCATCGGCAGCGATGGCATTCGTCGTCCTGGCGCAGCCCGCGTTGGCCCAGACGACCACCGCTGCCGACTCTGGCGGCCAAGCCGCGCTCGGGGCGGCCCTGGCGACTGGACTAGCCTGCATCGGGGCTGGCATCGCGGTGGGCATCGCTGGCGCAGCGGCCATTGGCGGCATCACCGAAAAGCCCGAGCTACTTGGTCGCACCCTCATTTTCGTGGGGTTGGCCGAAGGTATCGCCATCTATGGGCTCATCATCTCGTTCCTGATTCTGACGACATGAACCGTTCCGACGGCATGATCCGTTCCGACGGCATGATCCTGCGAGTGAGAAGAGGGCGATGAAGGCTTTTGTGATCGGCAGCGAGAACTGCGTCTTGGGGTTTGCCTTGGCGGGCCTCGAGGGGATCACCGTGCGCAGCGCAGAGGAGGTGGATGCCGCGTTGGACCTCCTCATGGGCGATCCTGACGTTGCGCTGGTGCTCATCTCTGCCGATGTCGCCGCCTTGGTCCGGGATCGGGTGGATGAGCTCAAGGTGAATAGCCTCCAGCCTCTGCTAGTGGAAATCCCCGGTCAGCATACCGGCACGAGCTATCCGCCGCTTCGCGACTTTGTGCAACGGGCCGTCGGTGTGCACTTGGAGCGACCATGATGGTAACGGTAATTGGGAATGGTCTAGAGAGCTATCTGCTTCGTCGCACTCGAAACGAGGTCATGCGCATAATCGCCGACGCAGAGCATGAGGCCGCCGAACTGGTGGCCCAGGCTGCGGAGCAGGCCGAGACCATGCACGGAGGCGCAGAGGACGAGGCCAGACAGCGCGTGGCGGCTATGCGCCAACGCCTCATGGCGCGTGCCCAGCTCGAAGCACGCGAGGCCTTGCTCAAGGCGCAAGAACAGATGCGGGAGCGGGTTTGGCGCGTGGCGGCGAGTCGCCTCGAGGCTTTGGATGCGTCCCAGTCGGAGGAGCAACGGCTGCAGCGTTTGCAGACCTTGGCGCTAGAGGCTGCCGAGCAGTTGGGCGGCGGGGAGCTGGTATTGCAGGTCAACGAGCGCGACGCAGGTCTTCTGACGGACAGCATCCTGGACCAATGGTGCGATGCATGGCAGGACCGTTTGCCGGGCGTCAAGCTTGCCCTTGCTGATGATACCGCATCGATCATTGGCGGCGTGATCCTTCGCAAGGTGGGCGGGCGCGAGCTGGTCGATAACTCTTACGAGCAGCGATTGGCGATCTCGCGTGAAGCCTTGAGAGGCCAAGTGATGGACATCCTGACGTCGACGGCCGGCAGCAAGGAGGCCTAAGTGCAGCAGGTTGGCACTATCACGTATGTGAATGGCCCCGTCGTGCGCGCTCGCGTCACTGGCGAGCTCCAGATGATGGAGCAAGTCGAGGTAGGGCCGGAAGGCCTGATCGGCGAGGTGATCGCGCTGGACGACGATCTAGCTACCATCCAGGTTTACGAGGACACCGCCGGCCTCGTGCCCGGCGATGCCTTGCAGGGGACCGGCATGCCTCTCGGCGTCGAGCTTGGGCCTGGGCTCATCGGTAGCATCATCGATGGGATCGAGCGGCCGCTCGTGACTCTGGCAGAGATCGCGGGCGAGTTCATTCCGAGAGGCGTCGTCGCGCCGGCGCTTGACCGAGAGCGCACATGGTCCTTTACGCCTACTGCTGTGGTGGGGGACCACGTAAGCGGCGGCGCCACTCTGGGGACCGTGCCAGAGACGCCGTTGTTGCGCCATAGCATCATGGTCCCGCCCGATGTCTCGGGCGACCTCGTTTGGCTCGCGGACCAGGGCGACTATACGGTGGACAGCCCCATCGCTCGTGTACGCATCTCCAAGGGCGAGCGAGAGCTGACGATGATGCAACGTTGGCCCGTGCGCAGTCGGCGCCCTGTCGCGGGCCGTCTCTCGCCCAACGAGCCGCTCATCACGGGGCAACGCGTCATTGATGCCCTCTTTCCGATGGCCAAGGGAGGCACAGCGGCGATCCCAGGAGGCTTTGGGGCTGGCAAGACGGTGCTCCAGCAGGGCCTCGCCAAGTGGTCGGATGCGCAGGTGGTTATCTATGTGGGGTGCGGTGAACGCGGCAACGAGATGACGGACGTGCTCGAGGAATTCCCCGAGCTGCAGGACCCGCAAACGGGCCATTCATTGATGGAACGGACCATCCTGATCGCGAACACGTCCAACATGCCGGTAGCCGCGCGCGAGGCGAGCATCTACACCGGCATCACGCTGGCCGAGTACTATCGCGACATGGGTTACCATGTGGCGCTGATGGCCGATTCGACATCTCGCTGGGCAGAGGCGCTCCGAGAGGTCTCCGGTCGATTGGAGGAGATGCCCGCCGAGGAAGGATTCCCTGCCTACTTGCCTTCGCGATTGGCCTCCTTTTACGAGCGGGCTGGGCGCGTACGCACCTTGGGGGGACAGGTAGGCTCGGTGACCGTGGTTGGCGCCGTTTCGCCGCCGGCGGGCGACCTGTCAGAGCCGGTTACGCAGCACACGCGACGTTTCGTGCGCACCTTCTGGGCGCTGGACAAGAATCTCGCGGCTGCTCGGCACTTTCCCGCCGTTAACTGGATGGCCAGCTATAGCGGGTACACCGACACGGTAGCTGATTGGTGGAGCGAGAACGTTTCGCCCGAGTGGACCGATTGCCGGCAGCACGTGTCGACCGTGCTGCATCGCGAGTCAGAGCTGCAAGAGATCGTGCGGCTGGTTGGGCCGGATGCCCTGCCCGATGACCAGCGTTGGCTCCTCTGGGTAGCGCGTCTCGTGCGTGAGGGCTTTCTCCAACAGAACGCTATGGATCCCGTGGATGCCTATACGACGCCGCTCAAGCAGATGGCCTTGCTGCAACTCATTCTGCATGCCATGGATCGGGGGCGTGAGGTCTTGGCCAAGGGTGCGCCCGTCAGTCGCTTGGAAAACGAGATCGACGTGTGGCCCAAGATCATACGAGCAGCTTCCACCGTCCCGAACGACGATCTCTCTGCATTGGACGATCTGCGCGATCAGCTTGATGCCCAGATCGACGCGCTGCTCCAGGAGTATCAGTCATGAGCCAAGGCAGAGATGCATCTTCCGTTCGCCTAGCGACACATGTGTTTGAGGGCGTGTCGGCGGTACGGGGCCCCATCGTCATTCTGGAGGGCGTCACCGGCGTTGGCTATGATGAGGCTGCCGAGGTGCTCTTGCCTGATGGCAGCGTCAGGCGAGGCCGTGTGCTTGAGGCCAGCTATGACGCGACGGTGGTCGAGGTATGGGACGGCACGGCCGGCATCGCTGTGGATTCGGCCCGCGTTCGATTCGCCGGACACAGCCTGCGGGTGCCGGTATCGCTTACCATGCTTGGCCGAACGTTCGACGGCTTGGCGCGCCCCATTGACGATATGCCAGCGCCTTTGCCGGAGGATATGGTGGATGCCAACGGGACGCCCATGAATCCGGTTAGCCGAGCCTATCCCCGTGACCTGATCGTCACAGGCATCTCGGCCATCGACGTCGCCAACACGTTGGTGCGAGGGCAAAAGCTGCCGATCTTTACCGGGTCTGGGCTACCTCACAACCAGCTCGCGGCGCAGATCGCCGGCCAGGCCCACTTGCTGGAATCGGACCAGGATTTCGCGGTGGTGTTCGTGGCCATGGGCGTGAAGCATGACGACGCTTCCTTCTTTGTCCAGCGTTTCCGCGAGAGTGGCGCCATGGCCAGCACGGCGGTCTTTCTCAACCTCGCCGACGATCCCCCCATGGAGCGCATCGTCGCGCCACGCGCTGCTCTCAGCCTGGCTGAGCACCTTGCTTTCCAGCACGGCATGCATGTTCTGGTGATCATGACCGACATGACAAACTATGGCGAGGCCCTCCGCGAGCTATCTAGCGCCCGCGACGAAGTCCCGAGCCGCAAGGGTTACCCCGGCTATCTCTACAGCGACCTGGCGTCGCTCTATGAGCGCACGGGCATGCTCCGCGAGCGGCCCGGCTCGATCACCCAGTTGCCGATCCTGGCCATGCCCAACGACGATATCACCCACCCCATTCCGGACCTCACGGGCTATATCACCGAGGGGCAGTTGGTCCTGAGCCGCGATCTGGACGCTCGCGGCATTT
>JBNGEB010000126.1:0-6876 GCA_049975585.1 Anaerolineae bacterium
TCCCTACGTAGAGCAGAAGCGGGTCCTCGGGATGGCCGTCGGATAACCGCTGGCGCCAGGCGAGGCTCCAGTGACGCGGGTGGAATCGCGAGGTGTCGATCCCGCGCCCCCAGATGCCTAGGCGTTTGAATCCCCGCGCGGCGAGCTGCTGGCGCGTGTGCTCCGACGGGCACAGGTTGAGATCGGCCTGGTTATGGAGCCAGCGTAGATAGCCCCAGACCGTGTTCCGGAGCATGGCCACGCCATAGTACTCGGTATAGCCGGGGAGATCGGTATGGTACGAGGCGACGACAGGCACACCCAGGTTGTGGGCGTCCTGGATGCCCTGGAGCCCTAGAAAGGCCGGGTTGACTACGTGCACAAGATCCGGACGAAAGCCCGCCAAGATGCGCTCGCTCCTCTGGAACGGATAGACCAGGCGAAGGTCGCGATACAAGGGGAACGGGAAAGACGGCAGTCCGATGATGCGGGTCTGGGCATAGCGTGATGGGGCGCCCTCGGGCGCGAACATGATGCTCTTGAGCCCGTGGTCTGCTAGGTGCTCCAGCAGGCGGCAGAGCGTGTTGGCGATGCCGTCCCACTTGGGCAGAAAGGTCTCCGCATAGATGGCGATGCGCTGGGCTGGGCCCATGGCCGTCGGCTCCCCTCTTGCGTGGCAGCGCTGGATGGTAGGGTTCCGTCCGTGGATCCCTTGCCCGTCGCCTCTAGCATAGACGCGGCGCATTAAGGCGCGATTAAGGCGAGGTTAGAGATTGGGATAGGCTGGGGGCACTCGGTCACCCTTGCGGGACGCTGATCCTCGGCTAGAATGCTTGTGATGATTGGTTGGGCTATGGGCCAGAGGGGGTTGGGATGATCGTTACCGAGATCGACAGTTTCGTCTGCCGCGTACCTGTCAGCGAAAAGGCGGCCGAACACGGCGTCAGTCCGGATGTCCCCGTGACGCGGGTGCGTACCGATGTGGGCATCACGGGCTACGAGTTTGCGCCTACCTGGGGGAGGGCATTGGAGCGCGCCCGAAAGCTTGTGGTAGGCCAGGATCCACACGGCATCGAGAGGTTCCTTCAGCAAGGGCTCATCTATGCGCCGGCCGTCGAGGTGGCGTTGTGGGACATCCTTGGCAAGGCGGCCGGCGAGCCGATCAAGAACCTGCTGGGCAAGGTGCGAGATCGCATCCCTTGCTACCTGACCTGCGTCTGGCCCGGAAATCCGGACCAGTCGGATGTATCTTACGAGATGCAGGCCACGCACCTCCGCTACTTTCAGGAGCACGGCTTCAAGGCGGCCAAGATTCGCTCGTTCCGGCGTCCCATCACGCAGGACGCTGACGCTGTCGCTGCCATTCGGGACAAGGTCGGCGGGCGCGACCAGTTCCAGATCATGATCGACCGCACGGGCGCCGCGTCTGGTACGGTCTGGACGTTGGACGAAGCGATCATCATGGCGCGACGGTACGAGGCGTTGGAGGTGACCTGGCTGGAGGAGCCCATGAACCGCGGCGACGTGTTCGACCACGCGCGGCTTCGGGCGACGGTGGACATCGCCATCACCGGCGGTGAGGGCGATGTCGGCCTGAGCATGTTCGCCAAGTACCTGCAGCATGGCTCCTTCGATATCCTGCAGCCTGAGCCGATGAACTGCGGTGGCTTGCTCACGACCAAGAAGGTCAGCGCCATGGCCGAGGGCTTTGGCGTGGATTGTGTGCCGCACGGCACGCATGGGCTTCGCCTCGCGTCGCGGCTCCAGGTCGAGGGTGCTCTGCCCAACTCTTGGATCCTGGAGGTCGCGCTGGTCAACCCGCCGCTGCTGCCCTGGGAGCAGTGGGAACATTGCCTGGCGCTGGTGCGTCAGGACACGCTGTTCGAGGTCGAGGATGGCGCGTTCGTTATTCCGGATCGACCGGGCATTGGCGTGGACGTGGATGACGAGGCCATCGAGCGATATCGCGTGCGATAGGCAGACTGCGCAGAGCGACATTGCGCGCGTCTGCGTAGGGGAGGACGAGAGTGCGTACAAGCCGCTTTGATCTGCGACAGGCCCAGCCTGCACATAACGGGACGATCCTATCGATGCCGGTGCTGCCAGAAGGCGTGGGGGCGCCGTTCGAGCATGCGTGGGGATACCTGAGAGCCGGTGGCGCCATGGAGGCGCACAGCCATCCAGCCCACGAGGTCTATTTCTTCCACAAGGGTGAGGGCATCGTCGAGGTGGGCGACGAGCAGCGAGTCGTTGGCCCTGGCGACGTGGTCGAGATCCCGCCCGATGTGCCGCACACGGTGCGCAATCACACCGATGGCGAGCTGCTCTGGTTCGCCTTGTGGTGGCTGCCTACTCAGGCGTAAGCTACTCGCCTGGCAATGCAAACGATCCCCCTCATCGGGAGGGGGATCGCCGCGTGTCGGGTGTGCCCTAGCTCTCGCTCGGAGGCGATGCTAGGGCACACATGGTACTACTATGGTCCATGGCATCACCTCCTCCCTTTTGTAGGATGCCGCCATTCTTACAGATTCGAGCCGTCTTGTCAAGCTTTCCCTAAAAGTAGTAGATCTGCGTCGCGTCCTCGAACTCGGCCTCAAAGGTATAGTCATCCACGCGCTTGGAGAGGCGCGGATGGAAGGCGTCCGCGTTGGACTTGTCGGGGAAGCGCAGGCGGCCTCGGATAGGCGTCTCTAGCACGTACGGTTCGATCTTGTCGATGCGCTGCATGGCCTCGCGCGCGCCTTCCCGGATTAGCTGGTGGGCCTTGTCGGGGGCGAACAGCTTGCCGTACTCGACGCTATAGGCTTCCTTGACGGCGACGCCCACTATGTCCGGCCCGAAAAAGCCGTGGGCCTCGTTGCAGGTTGCGACGTCTCCCGTGACCATCACCAGCGGGATGCCGAAATGCCCCAGGAACAGCGCCGACTGGACCATCTCGCCCGACTCGCGATCGTTGTACCAGTAGTGGTCGCCTCGCATGGAGCTCTGCGTATGGCATAGGAACGCTTTGGGCGTGCCCGCCATGGCGTGATAGCCGAGGAGAACCGCCGCATCGTAGCCCTGGTACTGCTCGGCGCGATCCGCCATGCTGGGACGGCTTCGTCCCGTGACATAGTCGGCTCGGGCATCCATCAGGTCCGGCATAAAGTTGAACCCGCCGCCGTGGCCGTCGTCGACGGTGATCTCGGTGGCGCCGCCGTCGACCAGGCCGTCCACCAAAGCGGCTATGTCCTCCATCAGCAGCT
Source organism: Anaerolineae bacterium (assembly GCA_049975585.1). GTDB lineage: Bacteria > Chloroflexota > Anaerolineae > UBA1429 > UBA1429 > DAIRUQ01. The sequence continues at coordinate 3,225 of JBNGEB010000126.1, forward strand.
TGCGCGCCACCTGGTACATGGCGCTGTCGCGGTCGCGGGTCTGCTCCCAGACGCAGACGCCGCTCACTCCCTCCAGGTCCGTCTCGACGTACACGCGCATGGTGTTGCCCTCCTCAGGATCGAACGTGACTCAACGCGTAGCTCGCGCCGACCGATGGTGATGACCACCCACCACGTGTCCCTTGGCCAGGGCTATGGGACGCGTGGCTTGGCCAGGATCTCGCGAATCTCCAGCTCGTGGAACCTGCGAGGATAGGCTGGCTTGCTCAAAGCAGAGGGTCCTCAGCTCCATCGTTACTTCCTGTTAGCTAGGGGAGCAAGCGATGCGCTGGATAGGCTCCGGCGCGTGCCAGTGCTCGTGCCAGCTCGCGCCGCGGTTTGCAGAGCGGTACAGCGTCTCGCCCACAACGGCCCAGGCGACGCCTTGAGCATCATAGGCGACGTGGAACGTGTCGATGTTGTGGGACACGCTCGCAGGGTAGCCCTGTTCGCACAGACTCCAGGTGACACCCTGATTCGTGGAGCGCCAGAGCTGCCCGTGCACGTCGTCGCCGTGGGGACCATCGCTGACGGTGGCGAGGAGCGCCGCGGGATCTTCAGGATGGACGGCAATAGCGCGGCCGTAGCGCCCATCGAGTCCCTCGCCACGGTAGATCCACGAGGCGCCCCGGTCTCGGCTGACATAGACGGCGTCGGCCGTGTTGGCATAGACGTTGAGGACGGTGGCGGGGCAGGTGGCGACTTGGTGGACATCCTCGTGCAGCTTGGGCGCGACGGGCTCCCACGTGGTGCCGGCATCGGGCGAGCGCATGATGCTGCCCACGTGAATGTCGGCATAGACCCAGCCGTCGCTGGTGTAGGCGAGGCTGCGGACGGCGGGCGGTCCGCCCCAAGGCGTGTGCCAAGACGATCGACATTCGAGCGCAACAAAGGCGTCCATGCGTTCTGCCCCCTCTTGCCCCTCCGCCAGGCGATAGATGTGAGGCGGCTCGGTGCCGATCACGATCCGCCAAGGGTCGAGGCTGACGATGGCGGCGCTGCAGATGCGTTCGCTGATGCCTGTCGGGACGGGCTTGGCGTCGCCCGGTGTGAAGAGGAGAGCATCGCCGGCGCCGGTGATGACGAGGCGCAGGTCGCCTCGCTCAGCCACTGCCGCGATGGGCGCCCCGCTGGCCAGTAGCTGAGGCGGCGCGTGCCTCTGTCGCGTATCTAGCGCAAATGCCTGGCGGTCGGTCGCGATGAGCATGATGCTCCCCTCTCAGAAGGACTCAACTCGGCTTGTCCGCGACGATCCACGCGGTGTGGCCATCGCGGATGGTGTGGGCGTCGAGGCCCTCGTTGGCTGCCAGGTCGCGGATGCGGTCGGGACGCAGAAAGCGGCTGCGCATGAGGGCAGCCTTTTCCGCGACGGCCAGCACTTTCACCGACCACTCTTCGATGTTGGGCTCCTCGATGACCAGCCGCCCGCCCGGTGCCAGCACGCGAGCTAGCTCGGGGATGGCCTCTTCGGCCTTGCAAAAGTGGTGCAGCGCGTCGACGACCAGGATGCGCCCAAACTTGCCGCTGGGGAATGGCAGGTGCTCGGCGTGGGAGCGTACCGTGACCAGTCCATGCGTGTTGCGGGCCTCGGACAGCATCTGCGCCGATAGGTCGCTGACGATCACCTGGCTCGCCAGCGGTGCCAGCGCCGCCGCTACGCGCCCTGTGCCGCCGCCCGCATCGAGCAGCGACGTGTCGGCTGGCAGGCCGAGCAGGTCGGCGAGGATCCTGGGATCGGGCGGACGAATCACTCGCTCATAGATGGGTGCGATCAGGTCAAAGAGGCTCATGGTACGTTCACCGCCTGTCATGCGTTGATGCCCGTCTGCTCTCGGACCAGACGGTGGATGAGGTCGTAGGCAAAGGTCAGCTCCTCGATGGAGCAGTGGTCCTGCACAAAGTGGCTGGTGCAAAGGAGCAGGCCGCCTCTCGCGAAGCGGGTGATGACGCGGCGGATCTCGCGTTCGAGGCGTTCAATATCCCCAAAGCCGATGGTGGTTTGGACGTCCAAGCCGCCCATGAGGACAAAGGCCTCGGCATACTCGCGCCAGTAGAGGTCGTGGCTCATGTTGGCAGACTCTTGGTAAGGGTGCACGACGTCGAAGCCGAGCTTGACGACGCCCTCGAGGACATCCTTGATGCAGCCGTCGCTGTGCAAGCTCAGATAGGCGTCGCGATCCTTCACGGCGCGGCAGGTGGTCTCGTGGTAGGGGTAGATCATCTCCCACCAGGTCCTTGGACGGAAGAGCAGGCTCTTCTGCGAGCCCCAGTCATCCGAGATGTGCACCATGTCCACGCCCAGATCGAGGCAGTTCATGGCAAAGGCCTTGTTCCAAGCGGCTTGCCGCTCATAGACGCGGCGCAGGTCGTCGGGGTAGAGGAGGAGATAGGCCAGGTGGTTCTCGATGCCAAAGGGGCCGTTGAGCGCCTCAAAGATGCCCGGCGTCTGGACATAGACAAAGCGGGCGCGTTGCTCCTTGTGATGGCGAACCTCAGAGACGATGTCCTGATAGTCCTCTAGGTTATTGGGATCGGTCATGGGCACCGTCAGGAGATCGGCTGGCTCGATGTCGTGCCCCAAGCTGTCGCGCAGGGCTTCTAGGTCGTCTCCGTCATAGCAGCCTGGGCCGCCAAACAGATGTGCAAAGTCAAAGTCATAGTGGTCCTCAAGCGCCGCTTGGGAGCCAAAGGCAGCATCGATGGCCTCGCGGAGGTTCCAGTAGAGCCAGCCATAGATGGGCATGCGATCGGGCACGCGATGCTCGATAACGGCGATGACGCGTTCTCTGGGCAGCACGGCTTGGTCCTTCCTTGCTCGTAGGGGCGCCGAGACGATCTTGCCGTCAGAGTCTATGATACCCGCGCGACGTGTGCTGCACAACTGGCAGCTCTGGGCAAGGAAGGGCTCTATACTATCGGCAGCGCAGAGCATCAGGAGGTATGCGATGGACGCAGCGGCGCGTGGTCTCACCGTGCACTACTACCGGCAGTATCCCATCGATCCAGAGGCGGAGCATCCCGCGGACGGCTTTCAGGGGTGGGCGGCCTCGACCATCGCGGTGCCGAGAGAGCAGACCGCGCTGATCGTCATGCATGTGTGGAACCTGGGACTCGATGACAAGCTCCCCTGGCCCGAGGCGGATCCTGCCATCGAGGCTCAGATCGCCACGTGCGAGTGGATCCGCCGCTATCGCGACGACCTGCCGCAGATGGAACGGGCGCTAGCATCGGCGCGAGCGGCGGGGCTGCCGGTGTGCCACATCGCGGCGTTGCCGCGCTATGCGGAGGCGTATCCCGCCTACCAGCGTAACGTGGCCGAGGCTGGCGCCGAGCCGCGACAGCCGCCAGGCGCGCCCGCGGGCGAGGACTGGGTGCACGAGCAGTTGGACCTGGCGTATGGCGAGGGCTACGCAGAGCAGATGCCGTCTCTCCACGCGCGTCTGGATTTCGCGCCTACCATGCGACCAGAGGACGGCGAGGGCGTCTGCGTGACCACGCACCAGCTCAATCACTGGTTGCGGCAACGCGGCATTAGCAATCTGATCTATGTTGGGTTTGCCATCAACTGGTGCCTCTGGTTCAGCCCGTGCGGGATGGTGGACATGCGCCGTCT
>JBNGEB010000127.1:0-6873 GCA_049975585.1 Anaerolineae bacterium
CCCTTGTACTGGTCGTACACGACGGCATACTCGATCAGCTCATCTTCCTCGATCATACGCTCGAACTGGTCCCGCTCCACAAAGATATAATCCTCGCCGTCGATCTCGCCTGGGCGGCGAGGGCGTGTGGTGCTCGTGACCACAAAGTGAAACGGGATTCCCGCTTTTCGCATGGCAGCGATGACGGTATCCTTGCCGACCCCTGAGGGCCCCGAGATGATGAGCAGCAACGGCGGTGGGTCCAGGTAGCGATCCGTGACGGTCTCCTGGTGGCTGGCGGTGTGGTTCACGATTGTCCCTTGCATGGGTAGGTGCTGTTACGTGCGTAGATCATCGCTGGCGCCCCGTCGCGTCAGAATCTACCACTCGTGGCCCGTCGCCGCTAGAGTTTGATCAGCTCTTCGACGTCAAGCACAAAGATCACCGCGCCCCCAACTTGCACCTCCACCGGGTTTGGCATGTAGAGCTCGCCCGGCTCCATGATGGGGGGAAGGGGGTTCACGTATTGCGTACGCGTGTGACAGTTGCGCTTGATGATGTCCAGCACGTTGGGGACTTTGTTCTCGTCCGTTCCGACGAGGATGGTGGCATTGCCTTCTCGAAGGAACCCGCCCGTCGTGCTGATTTTGGTGGATGAGAACCCGCCGTCGCGCAAGGCGGAAATCAGTTGATCGGCATCGTCGCTATGGACGATGCTCACGAGCAGTTTCATGTTCATCGTGTGGTGAGCTCCCTTGTTTGCGTGTCCGATTCGCCCGATGCTCTGCTTTGGCTCAAGAGATAATCCACGCGCTCCCAGATGGTTTGGTGGACCTCTGTGATCGGGCGCGTTGCGTCGAGCACCAGCCAGCGGTCAGGCTCCTCCAGGGCCATGGCATGATACCCTTGGCGCACGCGCTCGTAGAACGCGCCATCGAGGCGATCAAGACGGTTTCGCCGGGCACCGCCTGCCTCCTCATCGCGCTTGCGGCGTTCCATCGCCTGCTCCACGTCCAGGTCCAATAGTATCACAAGATCCGGTCGCAGGTCATCCGTTGCAAAGCGGGTAATCTGCCAGAGGCTATCAAGATCGAGCCCTCGGCCGTATCCTTGGTAAGCAAGGGTGGACTCGGCGTAGCGATCGCATACGACGACTTGGCCAGCTTTGAGGGCGGGCCTGATGCGCTCGCCCACATGCTGGGCACGAGATGCGGCAAAGAGCAAGACTTCGGTTTCGGGCAGCATCTCGGCGTGCCGAACGTCATGGAGGATGGCACGGACCTGCTCGCCGATGCGGGTCCCCCCTGGCTCACGCGTGTCTGTGACGATCAAGCCGCGGCTTCGGAGCGCTTGGGTCAGGAGAGCGGCCTGTGTGGTTTTGCCGGCGCCATCTGGCCCTTCCAACGTGACGAATAGGCCTGGGTACGTGCGTTCAACGCGTGTCATGGACGGTCACCCTTCGCGTCGGCTCGGTGCCGGTGCTGTAGGAGGCCAGATTCGCCTCGCGAGCGAGTTCGTGCTGCATGCGGCGGACGCGAGCGTCCTGAGGCGAAAGCTCGATAGAACGCTTGCTGCCGGCGGTGATCTCGAGAATCGCTCTGCGTGCCTCGGTGAGGGCGGCCGCGGTCTCTGGATCCTCCGCTCTGACATCAAAGATGTCAGCCAAAAAGCGTTCCATCTGCGCTGAAGTGTTGTTGCGAAGCACGTACACCGGGATGCCCCGATGCTCCGCCTCGGCGATGACACGGGGGCGCTTGCGGTAGTAGGTGCGCAACGTGAACAGAGCGTTGGCTTCCGCAAGGTTCTGGGCTATGACGACGGGCAGGTTCATGCGGCGGCTCGTCTGGCGCAGACGATCTCGGTTGAGGCCGTAGGGATAGACGCGCAGCACCGATGGCGTTTCGCGCTCTCGCGAATGTGTGAGAGCGGCTCGTTGGGCTGATTGCGGGGTGGGCCGCTCGACCGCCACGACTTGAGCCTCTTGCTCGCTGAAGCGCTGTATCTCACCGTCAGGCGTTCGCACGCGCACCTCGACCGGTGTCGTCTGCCCCCGCAGGATAGCATCCACGGCGGCGGCTACGTCCTCGCGGATAGCCACGCGGTCCCAATCGCGGATCTCGACCACGACGTCAAAGGTCGGTGGCGCCTTGCGCTCTAGGACGGATTTCTGCGTGCCGCGGCGGCGGGCCTCTTCGTCGCTAAGCGTTACGGTCTGAATGCCACCTACCAGGTCACACAGCGTGGGGTTCATCATCAGGTTGTCGAGCGTGTTGCCATGGGCGGTTCCCACGAGCTGCACCCCTCGCTCCGCGATGGTGCGGGCTGCGGCCGCTTCGAGTTCCGTGCCGATCTCGTCGATGACGATGACCTCAGGCATATGGTTTTCGACTGCCTCGATCATTACCGCGTGCTGGAGCGACGGGGTGGGCACCTGCATGCGCCGGGCTCGCCCGATGGCCGGATGCGGGATGTCGCCGTCACCGCCAATCTCGTTGGAGGTATCGACGATGACCACCCGCCGCTTATCCGCCAGGACCCGCGCCACTTCGCGCAGCATGGTCGTCTTGCCTACGCCGGGACGCCCCAGGAGCAGGATGCTCTGCCCCGATGCGACGATATCGTCGATGATGTTAATGGTGCCAAAGACGGCTCGTCCGACGCGGCATGTCAGGCCGACGATTCGTCCTGTGCGATTGCGTAGGGCCGAGATGCGGTGCAAGGTGCGCTCAATGCCTGCGCGGTTGTCTTCCCCAAAGGCGCCGATGCGAGACACGACATAGTCGATCTCTTCCCACGCCATCTCGCGCTCGGTCAATCGGACGTCACCGTCCACATAGCGGGCATCGCACGGCCGGCCCAGATCAAGGACAATTTCCAGAAGATCTTCGAACCGGTCCTCTTGCTCCAAGGCCTCACTGATGTCTGGTGGGAGGACTTTTAGCAGAGCTTCGATATCATCGGTTATTTCGAGCGACGTCATGCTATGAACACCCCTTCTCGTAGGATTCGTGCGTACTGGTCATCTCGGCACACGTTCGGATGGGTGCACTGGTGTCCATGCTGCCCTCTAGCCCTGCAAAGACGACCGGCGTGCGAACCGGGACGCGCGAGACGAGTCTCGACACCATGAGCGCCTGCCGCACATATTGCTTGAACCCCAGAGCGCGCAAGATCCAGCCCGTTCCCCCGGCATAGTCGGGAACTGAGCAGAATACGGGCAATTGGGGGCTGCATTCGATGGAGGACAAGACGAAACGAAGATGGGGCGCGACTTCGGTTCTAAGCTCGGGACGGACGAGCGTCTCTAGCCAGTAGCATTGGGGGCCTGCGAACAACCCGATGTAAGCTGCCGCTCCGCCGTTCCGAACCCAAACATACTCCTTAGGCGGACTCACAAAAAGACCCTTGGGCGCCCTTTGGCGCGTGGGCGTTGCTTCGCCCATTTCTGTGAGGCGCGTTGGAACTGTGGCGCGCACAAGGGCTCGCAGCTCCGCATGATCCTTGCCGGTGAGCTGACGAAGGCCCGTTGGCTCTGGGGCGGGCGGCGGTGGGTTGGTAAGGACAAACACCTGCTCTCGCGATGAGGCGTCGAATCCAGCCTCGCCAAAGACCTGCTCGATGTAGGCGTCCTCCGGCACATAGGCCAGCAGGCGCTCGGCACCGTGTTCGCAGGCAAGCACGCCTAGGGCCGTCAGAAGCCGTTGCCAGATGCGAGCTGCCTCGGTGCTGTGGGCAATGCTCGGCGCGAGAAAGCGCACGTCCCAAGCCCTGCCGCCTTGCTGGGGGCTGGCTTGGGCGATGCCAATCTCGCCCTCGGCGTCGTCGATCAGCGTCATGGCGCCAAGGGGTTGGTGCAGCAATAGCCCCAATGCTCCTACTAGCAGTGGCGATGACGAGGTCAAGGTAGCTCGCCGGACGTCCAGAGTCGTGCCCTTGGGCTGCATACGCCTCAATGTCAGCAGATCAGACCATCCCAAAGGGCGAACCACGCTCCATCCCCTGTCGCTCTTGATCGAGACTCCGCTCGCTCCCAAAGCGCATAGCTATTCTACATTGCGGGGTGTAGTGTGGCAAGTCTAGAGTGTCTTCAGGGGCGCTCGATGCCGTGCGATCCCGCGAGGGGATCCCGCGGCGCCTACTCTGGCGAACCGCCGCCGATCTGGCGGGGGTCCATGGTCTCAGGCGGTTCCGTGTCACCCATGACTTGGTACGAGCCCTCTACAGCATCGTCAGGAGCCTCTCTTTCCGAGACGTCGGTTGTGGGCCACAAGTCGTCGGGGCAGAGTCTGATAAAGGCTTCGATGGCGAGCACCAGGATCGTGAGGTCGTCGAGTTGGCCCAGGCCGGGTATGACATCGGCGAGGACATCCATAGGCCAGAGCACATAGACCAGCGCACTGACGGGGAGAGCCTTCGCCCAAAGCGGGACGCGAGGGTCCACGAACAGCCGCCAGGCCGTCGCAAGCCTCTCGCCTAGGGCTTGGAGCACCGAGAGTTTGGGTACGTTGCTTTGCTTCTGCATGACCCCCCCCTTCGCTATGATTCACACGCTCACTTGTATTACGCAGAGGGATTGTCTGGGTGTCACTGGTTGCTTGGTGATGAGGTCCCCATAGCTATAATGGGACCATGATGGCGCATTCGAGCAGAACGAAGGATCTCTACCGAGCGCTTTACGAGCATCCCGATGAGTTGCTGCGCGGGATTGCGTCGTTCTGGAAGTTGCATCTTCTGGGTGGCCAGAAAGAGGACTGGGCGCGGCATCTTGCGGAATCGATGCAGGTTGCGAGGCGTCTGGATACGGTGGCAGCCATGCTGAGTCCAGATGCGCGCGCCTTGCTGGCCGAGGTTGCGGGCCAGGATGGGATCGTCCCCGCGCATCGCCTTGTCGGTGACTATGGATCGCCCCGTCGCCTGGGCCCTGCTGCCCTTCGGCGCGAGGCCCCTTGGCAGAACCCTCAGAATGCTCTCGAGGAGCTCTATTTCAGAGGCCTGCTCTATCGTACCTACGCAGACCTGGGGGGCAAGGCGGTGGAGGCTTTCCACGTCCCAGAGCCCCTCTTGAGTCTTGTGCGCGAGCTCCCGCTGGAACGGAGACGGGTGGAGCTGCGGACGCTGGATGGCGTTCCGGATGTCGTCTTGCGGGATGACGCCGCAACGGCTGAGGAGGACCTTCTGGCGCTTTTGGTGCACCTGCGCAACCGCGCTCCGAGGATTCCAGAGGGCGGCGACATGCGCAATCTGCTCTCCAGCACCCTGTCATCGTTGGATGCGCAGGGCCGCCTTGCCGGGGAGGGCAATCCTCAGCGTCTGGCGTTTCTGGCCGCTATGGTACATGGTGCAGGGCTTGCTAGGCAGCGGGGAAAGATCGTGGCGCCTTCGCCCGACGCACGGATTTGGCTGCGTGCCAGCCGCTCGGAGCGCTACCGAACCCTCTACCAGGCTTGGCGGCGTGCAACGGTGTGGGATGAGCTCGCTTGGGCCGGGCTCGTCTCGCTGGACGACCGAGGTGCGCAAGACATGCTTTCGGCTCGCACCGTGGTTATGCGTGTGCTCGCTCAAGCGCCTCTGGATACGTGGATCTCTCTCCCATCGCTCGTTCACGTTATCAAGCGCACACGTCCAGATCTGGTGCGGGTTGATGGCGACTATGACGCGTGGCAGCTACGGGATGGAGGGAGCGATCAGCTTCTGAGCGGCTATGAACAATGGGATCGCATCGAGGGCTCCATCGTGACGGCGATGGTCACCGGGCCTCTGTACTGGCTGGGTATCGTGGCGCTGGGATCTGACCGAGGCGCCAATTGCTCCAGCTTTTACCTGCTCGGGGAAAGGGCGTCGTACTGGCGACCTGGACAGGGACCCGAACCGTCAGTTCGTTCAACTTCTGGCGTTGCGGAGGTCACTGAGGATGGCCGAGTGCGGATTCCGGTTGCAGGCACCTTGTACACGCGATATCAGTTGGAGCGTTTCGCGGCTTGGGAAGCCCAGGCAGAGCGCGCGATCTACCGGGTGACGGAGCAATCAGTGGCCGCCGGCTATCGATCGGGCGTGCGGGCCGAGCAGATGACCTCTTTCTTGCAGCGCATCAGCGGCGACGCGGTCCCGCAGTCACTCTTGGCGAGGCTGCTAGCTTGGGGTGGGCGATTCGGAAGGGTGTGGGCATGCTCCCGCGTCCTTATCGAGACCGTGGACAAGGCCACCATGCGTGAGCTGAGGACGGATCCGGAGATCAAGCCGCATCTGGATATGGCAGTGGATAGCACGCATCACCTGGTGCGCGAGCGAGATGCGGAGGCGCTTTTCGCCAAGCTACGAGCTCGAGGCATCTGGGTGCAGATCGTAGCGGACAGCGACTAGGGGACTAGGTCTCCGACTGTTCCGGCTCGGGCTCGCCCTGGGGTTCCCAGTCAACCACCGCGACGGGCTCGACGGTGAGCTTCTCATCTTCTTCCTGCGGTGCTCGCTCCGTGCCACAGTAGGGGCAGATGTCCCAATCGGGCTCCAACAGGCGTCCGCAGGCGTCGCAGGGGACACGTAGCTGATAATGGCAGGCGGGGCACACCACAAAGTCGGGCTCCACGCGGCGTCGGCATTGAGGACAAATGCGTTGCGCCTCGAGATCCTGAAGAATGGCCTCCTCCGTCAGGTCCCGTTCGTAGCGTTGAGAGAGCGTCTCATGGGGTCTCAGGAGCATGTACACCAGCAAGCCCGGCAGCGTGAACACGGCCACCAGGAGCGTTGCCATGATCTGCCCGAGCACGTCTCGGGTTCGGGCACGGACGTCCCGGAAGGTCCAAACGACCAGGCCCACGTAGAGAGCCAACAGGTAAGCGCCGAGCACGAACAGGGCTATCGAGATGTACTGGTCGAGTTGAGCTGGCAGGCTTATTT
>JBNGEB010000128.1:0-6839 GCA_049975585.1 Anaerolineae bacterium
CCGGCAGGCCCAGCAAGTCGCGCTGTATCCACTGGTGAAAGATGCGCCCGCGCTCCAGATGGGCCTCGTAGGCCAGGGGATCGTCGTCCTGAGGGACCGGCCACGGCACCCGCGCCACGTAGCGCAGCCAGAAGCGGCGCTTGCATCGGGCATAGGTGTTCAGGCTGTGTTGGCTAAAGAGATACCCTTCGGGCAGCCGAGGTTCCTCGCTCACGCGCGCCCCCCTTGGTCAAGATACTCGGCCAGGACCAGCAACGCCTCGGCGGCCTGGACCTGCCGCCCACCGCCGCGTCGGCTCCAGGTGATGGCCAGGTCCCTCCGAGCCCGTGTGATGCCCACATACAGCAACCGCAGGCGCTCGGCGATGGTCTCCAGCCGCGAGGCGTCCACGGTCGATATCTCGGAAGCGGCGGGGATATCCAGCACGGAGAGGATCGGCTCGTCGCGGGCGAGCTGCTCCAGCTCCTTGCGGGCCTCGACGGAAGGCGCGCGGCCCGGCATAAAGTAGGGCTCATCGCGGAAAGCATCGTCGAGGCGCGTGGGAAACTCGAGGCTATCCACGGACATCAGGTACACGGCGTCCCACTCCAAACCCTTGGCCTTGTGCATGGTGGTAACGGCCACTCTACCGGCACGCGCCTGGTAGCCGCTATCGGCCAGCGAGAGCCCGCCCATGCTGGCCTTGTTCTTGGCCACGCGCTCCAGCTCGGCGACGTGCTCGGCCAGGCGCCATTCGGGGTGCATCTCGCCGGCCGAGCGCAGCCCCTCGGCGATGGTGTGGCAGAGGGCCAAATCCTGCTCCTTGGTGAACAGGTCCTGCCCGATGGTCAGCAGGAGCTGGTCGATGGGCAGCGACGCGGCGCGGACCCATCGCGCCACGCGCCGAGAAAAGCGCTCCAGCGCCCTCAGCCCCTCACGGCTGAGGTCCACCCCTGGCGGCAGCTCGTCGCAGAGGGTGCCCGTCGTCTGGGGAAAGAGCAGCCGCTCAGGCTTGAGGCTGTTCAGCACGGCACGTCGGCGACGCATGGCCTTCGGCGAGCTCGCATTGTCGCCATCGCCCTCCTCCATCGCGGAATACAGACGGCTCAGCGCCGAGGCCCGTGTTGGGTTGGCGAGGTAAGCCCCGACAGCGCCCAGGACCTCGGCCACGCGGCGCAACTGGGGCGTGGAGCGCAGCAGATCGTCCACTGGGACGCGAGGGCCGTCCGGAGCTTGCAGCGCCTCTACCACCAAGGTCCCCAGCCAGTTGGCCGGGCAGAGGATGGCCGCCGAGCGATCGGGCATGCGTCGAAGATAGTCGCCCGCATAGCGCGCCAGCGCCTTGGCCTCGTCCTCGGGCGTCTCAAAGCCATCTGGCCGCACGACAATATGCGAGCCCTCCGCCGGCGGGTTGGGCTGGGCGTCGCCGGGCCGGGTGGGCTCGATGGCCTGGGGCTCGAATGCTATCTCGCGGACCCGCTCCAGCGGGTGAGAGGTCACCGTCCAGCGGACCAGATAGTTGGCCAGGTCGATGATGGGCTGCGCGCAGCGGCCCGATTCGGGCAGACGGGCCTTGACGACGGCGGGCTGGCGCTGGTAGTGGCGAAAGTAGCGCGGGTCGGCGGCGGTAAAGGTGCTGTTGATGGCCTGGTTGGGATCGCCCACGCGCACCCAAGAGAGTACATCGCCCGCCAGCAACGAGAGGATCTCCTGCTGGAGGGGAGAGCTGTCCTGGGCCTCGTCCTCCAAAAGATAGGGCCAGCGTCGGCGCAGCGCATCGAGAAAGGCGGGGTCCTGCTGGAGGGCGTCCGTGGCGCGCCAGATGAGGTCGTCGAAGTCCAAACCGCCGCGCGCCGCAAGGTAGCGCTGATACTGACGATAGAGCGCCACGCCCATCTGCAAAAAGGGGCCAGCATCGCGGCCGACCACGATGGCGGCGCGTTCAGGCGTGTAGCGCAAGTGCTTGGCCAGCTTGGTAACCTCGCGGGAGATCTCCTCGGTGCGATCCCGCCACTTGTCCATGGCCTTCTGACGCTGGTTGGCGCTGCCGTCAGGCACGAACGACTCCCACCACGCGCGGTGCTCGTCGATCCAGGTCCTGGCGGCGTGACGGTGGGCGCGCCTGGACTCGGCGTCGTCCACGATGGTCAGCGTCTCCGAGACGCCCGCCAGATCGGCGCGCTCTCGGATGATGTCGGCGGCCAGCTTGTGCAGCGTGCAGACCTGGTAGCCCACGGGAGGCAGCCCCTGATCCCGCAGGATGTCACGAATGCGCTGGTTGATGTTGGCGACGGCCGCGTTCTGTACTGTGACGACGAGCACCTCGCCCGTGTCGCCGATGCGGTCCGAGATGATGAGATCGGCGGCCAGCAGCGCCAGGGTGAGCGTCTTGCCGCTGCCGGGCACGGCGGACACGGCCAGGCGCAGCGGGTCGCCGTCGCGGCTGGCGCGCATCTGTTCCAGGATGTCGCGCTGGTGGCGTCGGAGCCGATAGCCGTAGAGCGTCATATCAGGCGTTGCCGTCATGGTCGTTGTCCTTTGGACGGAGAACTCGCATCAAGAGCCGCTCCAGGCGGGATTCGGCTGGCTCGCCGGTGACCCCCAGGTCCGACGATGCCAAGTAAACGCCCACCCGACAGCGCGCGGCCAGCCCATACAGGACGCGCACCAGGCCGCGCTGGCGCTGAGCCTCCTCGTGGACGTCGGTCCAGACGGCGTTCTTGGGCCAATGCGCCGATAGGACATAGGGATGCGTCAACGGCTGGTTGGGGCGCGTCCACCATCCCACCGAGCCAAGGTCCAGCCAGAACTGGTAGTCGCTGTGGAGATCGCGCGTCAGGTAGGCATAGGCCGGCGCCAGAACCACGCCGGTGATGGGCTCGGTGGCCCAGTCGGCGCGATAGTCGGCGCTGGCGATGCCGCTCAGCACCGTCTCCACGTACTCGCGCGCCAAGGCCGATACCGACGCGCCGGGCGAGCTCTCCCCAAACACCAGATGGCCTCCGGTGGCCGCGCGGAACTTGGCCGCGGACTCGACCAAGCGTCCCAGCGAGCGGGCGGCGGCGGGATTGTGCGCAAAGACATAGCCGGGCTGGCTCAGCACCTGGCCGAATAGCTCCGTGAGGAACTGGTCCACCGGCTGAGGATCGCCCTGCTGGTACACTTCCAGATAGGAGCGCAGGTCGCCATAGCGCGAGCGATAGGCATAGCCGACCCGCTCAAAGATGCGCTCGGCGCCACGGGGAATGTCGCTCTCGTTCAGATCGACGGCGCGCAGGCGCTGGGATGGCTCGTCCCAGGCCGCCTGGGCCAGATACGCAGCACGCACCGGATCGAGCCCCTCCATCAGCCCCGCAAAGGCCCAGGCGACGTCCTCCACGCGAGGCGCCAATTGGCCCAAGCGGAGCTCGTCAGCCCATTGCGGATGCGCCACCAGGGTCAGCGTCAGCAGGGCGCGGATGACCGGATCGTCGCGGAGCAGCGCCGAGGGCCGCAACAGATGCACGGGGATGTCCATCCTCGCCAGCTCTTCGCCCAGAACGAACTGCATCACGTCACTGACATACGGCGCGATAACGGCGATCCGCGCTGGGTCCGTGCCCTGCGCCACCAACCCCCCGATGCGCGCGGCCGTCCAGCGCGCCATGGTTACCCAGTAGGGCTCGCGGGTCTGATCCAGGATGGCCTCGGTGGCGTCGCCCTTCTCGGCGCGGAGCGTGGGCGGCTCGGCGCCGAGCGCGCGCACCAAGGCCACGCCCAACGCCAAGGTGTGCTTTGCGCCGGTCACGGGTTCGTCAAAGCATAAGCAGTCGTCACAGGCCGCGCCGGCCTCCTGAGCCATGGTGGCGTCGGCGCCGAGGAACAGGCGATAGCCGCCGGGCTCGTCGCTGAGGAGCACGGTGGACGCGACCCGCTCCCGCAGCCAGGCGACGAGCCGCAAGGCCACGGGGACGTTCTCCTCCAGGTTGTCCACCAGCAGGTGCGTCACCCGCTCTTGGAGGTAGTCTTGCACCTCGAGCACCTGCTCGACGCCCATGCTCGCCAAGGCCGTGGTGAGGCTGAAATCCACCAGGTTGTGCCCCAGGCAGTAACGGCGAAAGGCCAAGGCGCACTCTTGGGCCTGCTGGTAGCTGAGGAGCCGATCGGCCTCGCCCACCCAAGCCTGCGCCAGCCGCTGGCCGATCTCTTCGGGCGGGAATCCCACCAGCGCCGACTTGTTGAGGTTGTCCAGGAGCTGCGAAAGGAGCCTCCCCCTCGGAAGGCCCAGCTCGCGAAAGTAGCCCTCCTCGGCGATGAGGGGCTCCACGATGCGGGCCATGTGGTACTCGGCGGCCTCGATAGTCAGGAACACGGGCTCCTCTTTGGGCCGCGAGAAACCAGCCAGGGGCGCCAGCACCGGCCAGAACAGCGCCACCAAGCGCCGACACAGCCCATAGTAGGTGGTGATATCCACGGCCATAGAGCCGAGCTGCGCGCCGCGCCGCTCGGCCTCCAGCATGAGCGCGGCCATCATCCGCTGGTAGCGCTCCGCCTGGCCCCGCTGCGGCACCAGGCAGAGCACCTGGTCGGCGCGGACGCCCCTTTCCAGCATGAGCAAAAGCCGCCACACCAGCGCCGTGCTCTTGCCCGTAGCGGCGCTGCCATGCCCCCAAAGCGAGACGCCCTCGCCAGGTGGCTCCCACTGGATCAGCTCCCGCTGCGATGCCGTCAGGTGTTCCCAACCCAGTTCCTGCCAGGTACGCCGCACGCCACCTCCTCGCGCCCTACCCGTGCGCAGCCCGATTCTACCACCGCTCCGGTCAAACGGCACGCCAAGCCTTCGTCACCGCTCGGACTTGTCTTTGCCGCATCCTCGCCGCCGAGCGGACATCCCCGAGACGGCCGTCCCCCAGGCCAGCACCGCCAGTCCGTCGTAGGCAAAGGCCACGTTCTTTGGAAGGAGGCGCCCGTGCACGGCGGGGTCAATGTCATGGGTCATATGGGTGAGCAGGCAACGCCGCGGCGCCAGCTCCGCCACATAGGCCAGCGATTCCTCCATGGAGAGATGGCTGACGTGCTCCCTGGGCCGGAGGCAGTTCAGAATAAGCAGGTCCAGGTCCGCCAACAGCGCTTTCGACGTCTCGGGGATGTGCTTGACGTCGGGCAGGTAGGCGACGTCGTTCAGGCGATACCCGTAGCAGCCGTTGAGCGGGCCGTGCTCAACCGGGATGGGCGTCACGGTCAGGCCCAGGATGCGCGATGGCCGCCCGTCGAGGACGTGGGGCTCCAGGCTGGGGATCCCGCCCCCCACATAGCCCTCGGGCCGCTCGAACACATAGCGAAAGCTGGTATGAAGCTCGTTCAACGTCTCTGCCGACCCATAGACGGGCATGGGGCCCTGGTGGAGCCGGCAGTAGGAGCGGATATCGGGCAAGCCCTGGATGTGGTCGGCGTGAGTGTGGGTGAACAGCACCGCGTCGATGCGCGGCAGGCGGCTCTCGAGCATCTGCTGGCGAAAGTCCTGCGACGTGTCGATGAGCAGCGTGCCCTCGTCGGTCTCCACCGCGATGCTGGCGCGGGTCCGCGCCAGGTAGCGGTCGGCCCGCCTACGAAGGTAGAGATCGCGGCGGCAGTTTCGGAAGGTTCCCAACATGCAATCCAAAGCGGGCACCCCGTGGGAGGTGCCCGTCCCCAAAAAGATGATGCGCATCGCTAGTTTGTGCTCTCCTAGAGGTTGTCATCGCTTCTGCGTGCCGACAAGGACATACGCGCCATGGCCCCCAGAGCCTAGCGCATGGTCCCCTCGCCCGGATGCGGGTCCTTGGGGTTCATGGCCAGCTCGCGCACCTGCCCGCCCACGACGCGCGTTGGCGGGTTGCTGGCTCGTCGCGCGCCCATCTCGCGCCGCTCGAACTCGTCCAATGTCATGACGCGATCCCACTCGTTGACGGGGACGATGAGCGCCTCGCCAAAGAGCTGCACGATATAGCCCCGGTCGTCGATCTCGATGGGGATCTCGTGCGTGAGCGCGCCCAGCAAGCCGCGCGCGTCTGCGCCCTTGGCGAGGGCCGCGTGGGGATTGGTGGGCACCAGCAACTGCTGGATCAGCCGCACCAGCGAGGAGCGAATCTCGCCTAGCATCTCTAGCTTACGCTCGCGGTAAGTCTCGATCCAAGCCGCCACCTGGGGGATGATCCAGCTCTTTTGCACCGCCTTGCCGGGGCAGGTCTTGGTGGAGAAATCCCGGTGAAAGTTCAGGTTCTGGATGTCCAGGCCCAGCCGGACGTGCAGGATGCCCAACGCCGCGATGGTGTAGGCCAACACGTTGCCGCTGGGCAGCTTCTCGTCATAGTTGCCGACCATCTCCAGGTGGCGCGAGGCCTCGTTGTGGCCGCGCACGCCGACGCCGTCGTAGCGCAAGTCGCTGAACACCCAGATGCCGTCGGGCGCCACGAACAGGTGCGGGCCGGCGTTCCACCCCTCGTGGAGGCGGCCGTCGTGGTCCTCCCAGATCTGCCGCTCATAGTAGGCCTTCATGGCCATGATAGTCTCGCGGCCGCGCCATTGCTCCAGCGTGGGCCGCCAGGTGTGGTGGAGGAACACGCGCGTCGGGCGCGGGTCGGGGAAATCGAGGTCCTCCACGTAGTCCACAAACTCGTCGGGCTGAAAGACCTTGCCCACGATCTCCATGGGCGGCTCTTTGATGATCTCCTCGCCGGCGCCAACGCGGTCTGCCGCGCTCGCGTCGGAGGCAGCCGCGTCTTGCGAACGCCTGGACCGAAGCCATCCCGCCATGTGCGTGCCTCCTGTATGCTACCGATCCGGCCCGCCAGCGACGCCCGGCCAACCCCGTCCCCGGCGCCACAACCCCCTCTCCAACC